>NC_015717.1:632000-948000 GCF_000253295.1 Hyphomicrobium sp. MC1 | reverse complement strand
TCTCAAGCCGCCGCCGATTGATCGGACGGCCCCGCGCCGCTGTCGACGTTGACCTGTCGCGGCGCTCCAAACAGCGGCCCTTGACCTAACAGCACACCGGCGTCCAGCAGCCGCTTTTGCGTTGTTGCGTCCTGAATGCCCGCCGCAATGATCGAAAGCCCTGCCAGCGTCGCCCGCTGCAGAATTTCCTCGGCCGGCACAAGCCGCTCTGGTGTTGCCAACCCATTGAGCAGTGTCTGAGCGTCAATGCGAACAAAGCGGAAGCCCGATCTCTGCAGCGCCGCGAAATCCGTCCCCACGTGACGAACCTTGTCGAGCGCAAAGCGGAACCCGAACGCGTGCATATCGCGCACGGCCTGCCAAGCCGCCGGTGAGAACGCGTCGACCGCACGCTGCGTAAACGTCAGTACGAGCTGTGCCGAAATTCGCTGCCGCGTTTCGTAGGCGTTCGCGAAGGTTTCAAGAAAAGCCCTGCTCGTCATCGAGGAGCCAAAAAATTCCGCGAGCAGCGAACCTTCGCGATCACGCGCATCCATTCGCGCCGCCAGTGCAGCGGCCCGAGTGAGACGCGCAATGTCGAATTTCGCATCGCGGTCACCTTCGATCAGCGCAAAATCGTCCTCGCTGAAGGTAAGTGTCTCGCCAGTCAGCGAAACGAGGTTCGCCGTCATTTCGTAGTGGCTGACCGAATGCTCCGACAGCGTCACGATCGGCCCAAGCAAGACGTCGATGGTTCCATCGTCAACAGCACGGCTGATCGCATCCGCACGCGGCGGCAGGGTCGGCCCCGACGGCAGCGAGAAATCGGGAAGCGGCAGCTCAAGGTTGGGAGGTGCCACATCGCGCTCAGCAGCATTTGATGGTGGAGCAGTAGAAGCCGACGCGGCGGTGTCCGAACCCGCGATTCTTTCTGCCGTCGCCGGAATGACGAGCTCGCCGAAACCCGTTGCGGGGCTCGCCGGAGCAGCAGCTGGCTGCGCAGGCATCGACTGTGGTTGGGAAGCGGGCTTCGGCTCGGCAGCCTGCGTTTCGAACTTCGGAATGAAATCGCCGAGAGACGGCCTGCCGCGCATGCTCTTTGCAGCAGCGCGCAGCGCGCCGATGGAGTCTTCCAGCGGGCTCGACGGTCCGCTCGGACGAGTCGCAACGAGCTGCGGCTTGGGACGCAATGCTTCCGCCGCGTTCACCTCGTCAGCGAGTTCCTTGATCTTACGCTGCACGAGTTCGAGATCGCCCTCGATGGTCGTCGCGACTGGCGCCTGTGCGTTGCCGTTCATAGCGTTGGTCGCAGCCGACGCGCCCTGCACGGACGCCTGGGCATCGGTCCGAGGCCGGAAAGACCACTGCTCGCGCGGCGCATCCTCTTGCGCCGGTTGCGGCCCCATGAACTGCGTGTCGGCAGGCGGCTCCGAAACCGGAGGCTTTACAGTCGGCCCCTGCAGAGACGGACCAGCGCCGGCTTCGCTTGCCGACTTCGCCGCTGCTTCACCGATAGGCGGTAACGGCGCGCGCTGCGCCTTTCGCGGCCCCTGCTCGGGCGCCAGCGGACCGACGAACGATTGCGTCGGACCTTGAGCGCCGGCTGGCGACGCATCCGAACGGGGAACAAGATTGCCGATGTCACGGCTCAATTCGCGAATCCGCGCCTCGGTTGCGCTTTGCGATGATTGAGGCTGGGCTTGGGCCTGCTGGGGAGCGGGACCCGGACGCATTCCGGCTTTGGGCCGTCCGGCAAGGCGGCTTTGGGCCAGTTCCGCTTTCAGCTGAGCGATCTGCGCCGACTTCTGCATCTGCTTGTGAATGAGCATCAGCAGCGCCAGCGTTACGACGCCCACGGCGCCGGCAACAGGTAGCGTCAGCCCGAGCTGGGTAAAGCACATCACCGCCACGGCAACAGAGGCAATGACGATGGACGCCACGATCAGCCCATCTCGCGATTTAACCTCGCGGGGCGAATCCTGGGATGGCGCAGCCGCGCTTGGAGCAGGCGGCCCGTTTGCCGGAGCAGGTCCTGGAGCCGGACCAGGCCCAAAAGCGGGACCAGGCACAAGAGCCGGCGATGGTGCAGCCGTGTCGGCAGGCGCGACACTGGCTTGCGGCTTCGAGTTGTCCTGTTTTGTCATCTTATCCAAGCAGCTAGTCGATTCGTCAGTCTCAACCTTCGCAGAGGCGTGAAACGCGGCGCAACGTGCGCGCCTCGAACTATCACCACCTTTTCCACCCTCTGCCCGCACTAAGGGCAGATCGATGCCTGTGCGGGGCGTCAGGGTCACAGACTTATAACGCGTGACGCGGTGCATAGTCTCAAAAGCGCCCTTGACCCGTCTCCCCCAAACCCGAATCGGCTGGCTGTTTAGGTCTCGTTAGGCGAATCGGCGTGCTATCATCCTGCCGACGGCGCCTCTCGCGTTCGCCGGTTCAGCGTGTTGTCAGGAGGGGAAGAGCGCCATGTACATGGATCGAGTAGGTACCAGCGTCGAAGAAGAAGTCTCGAGTGAGTTATCGCGGGCGCGCATCCTAATCACCGGTCTGACCGGAAACTCGGGCATCGACGTCGCCCGGACATTCGCCGATCTCAACGTCCGCCTTGTCGTCCATACCGCCGAGTTGTCGCCAGAACTCGTCGAGTTGTTCGCCTTCCTGTCCCAGAGCGCAAGCGAGATTCGCCTCCATACTCTCGATATTTCGACTGCAAATTCCGCGGCGCGCTTCGCCCAGACCTCGGCTCAGGCCTTTGGCGGGCTCGACGCCGCCATCAACATGACGTCGATTTCGGCCGACGAGATCAATGCCATCGCCGACGATGCCGATCTCGAAGCCCTTATAGAGTCAAAGCTCGCACCCCTCGCCCAGCTCACCCGGGTGATCGCCAATCGCATGTGCCTCGTCATGAGCGAAGGCCTCGTCCTCAACGTCGTCAACATGCCCGAACCCCGCGATGCCCGCTCGGCCGCGATCTGCGGCGTCATCCGGACGGCGCTCGCCGCGATGATCGCGCAGGAAGCCCGCGCCTGGGCTGATAAGGGCGTTCGCATTAACGGTGTCGGGCCCCGCGCCTTCTTCGACGGCCGCGCCGGAGCCTATCTCGCCAGCGAACCCGATGTCGCCTCTCTCGCGCTGCACCTGGCTTCCCGCCGCCGCCGCGCACTCTCGGGCCACGTCTTCGACGCCACCGGCATTGACGGCTGAAACACAGCCGTCAGCGCGCGATTTGCTTTTGCCCAGCGAAACCCCGATAACCGGCGCTCTCTCAAGCGAGAGCGTCGAAAATGGATATCCGCCAGCTCCAATATCTCGTTGCACTGGCGCGCGAAAAGCATTTCACGCGCGCTGCCCAGGCCTGCAACGTCACGCAGCCGACGCTCTCTGGCCGCATCCGCCAGCTTGAGCTTGAACTCGGCGTGCCCATCGTCGAACGCGGCCAACGCTATCAGGGTCTGACGCAAGAAGGTGAACGCGTCCTCAAATGGGCGCAGCTCATTCTCAACAATTGGGCCTCGATGCATCAGGAGCTGGCGCAGCTTGCGATCAGCGATTTCGGCCTGACTGGCCGCTTGGTCCTCGGCGCGATCCCGTCGGCGCTGCCGATTCTGCCCTATCTGACGCGCGACGTGCAGCGCCTACATCCGCAGATCAACTTCACGATCATGTCGATGAGTTCCGAGGAAATCCTGCGCGGGCTCAACGAGTATACGATCGATGCCGGGATCAGTTACCTCGACAACGAGCCGATCAATGGCCTCGTCGCCACCCCGCTCTACGTCGAGCGCTATTGCCTTTTCGTTCCAGAAGATCATCCGATGGCCGAGCGCGAGACGGTGAGCTGGCGCGACGCCGCCGAGTTGCCGCTGGGCCTGCTGACCCCAAACATGCAGAACCGGCGCATCATTGACCACGCGTTCGAGGCAGCCGGCCGCCACCCAGAACCGGCGCTCGAAACGAACTCCGTGATCAATCTCTATTCCAACGTCCGCCTCATGGGGCTGGCGAGCGTCATGCCCCACTATCTGTTGAATCTCTTGGGCGACGATCCCGGCATCCGAGCCATTCCTCTTGTAGATCCTGAGGTGGCGCACAGCGTCGGCATGATCACACAGGATCGTGATCCCGTTGCACCGCTCGTACGGGCCTTCAGAGAGGCCGCGACCGCTCTTTCTACAAAACGCATTTCCTGAAATTTTCCGGCTACTTAGCCCGAAAAAATGCTCAAAACTGTGCCATTCGGCCCAGTTTTTGCACCGCATCATTGACGGCGTCTATAGAGATATCGACTATATCGATTTGAACCGAGGTGCGGATTGAACCACTTAACCGTTTATGCGGCAAAGTGCGCACTGCGGCACGAAAGACCGCCAACAATACCGAGGAAACGCCACGCATGGCGAAGAAAGCCAGTCAAAACAACGGCACTTCGACGGCGCCAACGCCAGTCATGGACCCCGCTGAGGTCGCGGCCTTGGCGGTATGCGCCCGTCACGGCAACAAGCCCGACGAGCTCCTGGAGATTTTTCACGAGTTGCAGCATCAGCTTGGCTACGTGCCGGATGCGACGCTGCCGGTGATCGCCAAGGCACTGAACCGCTCCCGCGCCGAGGTCTACGGCGTGTTGACCTTCTATCACGAATTCAAACGCCATCCCGTCGGCCGCCACGTCGTCAAGATCTGCCGCGCCGAGGCCTGCCAATCGATGGGCACTGAGAAGCTCTGTCAGCACGCAGAGCAATCGCTTGGCACCAAACTCGGCGGCACCACCGCCGACGGTTCGGTCACCATCGAACAGGTCTTCTGCCTTGGGAATTGCGCGCTATCGCCGGCCATCATGGTCGGCGAAAAACTTTATGGCATGGTCGATTCCAAGCGTTTCGACGAAATCATCGGCGCTCTCGACAAGGAAGCTGCAGAATGATCAGGGTCTTCGTTCCAAGAGACGCTGCAGCGCTCTCCGTCGGCGCCGACGAAGTCGCAGCTGCGATCACCAAAGAGGCAAAATCTCGCAACCTCGATATTCAGGTCGTCCGCAACGGTTCGCGCGGCATGCTCTTTCTTGAGCCGCTCGTTGAGGTCGATATGCCGGGCGGCCGCGTCGCCTACGGTCCGGTGACGCCGGGCGATGTCGCGGGCCTTTTCGAAGCTGGCTTCCTCGAAGGCAAATCCCATCGTCTCGGCCACGGCCGGACTGAAGAGATTCCCTACTTCAAGAACCAGGAACGGCTGACGTTTGCGCGTTGCGGCATTACCGATCCGCTTTCCATCGAAGATTATCGTACCCACGGCGGCTATGAGGGGCTTGCCAAAGCCTTGCAGATGAAGCCGCTGGATATCGTCACCGAAGTGACGACGTCGGGTCTTCGCGGCCGCGGCGGCGCAGGCTTCCCGACCGGCATCAAGTGGAAGACGGTTCACGACCTGCCGCCGGGCGAAAAGTACGTTGTCTGCAACGCCGACGAAGGCGACAGCGGCACCTTCGCCGACCGCATGCTGATGGAAGGCGATCCCTTCTGCCTGATCGAAGGCATGACTATCGCCGCTGTCGCGGGCGGTGCCCAGAAGGGCTACATCTACGTGCGTTCCGAATATCCCCATTCGGTGCACGTGCTGCGCGAAGCCATCGAAATCGCACGCCAAGCCAATTGGCTCGGCAATAACATCCAGGGCACGAACTATTCGTTCGATCTCTTCGTCCGGATGGGTGCCGGCGCTTACATCTGCGGCGAGGAAACGTCGATGCTCGAAAGCATCGAGGGCAAACGCGGCATCGTTCGCTACAAGCCGCCGATCCCCGCCATCGAAGGCCTGTTCGGCAAGCCGAGCATCATCAACAACGTGATGAGCTTCGCGGCCGTGCCAATCATCCTGTCCAAGGGCGGCGAGTTCTATAAGAACTACGGCGTCGGCCGCTCGCGCGGCACGCTCGCCTTCCAGCTCGGCGGCAACATCAAGCAGGGCGGCCTCGTCGAGAAGGCGTTCGGCGTCACCACGCGTCAGTTGATCGAAGACTGGGGCGGCGGCACCGCAACGGGACGTCCCGTCCGCGCTGTCCAGGTCGGTGGTCCGCTCGGTGCCTACATCCCGGCATCGAAGTTCGACGTGCCGATGGATTACGAGGAATTCGCCAAAGTCGACGCCATGGTCGGCCACGGCGGCCTTGTCGTTTTCGACGACACGGTCGACATGGCAAAGCAAGCACGTTTCGCGATGGAATTCTGCGCGATCGAAAGCTGCGGCAAGTGCACGCCGTGCCGGATCGGCTCGACGCGCGGCGTCGAGGTGATCGACCGCATCATCGACGACGTCGATCGCGACAAGAACTTGGCGCTGCTCGAAGACTTGTGCGTGACCATGACGGACGGCTCGCTCTGCGCGATGGGCGGCCTCACACCGTTCCCCGTCATGAGTGCGTTGCGGGGCTTTCCGGAAGACTTCCACAAGCCGTCGACGAATAAATTTCTCGCAGATGCCGCAGAGTAAATTTCCAGAATCAGCTGACCTCCAAGAGGACGCTCGATGAACCAACATATCAAGCCGATGACTCTCATCAAAGAGACCGACTTCGGCACGCCGACACCAGATGTCCACGAAGCCACCAAGATGGTGACGCTCGAAATCGATGGCAGCGAGATCACGGTGCCCGAAGGCACGTCGATCATGAACGCCGCAATGCAGCTCGGCATCCAGATCCCGAAGCTCTGCGCCACCGATAGCCTCGACCCCTGGGGTTCGTGCCGCCTCTGCTTGTGCGAGATCGAGGGCCGCAAAGGAACGCCAGCGTCCTGCACGACGCCCGTCGCGCCCGGCATCAAGGTCACGACGCAAAATGCTCGTCTCGCCAACCTCCGCCGTGGCGTGATGGAGCTTTACATCTCCGACCATCCGCTTGACTGCCTAACCTGCGGCGCCAACGGCGACTGCGAGTTGCAGGACATGGCGGGTGCAGTCGGCCTGCGCGAAGTCCGCTACGGCTACGACGGCGAGAACCACGTCTTCGCCAAAACGAAAGACGGCGAAGCCAACGACCGCTTCAAGGCGAAAGACAAGTCGAACCCCTACTTCCAGTTCGATCCGTCGAAGTGCATCGTCTGCTCGCGCTGCGTTCGCGCTTGCGAGGAAGTGCAGGGCACGTTCGCCTTGACGATCGACGGCCGCGGTTTCGCTTCTCACGTTTCTGCCGGCATGGACGAAGAATTCCTGTCGTCGGAATGCGTCTCCTGCGGCGCCTGCGTCCAGGCTTGCCCGACAGCAACGCTCATCGAGAAGTCCGTTCTTGATCACGGTCAGCCCGAGCATTCGCTCGTCACAACGTGCGCTTATTGCGGCGTCGGCTGCTCGTTCAAGGCTGAAATGCGCGGCGAGGAAGTCGTCCGCATGATGCCCTACAAGGACGGCGGCGCCAACGAAGGCCATTCCTGCGTCAAGGGCCGCTTCGCGTTCGGTTACGCGACGCACAAGGATCGCGTGTTGACGCCGATGATCCGCGAAAAGATCACCGATCCGTGGCAGGCTGTGTCGTGGGATGAAGCCATCAACTATGCCGCGAAGCGTCTCAAGGACACGCAAGAGAAATACGGCAAGGATTCCATCGGCGGCATCACTTCCTCGCGCACCACGAACGAGGAAGTCTACGCCGTGCAGCGTCTGGTTCGTGGTGCCTTCCGCACCAACAACATCGACACCTGCGCCCGGGTCTGCCACTCGCCGACGGGCTACGGCTTGAAGCAGACGTTCGGTGAATCCGCCGGAACGCAAGACTTCAAGAGCGTCGATAAGACCGACGTCATCATGGTCGTCGGCGCCAACCCGACCGACGGTCACCCCGTCTTTGGTTCGCGCATGAAGAAGCGCATCCGCGAAGGCGCCAAGCTGATTGTCGTCGATCCGCGTCGCACAGATATCGTGCGCTCGCCGCACGTTGAGGCGGCCTACCATCTTCAGCTTCAACCCTCGACCAACGTCGCGGTCATGAACGCGATGGGTCACGTCATCGCGACCGAAAACTTGATCGACACCAAGTTCGTCAAGCGCCGTTGCGAACCTGCTGATTTCTATCGCTGGGAAGAATTCATCAAGCGCCCTGAAAATTCCCCCGAAGCGACCGAGCACATTACCGGCGTTCCGGCGCAAATGGTTCGCGAAGCCGCGCGCCTTTTTGCGACCGGCGGCAACGCTGCGATTTACTACGGCCTCGGCGTCACCGAGCACAGCCAAGGCTCGACGATGGTTATGGCCATGGCCAACATCGCGATGGCAACCGGCAACATCGGCCGCGAAGGCGTCGGCGTGAACCCGTTGCGCGGTCAGAACAACGTGCAGGGCTCGTGCGATATGGGCTCGTTCCCGCACGAGTTCCCCGGTTACCGCCACGTCTCGAACGCCGAAGTACGTACGATCTTCGAGAAGGAATGGAACACCAAGCTCGATCCGGAACCGGGTCTGCGTCTTCCCAACATGTTCGACGCAGCCTCTGACGGCACGTTCATGGGCATGTTCATCCAGGGCGAAGACATCGCTCAGTCGGATCCGAACACGCATCACGTCGAGCACGCGCTGGAATCGATGGACATCGTCATCGTACAGGACTTGTTCCTGAACGAGACGGCCGCCTTCGCTCACGTCTTCCTGCCCGGCACGTCGTTCCTTGAAAAGGACGGCACGTTCACGAACGCCGAGCGGCGCATCAACCGCGTCCGTAAGGTCATGCGCGAAAAACAGGGCATGGCGGAATGGGAGGTCATCTCGCGCCTCTCAACGGCGATGGGCCATCCGATGCATTACAATTCGGCGTCGGAAATCATGGACGAGATCGCCCGCGTCACGCCGACCTTCGAAGGCGTCTCGTTCGACCGCATCGACGAACTGGGCTCCATCCAGTGGCCGTGCAACGAAGAACATCCGGTCGGCACGCCCGTCATGCACACGGACGAGTTCACGCGCGGCAAGGGCCGCTTCATGCTGACGGGCTTCGTCCCGACGGCCGAGCGCACCAACCGCAACTTCCCGCTGATCCTGACGACCGGACGTATCCTGTCGCAGTACAATGTCGGTGCTCAGACCCGGCGCACCGAGAACGTCGCGTGGCACCCGGAGGACATCCTCGAACTTCATCCGCACGACGCGGAAGTGCGTGGCATCAAGAGCGGCATGAAAGTGTCTCTTGCAAGCCGCGTCGGCGCCACCACGTTAACGGCAAAGGTCTCGGATCGCATGCCGCAAGGCGTCGTCTATACGACCTTCCACCACCCCGTGACCGGCGCCAACGTCATCACTACGGAAAACTCGGACTGGGCGACCAACTGCCCCGAGTATAAGGTGACGGCGGTCCAGGTCCACGTCTCCAACCACCCGTCAGAGTGGCAGGAGGAATGGCAGGAGCGCGAGTTCGAGAACAAGCGCATCGCCAAGGACAAGAAACTGGAGCCGGCGGAGTAACGTCCTCTTAGCCGGCCCTCCCGGAGTTTGACCGCAATGAACGTCGTGCCCAAAGCCGTATCTCAGCCAACGGGCGGCGCGGACCTGTGTTCGCGCCCTGCCTTCGGCGAGCAGACAACGGCGTCAGGCACGCAGGCGATCACGTGGCAACTGCCTGAGGAAACGCCGGTTGCGTTGCAGATCAACTCGGTGCCTTACACCGTGATGATGTCGACGCCGGCAAACCTGCGCGACTTCGCCATCGGCTTTCTCGTCGGCGAAGGCATCGTTCCCGATCCAAGCAAAATCCAGGGCGTCCTGGTAATGCCGGTCGACGGCGGCATGGCAGTTGACGTCGCCGTGCCGGAAGACGCAATCGACTCGACGCGCCTGTCGCGACGCACGATCGAAGCCCGCACCGGATGCGGCCTGTGCGGCGTCGAAGAAATCGAGTCCGCCGTTCGTCCGCTGAAACCGGTGCATCGTTCGTGGGCGCCTTCGCCGGATGCCATCCGCCGCGCCGCGCAGAACTTATCGGATCAGCAGCCGATGAACCGCTTCAACCGCTCCGTCCACGGCGCGGCTTGGGTGTCGAAGGACGGGGAAATCAAGCTCGTCCGCGAAGATGTCGGCCGCCACAACGCGCTCGATAAGCTCGTCGGCGCGCTTTACACGCAGAACATCGACCGCAGCGAAGGCTTTGTGCTGATGACCAGCCGCTGCAGCTTCGAGCTTGTACAGAAAACCGTCACGGCAGGCATCGGTGCGCTCGTCACCGTCTCGGCGCCGACCGCACTCGCCCTTGAATTGGCGACGAACGCCAATCTCTTCCTCGCCGCGCTCGGCCCTGGCGGCCCTGTCATCTTTAATCGTTGAACGCTTTCCCATCCAACAACCAGAAAATCACCTGACGATGCAAAGCTCCGACATCATCCGCATGACCAATCAAATTGCCGCTTATTTCGAGTCGTATCCGAAGCAGGAAGCGATCGACGGCATCGCGATGCACATCCACAATTTCTGGGAACCGCGGATGCGCAACGAGTTGAAGGCCTACATCGACGCTGGCGGAAAAGATCTCTCGCCTCTCTTCCTCGAAGCCATGGCTGCTTATTACAAAGGCCCGAAATCGCCGGTGAAGCAGGCCGTCGTGCAGAACAAAGACAAAGTCGCGCCGAAAGGCGCTATGCCGAGCACCGCCAGCGGCGGCGGTGACGCGGGCTAAGACTTCAGACCTCCCCAAGACACAGCACTAAAAAAGGCAGCGTGTTGTTCCACGCCGCCTTTTAAGTTTCGAACGTGGCAAATTACTCTGCAGCGGCCCGGCTTGCAGCCAGCACCTGATCGCGCAGCCGCCCGGACACTTCCGCCAGGTGATCGAACCCGAATGTAAACGAGCCGACACCCGCGGTCGCTGATCTCAAATCAATGATCAGGTTGTCCATTTCCGCTTCCGGAATATGTGCCTCGATCACATCCCATCCCGGCCAGCCCGAACGCGCATCGAACCCCAGGATCTGCCCGCGCCGTTGCGAGATGATACCGTTGATCCGCGCGTTCGCCTCTGAGGGCACGGCAATCGACACGGCCATGATCGGTTCGAGCAGCACCGGATTGCACTTCGGCATGCCTTCCGTCATCGCCAATCGTCCGGCCTGACGAAACGCCATGTCGGAAGAATCGACCGAATGGAATGAGCCGTCCGTCAGCGTCACCGCGACATCGACCACCGGAAACCCGAGCGGCCCCTCAGTCAGATAATCGCGCACGCCGATCTCGACCGAAGGAATGAAATTCTTCGGAATGACGCCGCCCGTGATCTTGTCGTCGAACGCAACTCCACTTGATCGCGGCATCGGTCGGATGTCGAGTTTCACGTCGCCGAACTGCCCGTGACCGCCCGATTGCTTCTTGTGCCGCGCCCGCACCTCCGTCGCCGTGCGGATCGTCTCCTTGTAGCCGACGCGTCGCTTCTCGCGCGTAACGTCGATGCCGTACTTGCGCATCAAGCGTTCAAGCGCCACGCGCAAATGCATCTCGCCCTGCCCATGCAGCAGGATTTGATGCATGTCGGCGTTGTGCTCAAGCGTCAGCGAGGGATCTTCGTCCGTCAGCTTCGCAACGGCCGATGACAGCTTCACTTCGTCCTTTCGATCCTTGAGGCCGAGACCGATGGCAAGCGCCGCCTGTGGAGCTTTCGCCACGGCGACCTGCGCCGCCGCCGACTTTCCAACCGCAATCGTCTCGCCGGACCGGATGGAATCGAGCCGTCCCAGCGCCACCGTTTCTCCGGCTTTCGCCGTTCCACGCTTCGAAGTTTCTTCACCGCGAATGCTGAAGATGCCGGCGACACGCTCCTCCTGCCCATGCGCACCCGTCACGGTCGCTCCGTCGGCGATCTCACCGGCAAAAACGCGCGCAAACGACAGCTTACCACCCGCTTTCGTATGCACGCTCTTGAATACGTAGGCCGCAGATTTCGCACCATCGAGCTTTAGTCGCTTGGCGGTGTCTTCGACCGTCGGACATTCGTGCCGCAACACTTTCAATAGCCGGAGAATGCCGTGCCCATGCTCCGCAGAGCCGAGCAGCACCGGACATATCAATCCGTCACGCAATTCCTTCGTCAGATCCTCGAACACCCGATCATTGGGAGGCGGAATATCGACGAGCAACTGCTCCATCAGCTCGTCGTCGTAATCGGCGAGCTTTTCAAGCATCTGGAACCGCGCCTCCTTCTCGCGCGCGGCGACGGCGGAAGGCAGTTCGATAATTTTGCTTTCGGCATGCTCGCGATAGACGTAGGCGCGCTCGGACGCGAGGTCGACGAACCCCGTCGCGATGCCGTTCTCCCAGATCGGGATTTGGCGCAGAACCAACGGCTTCGCGCTCGCGGGCTGCAGGCTCGGGATGACGTCACGCACCGGCACGCTCGAGGCGTCGATCTTGTTCAGGAACAGGAGATGCGGCACCCCGGCGTCGTCGAGTTGCTTCAGGATCACCTGTAAGGCCGAGACGCGCTTGGGGTCCGGCTCGCACACCACGACGGCCATGTCGCAAGCCGGAAGCGCTAGCGCGCCCTCGTAGGCAAATTCGACCGAGCCTGGGCAATCGATGAAGGTGTATTGCTCTCCGAGGAACGAAGCCTCCGCAACGTTGAGCCCGACGCTCATTACGTGGTCGCGAGCCTCCGGCGTGCTGTCTCCCACCGTCGATTTCGCTGAGATCGATCCGGCCCGGGAAATCGTACCCGTTCGCGCCAGGATCGCTTCGAGAAGTGTCGTCTTACCGCCTGCAAAGGGTCCGATGAGCGCCACGCATCGCGCGCCCCGGACCCCGCCTCTGCCACTTTGAGTGCCGTTTCCGCCTTTTGGGCCATCTGAGCTTGTCATGATTGCCTCCGATTGCGAGGCGCGCGACCTTTACCGGCCGCACCCCGCACCTCGGAAGGGAGCGGCTCAGGAGATGCTCGCTCCAAAGATCGGACAGCACAACGATCTTCGCCGCACAGTTTTGTGAAGGCTTCTATTGCGATGCGATATGAAGACAATTCGAGGGAGATTTATTTTGCGCTGCCGAACCTACTTTGCGGCGCATGTTTGTCGAACGGAGTTCGAAAGCGAAAAATAACTTGAATAACTTTATATTCGTCGCATTGTGAACTCTTCCGGTGTTTCGCGCGTTCTAGGGGTACTGGCGAGAAATGCGGAATGGGCCAGAGGGAAATTGGCTCAGAAATGCGAGGCAAGGTTATGAGTATCGAAACACTGATGTCCGCGGCTAACGCCGCCGGATACGTCATGGCCGCCGAAGAACAACTCCCCGAGACCTTCGGCGCTGAGCCGACGGTTTTCGAATTCAAAGCGCAGCCAGCGACAGAAATCGCAATCTGGCGGCCGGTCGTCCCGGCAGTCGATGGCAAACCGATTACGAGCCAGCTCGCCCATGCTTGGGATTGGTTCGCCGAACGGTTCATGCCGCACGGCGCGACGCCAGCTTAAGGCTCTGACCCGGGGCTTCGGCACGCCACCAAGTTGCCGATCGAATTTTCGAGCGCGCGACCAAAATCGCGCGCTTTATGTTTTTCAGCTGAGATTTCCGCAGAACCGCTGGATGCGGGTACAGGCGTCCTTCAAGGACTCGGTCGAAGCCGCATAAGAAACGCGGAATGATGGCGAGCCTTCAAACGCCGCACCGTGAACCACGGCAACGCCCTCTTCTTCTAAAAGGGCCGTCACGAAAGCTTCATCGTCCTTGATGACCGTGCCGCCCTTGCTCGTCTTGCCGATCGTCGCCTTGATGCTCGGATAGACATAGAACGCGCCTTGCGGCTTCGGACACTGGATACCCTTCGCCTGGTTGAGCATGCTGACAACGAGATCGCGCCGCTCGACGAAGATCTTGTTGTTGGCAGCAATGAAGTCCTGCGGCCCGTTCAGGGCTTCGACACCCGCCCACTGCACGATCGACGAAGGGTTCGAGGTCGACTGCGACTGCAGTTTGCGCATGGCATTGATCAGGATTTCCGGCCCAGCGGCATAACCGAGGCGCCAGCCCGTCATGCAGTAAGCCTTTGACAGGCCGTTCATTGTCAGCGTCCGCTCATAGAGCTTCGGCTCGACCTGCGCCGGCGTTGCGAACTCCAGCCCATCATAAAGCAGGTGCTCGTACATATCGTCGGTCAGCACCCAGACGTGCGGGTGACGAAGAAGAACGTCCGTAATGATCTTCAGATCGGCAGCCGAATAAGCGGTGCCGGTCGGGTTCGACGGCGAGTTGAAGATGAACCACTTCGTCTTCGGCGTGATCGCCTTTTCGAGCGCATCCGCCGTCAGCTTGTAGCCGTTTTCGAGCGTCGTCTCGGCAAACACCGGCTTGCCTCCACCGAGCAGTACGATATCGGCGTAGGACACCCAGCACGGCGCCGGAATGACGACCTCATCGCCCGGATTGAGCGTCGCGAGCAGCGCATTATAGAGCACCTGCTTGCCGCCCGTGCCGACCGAAACCTGGCTCGGCTTGTAATCGAGGCCATTATCGCGCTTGAACTTCGCGACGATCGCCGCCTTGAGCTCGGGGATGCCGTCGACGTCGGTATACTTCGTTTTGCCCTCGTCGAGCGCCCGCTTGGCGGCATCCTTGATGTTCTGCGGCGTATCGAAATCCGGCTCGCCCGCGGACAGCGAGACAATGTCCCGGCCCTGCGCCTTGAGCTGGCGCGCTTTGGTCGAAACGGCGATGGTTGCGGACGGTTGGATGCGGTTCAGACTGTCGGCGATGAAGCCCATGATCAAAGCGACCTGTAAACGAGGTGGGGAAACGGACAAGACTTCCTATTTCGCAGCGGCGAGATAAGCGGCGCGGACCCTAATTGCAATGTATCCGCGCCGCAAGTCGCGCTTTTGCAGGGCTCTTATCGCCATCGTGAGGTCATGATGCAGGCGAGACACAAAGTGCGGGCGAATTCTCGCGAAACCGTATTTGATCCGCTCGCGCCACAATCCGAACCCACGTCCGCCCAGATGCAAAGGTCAACTTTGCTTTAATGGAATGTCATTACCAAGTTGATGCTGAGCGGGAGGTCTTGAGACAATGAGTGTGAGTACTGATCCGGAAACGCCTCCGCGCGCGAAAACTCGCGCTCATCCGAAATATCGCCGCCTCGTACGTCCCCTGGTGGACGCTGTCGCGGCAGGTCTCCTCTTCACGATCGTCAGTTCGACCCTGATCTGCAATCACGCCAAGGCCGGGATCGTGCCCGCAGCCTTCACCGGCGTCGCGCTGGCGGCTCAGAAATCTGCGGCTGAAAAGGCCGTCGCCCAGCCTGGTCCGCAGCCCATCGTTCAGATCGCGACCGCGACCTCCCCCGCTGACGCCGTTTACCGCCAAACGAGTGTGTCGGCCGCATGGGGCCTACTGGGAGTTGCGTTTTCGTTGATGACGGCGCTGAACTTGGCCATTCTGCGGCATCTGAAGCGCGCTTATGCGGTCCCTGCCCGGCGTTTCCCACTCACGAAATAGAGTTATTGGCCGATGTGGCGAGCAGCGCTATTGAATTGCCTTAATCTCGCCTGTACGTCTGAGGATAGCAACAAGGTTGCATTTGGACCGGTTGTTGCCCTGATAGGAATGCTGGAGACGGAAGCATGACGAAGCAGGAAGTAAGGCGCCCTCTTTGGCTGAGTTTGGCGGCCGGTTCCACGGTGGCCTTCGCCGGGTTGGCGTTATTTTTTGCTAGCAGCGAGTCGGTCCTCCGCTCGAGCTTTCAAACGGCTCTGAACGACCGCGCCGAAATTCACACCAAACAAGTCAGACAGGTCGCATCCATCGCGCCGGCGACGCCGGTTTCTGGCTCCGAAGACTTCTGGCTTTCGGCCATGCGCGACGGCACCACGCCCGTCACCAAGACGATCTCGGTCGGCGATCAGATTTCGCTGGATCTTGGCGGCGTCCATCGCACGCTTGAAGTTTCGACCGTCTCCGATTTCACGCCGCAGATCACCCAGATCGACACCTCGACGACTCCGACGCACCTCGTTCTCGTCACTGCCCGTGATCTGAACGATTCAGGAGCCCGGCCCGTCCGTTTCGTGATGGAAATTCAGCAGGGCGGATTGCCGGTCGTAGCTGGCGGACGCAGCGGCCGCACGCTCTGATTTTCGCGCTATAATTCTGATCGCACAGCTTGGTCGCCAGGCGGCGCTTACCATGCGAGCGCCTTCTTATCTTCGAAAAAGCCGCCGTTTGGGCCGTCGCTCGCAAGCGTCGCCAGCCAGATCGGCGTTTCCGCACCTTCAGCAGGCAAGCGCGGCGCTTCCGCTCCGCCCATGCCGGTCCGGACCCATCCCGGCGAGCACGCATTGATCTTCACGTCCGAGCCCGACGCAGCCGCTTCCGCCGCTGCAATGCGCGTCAGCGCATTGAGCGCCGCTTTCGAAACCCGATAAGCGGGAAATCCCGCGCCCATCCCGTTCAATTGCCCCGCCCTCGACGACATGTTGACGACCCGCCCGAACCCTCGCGCCATCATGCCCGGAACCAGCGCGCGAATGGTTGCTGAAGGCCCCAAGACATTCGTCTCCCACGTTCGCCGAAAGACACCGTCGGTCATGTCGAACAGGCTGGCAGCAAACCCGCCGGGGCCGTCGATGAGAACGGCGGCGTTATTGATGAGAATGTCGATCGGACCGTGATCGCGCGCGATGCCATCAAGCGCCTCTGGAATGCGCCGCACATCTGCCACGTCAAGCACGGCAGAAGTGACCGCCGCACCGGCCCTGCCGAACGCATCGGCTGCCTCGCGGGCTTTCTCAGTGGAACGCACACCCGCCAGCACACGCATCCCGCGCGCCGCAAGTCCGCACGCTATCGCAAAGCCGATGCCGCGATTTGCGCCCGTTACAAGCGCGAGCTTCGCGTCCTTGCCCATCGCCATGAGACCTCTCCCGGCGTTTTTTAAACTGAACATAGCGCCGGCCAAACGGCCAAACAAAAAACCCCGCCGCAAGCGACGGGGTCTCTCACCTAGACGTATCAGAAGAAAAAGCTTTTAGCTCTTCTTGGCCTTCTTCATCTCGGCCTTGCAGTGCGCGCGGAACGTCTTGCGCTCTTTGCCATGCAGACCTTTCGCGTCGGCCTGCTTCGAGCATTCGATCGATTCCGGCGTACGCGTCTTCTCGGCAGCAACCGCTGCGCCTGCGCCAATAACGAACGTGGCCGCAACGGCTGCAGCGATCAAACGGGTGGTGATCATTGTGGTCTCCATGTTTTTTTTAGGGTCGCCCCGATAAACCGACAAAGCCCAGCTTGGCAGGTTCATCGCCCCCCGCCGGACAGACGCGCATCTAACGCCCCTTCCCGGTTTCCGTTTCGCTATCACGCCACTTGGCGCGACCGAACATACTGTTCCGTAAGGAGAACATTTTCGCGGACCGAGAGGTTCGCCACTTCGTACTATAGCTTGACCGTGACACTGTGGCGTGAAAACAGCATTTATGGACAGCCGGGCATTTCCTATATCTAGGCGGTGTCGCCCCCATCGAAATCATCCGGCCGCAAGACCCCCCGCCCCTCCCGCGGCAAATCGGGAAAACCGGCTGCTCCGCCCATTGAGACGGAAGCAGGGACGCCGGGCTTTGCGGAATCGAGCGCCTATTTCGCGCCCGCCGACTTCTCGGGCCACAAATCGGCCAACGGCCTTCCAAGCCTGCCCGCCCTGCGCCAGTCCGGACCGCGCCCGCCCATGGGCAGCGAGAGCCTGACCGACAGCCTGACAGCCCTCCTCACCAAACCCGAGGAGCGAACCGATCGTGCCCGCGAAATCCTCGCCCGCCAGCCGCTCATGGCGACGCATCCGATCGTCTCCGGCGGCATGCCGACGTTCGTTCCGCACCGCCCCGACCGGCCGGAAAAGAGTGAAGGCGGTGTACGCTTCAAAATCGCGTCCGAGTTTCAGCCGCGAGGCGACCAGCCCCAAGCCATCGCCGAACTCGTTGAGGGCGTAAGCAAGCACGAGCACAATCAGGTGCTGCTCGGCGTGACGGGCTCCGGCAAGACATTCACAATGGCGCACGTCATCGAAGCAACGCAGCGCCCGGCGCTGATCCTCGCGCCGAACAAAACGCTCGCCGCCCAGCTCTACGGCGAGTTCAAAAGCTTCTTTCCTGACAACGCGGTCGAGTATTTCGTCTCATATTACGATTACTACCAGCCCGAAGCCTACGTCCCGCGCACCGACACCTACATCGAGAAGGAATCCTCGATCAACGAGCAGATCGACCGGATGCGCCACTCCGCGACCCGCGCGCTGCTCGAACGCGACGACGTCATCATCGTCGCGTCTGTCTCTTGCATCTACGGTATCGGTTCGGTCGAAACCTACACCGCGATGACGTTCACGGTTCGCCAGGGCGAACAGCTTTCGCGCGATCAATTGCTGGCCGACCTCGTCGCGCTTCACTATCGCCGCAACGATCACAATTTCATCCGCGGTTCGTTCCGCGCGCGCGGCGATACCGTCGAAGTCTTTCCGGCTCACTTAGAGGATCGTGCCTGGCGTTTCTCGATGTTCGGTGACGAAATCGAGAGCATCGTCGAGTTCGATCCGCTGACCGGCACAAAGACCGACGAGCTGGCGCTCGTGAAACTGTACGCCAACTCGCACTACGTAACGCCGAAGCCGACGCTTCAACAGGCCATCAAGTCGATCAAAGCCGAGCTGAAGCAGCGCCTCGACGAGCTTTACAATGCCGGCAAGCTGCTCGAAGCCCAGCGCCTCGAACAGCGCACGACCTTCGACATGGAAATGATGGAGGCGACCGGCTCCTGCGCCGGCATCGAAAACTATTCGCGCTATCTGACGGGCCGCAATCCGGGCGATCCGCCGCCAACGCTGTTCGAATATCTGCCCGACAACGCTCTCGTCTTCGCCGACGAAAGCCACGTCACGGTCCCGCAGATTGGCGGCATGTTCCGCGGCGACTTCCGGCGCAAGGCAACGCTCGCCGAGTACGGCTTCCGCCTGCCGTCGTGCATGGACAATCGCCCGCTCCGTTTCGAAGAATGGGACGCGATGCGCCCCCAGTCGGTGTTCGTCTCGGCGACGCCCGCAAGCTGGGAACTGGAGCAGACCGGTGGCACCTTCGCCGAACAGGTCATTCGCCCGACGGGCCTGATCGACCCTGTCGTCGAAGTGCGTTCGGCGAAATCGCAGGTCGATGATCTGTTGGATGAAGTGCGCCGGGTTTCGCAAAAGGGCTATCGTACGCTCGTCACGGTGCTGACGAAACGCATGGCCGAAGACCTCACCGAATACATGCACGAGAACGGCGTGCGCGTCCGCTACATGCACTCCGACATCGAAACGTTGGAGCGTATCGAGATCATCCGCGACCTCCGTCTTGGCGCGTTCGATGTGCTCATCGGCATCAACCTGCTACGCGAAGGTCTCGATATTCCCGAATGCGCCCTCGTCGCTATTCTCGATGCGGATAAGGAAGGCTTTCTGCGTTCGGAAACATCCCTTGTGCAGACCATCGGCCGTGCTGCGCGTAACGTTGACGGCAAAGTCATTCTCTACGCCGACCAGATCACCGGCTCGATGGAACGAGCCATCGCCGAAACGACGCGCCGTCGCGAAAAGCAGATGGCGTGGAACGAAGCCAACGGCATCACGCCGGAAAGCGTGAAGAAGAATATCGCCGACGTGCTGCAGTCTGTTTACGAGCAAGATCATGTGACAGTCGATGCCGGTCTCGCGGACGGCGACAAAGTGCAAACGCTCGGACACAACCTACACGCCGTCATCGCCGACATGGAACGGCGCATGAAAGAAGCCGCCGCCGATCTGGAATTCGAAACCGCCGCGCGCTTGCGCGACGAGATCAAACGCCTGCAGCAAACGGAACTCGCAATCTCCGACGACCCACTCGCGCGCCAGTCGGAGATCGAGGACAAGTCCGGCGGCTTCAAAGGCGAACGAAAATACGGCGCGAAAGCGAATGTGCCGCCGGCCGCCGATTCTTCACGCGTAAAGAACGAATACGAGCCGGTTCAGCCGACGCATGCTCAGTCTACATCACGCATCAAGAAACCTTCGCTCGACGACATGGGTCCAGGAACTGATCGCCCTGTGCCTGCTCGCGCGCCAACCGTCGACAGCCGCGCGAAAGCTGGCGCATTCGGCGAACGCATTTCCGGGCCGCACAAGCCGACCCTCGACGAGATGGGCCCGCACGCATCGCTGCCCGTGAAGTCCGGAGAGAAACCGTCACACATTACGACGCCGACACGTACGCGGGAATTCGACGACGATAGCGAGAAGAAGAAACGCCGCGGCCGCCCGCGTAAAACCGGCCGCCCTGGCCAATAAACACGCGACAATAACGGCGTTCTTCGCACTGCTGGGAACCTCGCCTGATGCACATGGTTGTCCCTCAGTTGTACAGCAATCGAGGAACCTCCAATGCCAAAGATCTCGAAAGCGAAAATTCTCATTCTCGCGACTGACGGCTTCGAGCAGTCCGAACTCGACGTACCGCGCGAGAAGCTGAAAGCCGTCGCGCAGCTCGTGCATGTCGCAGCACCGAAGGAGCGCAAACAGAAAGACTCGATCATCGGTTGGGAGAACAAAGACTGGGGCAAGCCCGTCAAAGTCGACGTCGAACTGAGCGAAGCTTCAACATCGCTCTACGATGCGATCGTACTTCCTGGCGGGCAGATGAATCCCGACGCGCTCCGGCAAAATCCTGAGGCAGTGAAACTCATCAAAGCATTTTTGGCGGAAGGCAAAGTCGTCGCTGCGATCTGCCACGCTCCGTGGCTGCTGATCGAAGCCAACGCCGTCCGCGGCCGCAAAGCGACATCTTACGCCTCAATCAAAACCGACATGCTGAATGCTGGAGCACAATGGGTCGACGAACCCGCGGTATCCGACCAAGGCATCGTGACGAGCCGCAACCCCGGCGACCTCGAAGCCTTCGTCGCAAAAATCATCGAGGAGATTGAGGAAGGCAAACACGACCGCGCGGTTCTCGCGGCCTAGCGTCGTCTCAAATTTGCAAAACGCGATGATACGAAGTGGCCGCTGCCTTGGCGGCCATTTCTATTTTTGCAAACCGCCTCAACCGGCGAGAGCGCGCGGCGGCTTCTTCGGCGAAACCTGCAGGCTCTTTAAGATCATCAGCAGCGTCTGGCGCAGCGCTTCGTCCACCGTCTCGACGATGTGACCCGGCTCTGTCAGGTTCGCCGGAACCCAGACGAGCTGCGTATCGACGGTCCGCCAGCTGCCGAAATAGTCCCGGCCCTTGAGAACTGTCACACCGGTGCCAGCCAAGCCTTCCCGGACGGAAAAGCCGCTGAGTGTCACCTCCGGAATATCTGCAAGTTGCTGCAGCAGTTCGCGATCAGGCGTTGCCCATTTCATCGTGCGGTCTCGTTTTCGAATCGAAAAGAACGGTTCGACTGCCGAAATTAGGCAACGAAGGTTGCACAAGGGTTGACGCCATACCGATTTCGGACATGGCCTTTTAGACCGCGCCCGTCCGGCGCATAGCCCCGGCGGCCAAGTCCGGATATTTGTTCAGATGACATTCGTAATGTGACGTCGCGTGCCAGAAGCCGCGAAACGCATCAAAAGAGGGGTCGCGGACATGAAAGATGGAAAACCCGACGCCAGCCAGAACCCGACGGCTGCGGATATCACGACGCCGTCTGGCGACCCGGTCATTCGCACGATCGCCATGCCCGCCGACACCAATCCGGCGGGCGACATCTTCGGCGGCTGGATCATGTCCCAGATGGACCTCGCGGCAGGCAACGCCGCGGCCCGGCTCAGCCAGGGTCGCTGCGTAACGGTCGCCGTCGAAGGCATGAGCTTTCACTCACCCGTCAAGGTCGGCGATGAGGTAACGGTTTGGGCGCTCCTCACCAAGCGCGGCCGCACATCGATGACGTTCGAGGTCCAGGCATGGCGGCGTCCGCGTGACGGCGAAGTTCAAGCCTGCGTGACGCGCGCGCATTTCACGTTCGTCGCGCTCGATGATAACGGTCGGCCGCGCCCCCTGCCAGAACCCCGCAATGGCTCAACCTGGGTCTAATCTCCCGCTGAAGGGAAAAAACATGAGACATGGTCTCGCCTACCGGCACGCACTTTTCGCAGCCGTTTTAATGGCGGCGCTCGCGACAGCAGCATTCGGCACTGACTTTGCCGATATTGCCGATGGCCTTCACGTCGGCCTGCTTGCGCTCGGCTTTCCGAAAATCGCCGCGGCACGCGTTTGCAGCGTCTGCACGCCTGCGCGCGAAAAGGCGAGCGACCTTGCGCCGATTGATCACTTCATGGGCGGCCCGAAGCGCATCATCCTGATGCGTCACGCCGACAAGACCGACGACCCCGATAACGAAGACCTTTCGGATGCCGGCGTCGAGCGCGCCAAGCGCCTGGCGACGTACATCCCCGAAACCTTCGGCAAGCCCGACATCATCGTCGCGACCGCGGGATCGAAACATTCCGACCGGCCCCACGAAACGATGGAACCGCTCGCGGACGCGCTCGATCTCAAAATCCAGGACTATTTCAAGAAAGATGAGTTCGGCGATCTCATCGATGAAATCCTGAACGACCCAGACTTCAAGAACAAGACGGTCGTCATCTGCTGGCACCACAAGGAATTGCCCGCCATCGCCGCGCTGCTCGGCGCACCGGCCGGCAGCTATCCCGATCCTTGGCCGAAAAACGCCTACAACATTGTCCTCGATCTCCAATACGATCCCTTCTCCGGCAAACCTCCGAAGGTGTCGCGCGTCATCGAACCGTTTTGATCGCCGTGCGTAACTGCCGGATTGAAACGCCGGCAGATCGTCGTCGCATTGACGCTTCCGCCATCTCTGACTACACGCGGGCGCCTGCTTAGTTGGGGCCGGGCGCCGATGCGGACATGCGCCGCGATGACACCGTTGAGGGACACGACGTGCTGAGTTCTGAGGAAAAAAGTGCCGACGGCAACAGCGGCTGGCTTGGCGCGCTTTGGAAAGCCTGGTGTGGGCACAAGGAAATAACCGCGACGTGCCACCCGGATGGCGGTCCTGGCCGCATCCTGTTGATGCGGCACGCCGAGAAGACCGGCAAGACCGACGACATTTATCTTTCGAAAGACGGAATGAAGCGCGCCGAACGGCTGGCGACCTATATCCCGCAAGTCTTCGGTAAACCAGACTATATCTATGCAGCAGCGCGCTCGAAGCGGTCGATCCGCTCGATCGAAACGGTAAAACCGCTCGCCGCCACGCTCGGCATCGAGGTTCAATACCACATCGAAGACAAGCAGTTCCGTTCGCTTGTCACGGAGATTTTTTCGAAGCCCGAATATCGCGGCAAGACCATCGTCATCTGCTGGCATCACGGCAAGCTGCCGGAGATTGCGTCCCTTCTGGGCGCGCAAAAAGGGTCTTATCCTGATCCCTGGCCTCAAGACTGCTTCAATCTCATCCTGGATTTCCGCTACGACCCCAAAACGGATGCGCCACCGATCGTCGCACAAATCGTCAATCCGTTCTAAAACCGGCATCAAAATGAAACCGGAGTACTGTAGAATCGCCCCCATATCACGGGGGGCTGCGCCGGCCATTACCCTTTTAGTGTCGCCTCGCGGCCACACATTTCGGCGTGAACGCGAACTACATGCATACGTCTCGCAAAACGGCGAACATCAGACAATAATGCGCGCCGCTTGTGCAGCCCGCATTCTGGGAAGGAAGGCTTTACGTGATGCGCAATCTGAGACGTGCAACGTCGGTGTCGGCGTGGACCTCCGCCATCGCCGTGGCTTTAGCAGTTTCGGCGGCACCGGCATGGGCCGCATCGGACAACCCGTTCGTCACCCTCGCAGGAACGTGGGGCGGCTCTGGCACGGCCCGCTTCGATGACGGCAAGACCGAAAGCCTGCGTTGCAAGGGATACTACACCAACAACGGCAACCCGCATAACCTCGGGCTCTCGATCCGCTGCGCCAATGCTTCCGCAAAACTGGAGCTGCGCGCCAACCTCGTCGATACCAACGGCGCCGTCAGCGGTAGCTGGGAAGAACGAACCTACAATCAGTCGGGCACCGTACAGGGACGCGCGACAGCCAGCCGAATGACGCTCGCCATCAGTGGCGGCATCACCGGTACGATGACCGTCTCGATTTCGGGCGGCACGCATTCAGTGACGGTCGCATCCAGCGGTCCGTCGTTCAAGGGCGTGCACATTTCCATGTCGCGTTAACGGGAATCTGCCAGACTTCCGGAAATTGGAGATTTCGATGCGCGCACGACTGCTGGCTCTCATACCCGCCCTCGCCGCTATGCTCGGCACGACGGCGCTTGTTCCGGTTGCAGATGCCAGCGGCATCGGCCGCTTGAAAACGAGCTATAAGCCGGGCCAGATCATCACGGCCTATAGCCGCTACGGCAACGGCTCGATCAGGAGCGTCGTTCGACCGACGCAAGTGGGCTGGCAGGTGAAGCTGCCGAGCGGCAACTGGACCTACTGCCGCCGCAGCTGCGAAGAAACATTGCGCGTGCAGACGATCGACTACTTTTCGGGCGGGAACTCGATCGACGATGGCGGCTATGGCTCGCTTGCCCGCGAATGTGGCATCTTCGGCTGTCTCGGCGGCTCTTACGAATTCTCGTTCTGAGCGGCTTCTGATCTCTACCGGCAGCGGCCTCAACTCTGCCCTATACGAGAAACGGATTGCTTGTCCGCTCGTGCCCGAATTGACTAGGCGAACCGTGCCCACAAATGAAGGCGACATCGTCGCCGAGCGGTAGCAGCTTCGTCTTGATAGCGGAGATCAGTGCCTCATGATCGCCATACGGAAAATCCGTACGTCCGATTGAGCCGCGGAAGATGACGTCGCCGACCAGCGCAAACCGCTGCGGCCGGTTAAAGAACACGACCGAACCGGGCGAGTGCCCCGGACAGTGAAAAATCTCGAACGTATGCCCGGCGACCGTGACTGTCTCGCCTTCGTCGAGCCAACGGTCCGGCACGACGTTGCGGACACCGGAAAAGCCGTACATCTCGCCCTGCTTTTCCAGTGCATCGAGCAGGATCGAGTCGTTCTTGTGCGGGCCTTCGATCTTGACGTCGAGCCTGTCGCGCAATTCCGCTGCGCCACCCGCATGATCGATGTGCCCATGCGTCAGCAGGATCTTCTCGACCGTCATGCCCGTCTCTTTGATCGCGGCTTCAATACGATCGAGATCGCCACCCGGATCGATAACCGCGCCGACCTTCGTCGCCTCGTCCCAGATCAAGGTGCAATTCTGCTCGAACGGCGTGACGCGAACGATCGCGGCCTGCAGCGGGGATGAAACGTTCGCGCGCGGTTCGCTCATGAGATTCGCTCCGTATTGCCGACCTGGGTCTTAGCGCATCTTGCGGTGCAGGTAGCAGCGTCGCATTGGCGCAAATATCGGCACAGCAGCGGCCTCTACCCAACCACCCCCAGATCATCTGCCTAATTAACAATCATTGTTCATTGCCTTTCGGCATCTCCGCGCCAAAGCCGAATCGCACGATCGTCCGCATACGCTCAATTTTTGCTCGATGCGGGAACAAGCAACAATGCCGAACACAATCAGTATTGCACTAAGCATCGCTGTTTCGGCTGCTGCGTTTGGGCTCGCCTGTCACCCGGCACACGCCAACGACTGGAATGGGTTTTCGGTCGGAATTGGAGGCGGTTACGGGGCCACCAACAATGAGATGAAGATCGGTCCCGGTCCTGACGTGACGGGAATAAGCGGCGGCCTGGATATCAACGGGCTCAGTGGCACCGGCGGTTTTTTCACCCTCGGCGCTGGTTACGATCGCATTCTCTATAACAAGCTGCTCGTCGGCGCATTCGTCGACTACGATTTCGCCGACATCGAGACGAAGGTCTCGCTTGGCATCCCGCCCGCCGACGATCTGAACGCGAGCGCCAAATTCAAGATCGATAACCAGCTCTCGGTCGGCGGCAAGATCGGATACTTGGTTTCACCGACGACGGTCTTCTTCGCGACGGGCGGCTACACGCACGCCGAAACGAGCGATGTAGATGCCTCGGTTTCAACGGCCAGCGGCGGCGGCAGCGGAACGCTCGCGAGTGTCGGAAGCTTCAACGGCTATTTCTTCGGCGGCGGCGCCGAGACGCTGATCGGCAAGGGATTCAGCGTCAAGGCCGAGTATCGCTACACCTCACTTGAGGCCGAAAGCGCGACGATCCTGCCTGGCAGTGGTGTCAGCGACTTCATATCCGCGTCGATCAAACCGCAGATTCAAACGGCGCGACTGTCGCTGAACTATCGCTTCGGTGATGACAGCAACGACGCCGCAACCAATCCGCAGCCGCCGACCGTCAACAGCAATTGGACAGGTCCCTATATCGGCATCGGCGCGGGCTACGGCGTCGCGAACAATAAAGCGACGGTTGCAGATCGCTCATCGCCGCCGGGATCCATCTTCAACGTCGCCCTTGATGGCATCGGAAGCGACGGAGGACTGATATCTGGCACGGTCGGTTACGACCTCCAGCTCCACACACGCTATGTCATCGGCGCATTTTTCGATGCCGACTTTGCCAATCTCAAAAACCGCAACACCCTCAGCCTGACAGACGGCGTAGATACTCTTGGCGCCGGCACGATCTCGAAGTTCGACAACATGCTGATGGTCGGCGGCAGGCTCGGATATCTCGTTACCCCCGACACGCTGGTCTTCGGAAGTGTCGGCTATGCCAACGTCGGAATGGATCCGATGACGCTCAACGCCGGGTTCTCCGGAGCGAGCACCGGTATAGTCCTGATCGACGGCCAGCGATTTGATGGCTTCTTCGTCGGCGGCGGTATCGAAACGAAAATCTGGGAGTCGCTGTCGCTTAAGGCCGAGTATCGCTATGTCGATCTCAGCCGCGATGAGGTGACGTTATTGCCGAACGACCTTCCTCAGATCAATCAGTTCATCTCGACTAAATTCGATCCCACCATCCAGATGGGCCGCCTCTCGCTCAACTATCGCTTTGGCGCTCGCGAAACGCCCGACGCTCCGTTGAAATAGCGCGGCGGGAAGCTTGCCGCACTCCGCATGCCTCCCAAAAACACGACAAGGGCCGTCATGGCCCCTGTGCGCGTGATCGCAATGACGCTCTGGCCTACGCGGCCTCAGAGCCTTCATCACTCGGATCGCGAAGAACGTAGCCGCGGCCCCACACCGTCTCGATGTAGTGCTTGCCGCCGGTCGCTGCCTGCAGCTTCTTACGAAGTTTGCATATGAACACGTCGATGATCTTGAGCTCGGGCTCGTCCATGCCGCCGTAGAGATGATTAAGGAACATCTCCTTCGTCAGCGTCGTGCCCTTGCGCAGCGAGAGCAGCTCGAGCATCTGGTATTCCTTACCCGTCAGATGCACGCGCTGATTGTTGACGTCGACCGTCTTGGTGTCGAGGTTAACGCGAAGATCGCCCGTCTCGATGACCGATTGCGCATGACCCTTCGAACGGCGAACGATCGCCTGGATTCGCGCGACGAGTTCGTCCTTGTGGAACGGCTTCGTCATATAGTCGTCGGCGCCGAAGCCGAGACCGCGAACTTTGTCGTCGATGCCGGCGAGGCCCGATAGAATGAGAATTGGCGTGCCGACCTTTGCCACGCGCAGCGTCTTCAGAACTTCATAGCCGCTCATGTCGGGAAGGTTCAGGTCGAGGAGAATAATATCGTAATCATAAAGTTTGCCGAGATCGACGCCCTCTTCCCCAAGATCCGTCGTGTAAACGTTAAAACCTTCCGACTGCAGCATAAGCTCGATGCTTTGCGCCGTGGCACTATCATCTTCAATGAGTAGAACCCGCATGACCGTCCCTCTGGTGCCCTATCCGATCCGTGTCCGCGCTATGTCTGCTCTTTGCTCAAAGTGAACGCACTACAGTCGAGCTAAGCGATCGTTAGGAAGTTAGCGACGAGAGGTTAACAAACCCTAATCCGCGTTAGCTATTTCACCATACTGTCGGAATGCCGAAACACGTCAGCGTCCGCAGCCGATGATACGGCTTTCACGATCTCGGGTCACGCGCCGTCGATAACGGGACAAAGTAATCCCGTTCGCGCCGGACAACGGCCCGCCACAAGTTTCGATGTATTAGAACTTGCCCCTCTCGACCCGCTAACAGACCCTAAGCGAAACCTCTCGCTGGGGCGCCCACCCCATTGATTGGCCTATACAATCGCCTCGCAATCCATATACGGCTCGAATCAAGAGCTAACAGAATTCGCGTCATTGCCCTAGATGGGTTATGGCCAAAAGCTGCCCCCAAACGAAACGACCGATCAGAATTAGTTACGCGTTGCTTTACCGCAACTTAAGTGCAGAATGTTATTTAGAGTATTGAGGGTCCTAAAGAGCTGTTGCAACGCAGCCTCTTGCCGGATTTAAGGTATTTCTTCCTGGTTGCTGTAGTAGCAAAGCCTTATCAATGATCTGGCATGCTTCTTGGATACCAGGGTTCGAATGTGTTTGGGGTATCGAACGATGAAGTCACGTGACCTGGCCATCCGCCTGAAGCGTCGAGAAGTGGAAGAGAAGTCCCGAAAGGTTGACGATCTCGAGCGCATTATTCGCGAATTTGATCAAATGGCTGCTGATTTGGAACGCCAGATCCAGCTCGAAGAGGATCGCACCGGCATTCGCGATCGCGGGCATTTCTCCTACTCGACCTTTGCGAAGGCCGCCGCCCAACGCCGCGACAACCTCCGCCAGTCGACGGAAGGCCTCCGCGAGAAGCTTACCGCCGCCGTCCGCGAGCGCGATGATACCGTCGAACAGTTTTCCCGGGCCTCCCAGCAGTCCCAGAATATGGACGATCCGCGCCCCGGCCGCCGCGACCGTCCGCTCGGCTTCACGGCCCTTCGCTGAGCCTTGCGCTCCGGGCGAACTTGGGTTGTGTAGGCCGTCAGAAAAAGGCAGGCTTCAAGGCGGTGCCCGAAAGGCGCCGCCTTTTTCATTCCAAATTCTGTTGGCGGCGCGGCTGAAAGTGCTCCGCCCCCTTGCCCAAACGTGACGCGGCGGGCAGGAGTCTGTGCCGTTGCAGTGCTCAGAATGACGATTCGATTGGACTGCACTTTGGGGGAAGATGTCGCTTCGCCGTCCATCATGCATGGCCGCTTCGGCGCTGCTTTTGGCTGCGTCGCTATCGGGTTGCGCAGGCAATACCCCTGAACTGCCCTCGCTCGGCGCGCAATCGACGGCTGCAACAGCACCCACGCCCGTCACGATGCCGACGTCGCCAACGACAGCACCCGGCGACCCTGAGGCACCTCCCGGCACTCCCATTCGCGGCGCTGTCGGATCGGCGACGACGATCTATTCGCACATCGCGACCGGCGCGATGGCTTGCTGGTTTTCAGTGAATGGCCCACTCAAGAAAGATTATATCTTCCATGCTGCGGCCGACGCGCCATCGCGCGGCACCGGCGGCAAGGCCGTGATCACAATCCACGTGCGTGATCCATCGCAGGCCAACCCGCGTGGGCTCAAAGCCTATCTGGTTGAAATCGAGCCGACCGGCGAAGAAACCGCCAGTGTCACCGTCGAAAACCGCAAGATGTCGGACGCTTACGCCGCCGCCATGACCGACGACATTTCCCGCTGGTCGAAAGGCGAAGAAGGCTGCCACGGCCCGACGACCGTCGCCGCGTGGCCTCCGCCACCAGGCGACGCCGTCGCGTCCGCAACAAAACCGGCAAAGACCGCGAAGAAGCCCAAGACAAAGGTCAAGGCTGCGCAGGCAAAACCTGCCGCGCAGTCTGCTTCTCAACCGTAAATCCAGTTGGACACGGCTCAACGGCCCGCAAGCGCGAGCCGCCGCGTTCACCTCACGAGGATCGCGAAGTTATTCGCGATAGTCCTGCAGGCGCGTCGCCCGAAGACCCGGAAGGCCATGCTTGTCGATTGAACGCTGCCACGACAAAAACTCGTCGACGGTCAGCGTATACCGCTCGCACGCCTCCTCAATGCTGAGCAGTCCGCCGCGCACGGCAGCAACCACTTCAGCCTTGCGGCGAATAACCCAACGTTTCGTATCCCGCGGGGGAAGATCTGCGACTGTGAGCGGAGACCCATCGGGTCCGATCACATAGCGCCCGCGCGCTCTCATCTGCTGTTCGGTCATGATACTCGATACACACTCTTGACCACGGCTCAGTTATAACCGGTTTGCGATTAAATTAGCACTAACCCATTGAGTGAAAAAGACTTAAATAGGCGTGCCAATTCCAACATTCCGGCCACTGAAATAGGGCGCCGATGAGGCGAACTGTTCCATTGTGACCCAATCGCTAACCGTAAGTCTTTCTCAGCGAAAAATGGGCCAACGGCAGCTTCCGGATGACACACAGCCTTGCCGATGGCAGATTTGAGAACTATTGATTACACGCTATTCGAATTGGCGGTGGCGCCATCCAGGCTGCGTCACGGTAGTTGTCTGAATCTGTTCAATCTTTTGAAGGATAGCGGCACAGGGATAGCGTTGCAGGGGCCGACCGATGGCCCGCTTTGAGTTACCCTAGCCTCTGCTTGATCACCATGACTCAGTCTGAAACGACATTTGCCAGCCGCGGCACGATGACCAATCCCGCCAACGCGCCCATCGCGGCGCCGGCCGCTCGCAAGCGCGTGGTCGTCGCCATGTCCGGCGGCGTCGACAGCTCAGTTGCTGCGGCAATCATGAAGGCAGCCGGCCACGACGTCATCGGCGTCACACTCCAGCTTTACGATCATGGGTCAGCCACCGGACGCAAGGGCAGCTGTTGCGCCGGCCAGGATATCCACGATGCTCGGCGCGTCGCCGAAGCTCTCGACATCCCCCATTACGTTCTGGACTACGAGACGCGCTTCGCCGCCAAGGTGATCGAGACGTTCGCCGAGAGCTACGTCGCCGGCGAAACGCCGATTCCGTGCGTCACCTGCAACAACGAGATCAAGTTCCGCGATCTTCTCGACACCGCCAAGGACCTCGGCGCCGACGTACTCGTCACGGGCCATTACGTGCAGCGGCTCGACACCGAGCACGGCCCCGTCCTCGCCCGCGCCGTCGATACAGATCGCGACCAGAGCTATTTTCTGTTCGGGATCACAAAGGAGCAGCTCGCGTCCCTGTGGTTCCCGATCGGCGGCATGCGCAAGGACGATGTGCGCAAGCTTGCCCGCTCGTTCAATCTGCCCGTCGCTGATAAGTCCGACAGCCAGGACATCTGCTTCGTCCCGACCGGCAAGTACACCGACGTGATCGAACGCCTGAAGCCGACCGCGCTCGATTCCGGCAACATCGTCCACCTCGACGGTCGCATTCTCGGCCGTCACGATGGCATCGTTCACTACACGGTCGGTCAGCGTCGCGGCATCAAGATCCCCGCCGCCGAGCCGCTGTACGTCGTGCGCCTCGACGCCGCCCGCAACGAAGTCATCGTCGGGCCGCGCTCGGCGCTGACGACGACCGGCCTGATGCTGCGCAACGTCAATTGGCTCGGGGAAAAGCCGCTCGAAGACGTCGGCGCCTCGGGACTTTCGCTGTATGTTCGCATGCGTTCGTCGCAGAAGCTTCGGCTCGCACTGCTGCAAATCGAACAAAATGGTGCGGTCAGAATTGAACTTCATGACGGTGAGGAAGGTATTGCGACCGGTCAGGCGTGCGTGTTTTATGCCGATGACGGGACGGAAGGACGCGTTCTCGGCGGGGGCTGGATTGCCAAGACGATCAAGGCAAACGGTGTCGAGCCTCGCGTTACGACGATGGCCGAGTTGGGACGCTAGGCGCATCGGGCAAGATTGTTTGCGGACTGATGGAGATCGGCAGTGAGTGATAACAAGCCTTCGAGCTTCCGCTCCGCGACAGCGCGGTCGGAAGCACAGAAAGGGCGTTCTGCAACGAAGGTACTTCAACTCGACGAAGGCCAGGTTCGCGACGCTTACCGTCGTTGGGCGCCTGTCTACGACTATACCTTCGGAGCCGTTTCGACCGCTGGCCGCCGTCATGCCGTCGAAATCATCAACTCCGGCTCAGGGCGCGTTCTCGAAGTTGGCGTCGGCACCGGCTTGTCACTTCCGAACTACAAGAAACACCTCGACATCGTTGGCATCGACCTCGCGCCTGAAATGCTTGAGAAGGCCCGCGAGCGCGTCAAAGCCGAAAAGCTGACGAACGTTTCCGGCCTCCACGAGATGGACGCCAGCAATCTCACTTTCCCCGACAACACCTTCGACACGACGGTTGCGATGTACGTCATCACCGTCGTTCCCGATCCCAAGAAGGTGATGCTTGAACTCGCACGCGTAACCAAGCCCGGCGGCGAGGTCATGCTGGTCAATCACTTCAGCCAGGACGAAGGCGTCCGCGGCTGGGTCGAGCGCCAGATGGCACCGTTCGCCGACCTCGTCGGCTGGCATTCCGTCTTCGACGTCTCGCGCGTCATGGTCTGCCCGGACCTGAAGCTGATGGACCGCAAGGCACTCCGACCCTGGGGCATCTTCACGATGATGCGCTTCCGCAAGGACGAAGGCTCGGCTTCCCTCCGCCCCGAAGCGGCGGAATAGCTGCCAGCCCTCAACCAATTGCCGAGATAAGCGGTTCGGCGGCATTTTGAGACGGCGCGCCGTGTTGACAGAAAGGCACGGCGCTCCCTATAGACGGTCCCTCGACGGCGCAGCGCGCCGCGTGTGGCGGGATAGCTCAGGTGGTTAGAGCGGCGGTCTCATAATCCGCAGGTCGGCGGTTCAAGTCCGCCTCCCGCTACCAGATTTCAAACCAAGCATTCGCATTTCCCCAGCGCGCCGCTTCGGCCACATCGCGCTTCAGGCGCGGAGCCGCCTTTTCTCAAATCGATGACAATGTCAGCCTCGGGCGAGGTTCGCGGGTTAGAAAACGCTGTTTCATCGGCGGCGGGTCATTTGCATGTGCTTACCGCGGCCGACAAGGCCATCACGGCCCTCCTTTATGCCTCCGCTCCATAGGAGACCGCATGTCCATTTCATCCGTCGGCAACTCGGACGCCTACGCACGCTATCGCCAGCAGGCGCTCGATCTCCTGGCTTCGCCCGGCCAGCAGACGCAAGCCGGTCAGACGACAGCCCTGTCCTACATCACGCCACCGGCCACGACCGATCCCTCCGACACCAATCCGTTCACGACCAAGTTCAAAACCGATCTTTCGATGCTCAACGGCTCGAATGACGGCAAATCGCACGCTCATGGTGCGCACGGCCACCACGGCAAGGCCGACGCGACATCGCAGACGAGCGATAGCACGACGACCACCGATACGGCCGCGACCGACCCGCTCCAGCAGACGCTTACCGAATTCGCCAATCTCCTGAAGACAGCCGCCGGCATCGCCGCGGTGATCGCCTGATCCAACAGGCGACAAGACGGTTACTCGCGAAGCCGCACAGCGGTCTCAATCGAAATCGACTTTACGGCTTCGCATTTTCTTCACCTGCCCGCGCACGGTCTTTGCTTTGATGCGCTCTTCACGGGCGCCGCGCGACGGCTTGGTTTTGATCCGAAGCTTCGGCCGCACCAACGCTTCTGCAATCAACTCAGCGAGGCGTGCACGCGCATCCGCCCGGTTCTGCTCCTGACTTCGAAACCGGTCCGCCTGGATGACGATCACGCCATCGAGTGTCAGCCGCCGCCCCGCAAGCCGCTTCAGGCGCTCGCGGGCGTAAGGCGGTATCGACGTGTTGGCTCGCAGGTTGAACCTCAGTTCGACTGCCGTCGACACCTTGTTGACGTTTTGGCCACCCGGTCCCGACGCCCTGACGAAGCGCTCTTCGAGTTCCGCTTCGTCGATGTCGAGCGCATCGGAAACGCGCATCGCGCTGCTAGTCCTTCTTCGCGGGCGAGAAGAACATCAGGCGGTTGAAGAACGGATCGATGACTTTGATCTCGCGCGTCCCCCACGGCATCGCTTCGATCCCCGGCCGCATGTACTTGTAGCCCTTCCCCATGATCTCAGCGTGATAGCCGTCAATATCGTCGACGGCAATTCGAACCGCGCTGCCTGGGGATGCGTCCCCATGATGCTCGGAGAGATGGATGATGCAGGCGCTCCGTGAGATCTGCGCATAAAGCGGCGTGCCCGGCTCGAACCGATGTTCCCAGTCGAGCGTGAACCCCAAGAAGCCAAGGTAGAAGTCTTTGGCCTTCCCCTCGTCGAATATCCTTAATATCGGCACGGCCGGAGCAATGTGCATAATCACCAACCAACAATTGCAGACAGAGGCAAACACCACTATTGATTGCGAAAAGGCTGCGGCATAGTATTCGCGATTGCGAAATTCGGGAACAACCCTCAGGAGAAGATCGTAAGGCAGTTGGTGCGCATACGGAATATAGCCCCATTTCGCCCTACATTGCGCCCTATTTGTAGCATTTTAGCAGCAGCATTTACCATTTGTTGAATGCCGCAACATAGCCTTGGTCGAAGAGCTGCAATCGACCGCCAGCTTAAGGGGCGAATCATATTACTGGCTTAGGGCTGAGGAAGCCGCCATGCGAACTGCGACGACATCGACCGCGATTCACGCCATTGAGGAGACCACACGTGTGGCTCATCCGTCTGGCTTCTCGCGCTTCGCTGGTCTCGCGATTGCCTCCCTCATTCCTGCCGCCTTCTGGAGTGCGATTCTCGCCGTCGGCGCGTTGTGGCTCGACAAGCCGCTGTCCTCGAAAACGATCCTGATGATCGGCGCGGTGATTGCTCTATTCCTCTTCGCGATTTGCGCTCCGCTGATGTTGCGCCGGCCGGCCACCGACACCGACGCCAAAATCGAAGCCCGCAAGGCGTAGAACAAGCCCATATTTCAACTCGCACGCCACATGCGCCTAGGCCTGAGGCTCTATTGCGCGGCATTGTCTAGCCTTCACAAAAAACGGAGCGCCGTCGAAACGGCACCCCGCTAATCTCTGCTAAACAGTTTCGAAACGTGGCTTACTCCGCAGCGACACGCTTCTTCGGTTTCACCAGTTCCATATAGTCGTTCAGGAGCGTCTCGGTGACTTTAGCCGGCTTGTATTTGTGCTCGCCAATCTCCGAAACCGGCGTCACTTCCGCCGCCGTACCGGTGATGAAGCATTCCGAGAATGACGCCAGCTCGTCCGGCATAATATCGCGCTCGATCACCTGAATTCCGCGTTTTTTCGCCAGCTCAATGACCGTCCGCCGCGTGATGCCGTTAAGGAAGCAATCGGCCGTCGGCGTATGAATGACGCCGTCCTTGACGAAGAAGATGTTGGCGCCGGTGCATTCCGCCACGCGGCCCTTCCAATCGAGCATCAAAGCATCCGAATAGCCCATGCGCTCGGCGCGGTGCTTTTCGAGCGTACAGATCATGTAGAGACCGGCAGCCTTGGCGCGCGACGGCGCGCAGGCCGGATCTGGACGACGGTAAACGGCATTGGTGATGCGAATACCCTTCAGCCGCTGTTCCATCGGGAAATAGGAACCCCAGTCCCAGGCAGCGACGGCAAGATGGATCTTCGAGTTCTGCGCCGAAACACCCATCTGCTCGCTGCCGCGCCATGCCACAGGCCGCACGTAGCAGTCTGACAGTTTGTTGGCGGCAACGACATCCCGGCAGGCTTGGTCGATTTCGGCGACGGTGTACGGAATTGTAAAGTCGAGGATCCGGGCGCTTTCGATCAGCCGCTCGCTATGCTCGGTCAGCTTGAAGATCTCGCCGTCGTAGGCGCGCTCGCCCTCGAACACCGAGCTGGCGTAGTGCAGCCCGTGCGTCAGGATATGAACGTTCGCGTCGCGCCAGGGAACGAGCGCTCCATCCATCCAGATGAACCCGTCGCGATCGTGAAACGGAATAAGGTCGGCCATGCCAGCGTAATCCTTCCTGGTCTTTATCATTGGCGAATTTGAAGTGGTGGTGTATGTCGCGCGGTCCGTCACGGACGGGCCAGGCAGGCTGAAATGCTCGGAAAACCGATATTTCAGTGCGCCGCGTGCAAGACTATGGACCTGCGGGACAAGCCACCAAATTGGCTTGCAACAGAATACAATCGAGGCCAATAAGTCAACATGACTGACATAACGTCAGAAGGCCCGTCAGAACATCGCGGCGCACCGGGACAGCCCTCCCACGCCCAGGACGCTGGCCGACGCTCTCCCAATGCCGACCTGATCGCCTGTATCGAGCTGTTTTACTTTGCGTATCGGGGCTTTACTTGCGACCCGGACACGATACTTGAGCAATACGGCTTCGGGCGCGCGCACCACCGCGTCCTGCACTTCGTGCACCGCAATCCCGGCCTGAAGGTCGCGGAACTGCTCGATATTTTGCAGATTACAAAACAGTCATTAGCGCGCGTCTTGAAACAGCTCGTCGATGAGGGCTTCATCATCCAGAAAGCGGGCAACGAGGATCGCCGAGAACGCCGCCTCTATCTGTCGGCAAAGGGCGCGCGTTTGACCGATAAACTGACACAAATCCAGGCCAAACGGATTGAAGGGGCTCTTGCCGGGCTCGGCGAAAACGCCGACACCGTTGCAAGGAATTTTCTCTTCGCGATGATTTCCGAAAAGGACAAGCATCGTGTCGAAAGCCTTATCCGTAGCGAGCACGGCGGACTGCCCTCGCCCGAACCTGGTTGCAACCCACGGGAACCATGATGGCACCGGACCGAACTGAACCTTTGGCCGATAATGCCCCGCACATCCTCGTCGTCGATGACGACCAGAAAATCCGCGGACTGCTCGGCCGCTTTCTTTCGAGCAACGGCTTCCGCGTCACCGAAGCGTCTGACGCTGCCTCCGCACGATCCTACATGCGCGGACTGGCGTTCGACCTGGTGCTGCTCGACGTCATGATGCCAGGCGAAAGCGGCTTGTCGCTTGCCCGCGACCTGAAGCTGACGCGTCCGGTGCCGATCTGCATGCTGACCGCACTCGCCGAAGCCGAGGATCGCATTTCAGGCCTCGAAGCCGGCGTTGACGACTACGTTTCGAAACCGTTCGATCCGCGCGAGTTGCTGCTCCGCTTGCGCAATATTCTTCGCCGCGGCCAGACGCAATCCGCCCAGCGCGATGAAATCCGCATGGGCGGCTGCGTCTTCAACATCACGCGCGGCGAACTCAAGCGCGATGACGAAGCCATCAAGTTGACCGAGCGCGAGCGCGATCTTTTGCGCCTCTTCTCGCAACGCATCGGCGTCGCCGTCCCGCGCCATGAACTGTCGAGTGACGACAGCACTGGCAGCGAGCGCGCCATCGACGTCCAGATCAACCGCCTCCGGCGCAAGATCGAAGCCGACCCTTCGAACCCGGTCTATTTGCAAACGGTCAGAGGCAAAGGCTACATCCTCTACACCGATTGACCGTAACAGCGCGCTCGGGCCGACCGGCGCAAGGCGGATAGCATCCCATGGCCGTTGTGCCCGAAACGACCCCGGAGACCGGCAGCCTCGCCGCGCGCTATCAGCGCTTTCGCGAGCACCCGATCGTCATGCGCATCCTGGGTCTCGGCTCCGAGATGCTGCCGAAAGGGCTTTATGCCCGCGCGCTGCTGATCATCATCACGCCCATCGTCGTCCTCGAAGGCGTGATCGCATTCGCGTTCATGGAACGGCACTGGCAAGCCGTTACGCGCCGGCTTTCGGAAGCGACCGCGCGCGACATCGCGGCCGTGATCGAAGTCTACGAGGACATGGCGAAACGCGAAGGTCCCCAAAAGATCATCGACCTCGCGCGCGATCGCCTCAACCTGCAAATGGAAGTGCTGCCAAGCGGCGACCTGCCGCCGCCTGGTCCGAAACCGTTCTTTCGCCTACTTGATCGCGCGCTCTCGAACGAATTGCGCAAGCACGTACAGCTGCCGTTCTGGATCAACACCGTCGGCGATCAGAACGTCGAGATCCGCGTGAAGCTCGACGATGCGATCTTGCGTTTCGTCGCCACCCGCAGCCAGACGTATGCCTCGAACTCGCACATCTTCCTGCTGTGGATGGTCGGCTCGTCCGTCATTCTGCTGACGGTCGCGATCCTGTTCCTGCGCAATCAGATCAGACCCATTCTGCGCCTTGCCGATGCCGCCGACGCTTTCGGCAAAGGCCGCGGCATCCCGGAGGATTTCCGCCCGCGTGGCGCGCGCGAGGTGCGCCAGGCCGCGCTCGCCTTCCTGCAGATGCGCGACCGCATCAAGCAGCACGTCGAGCAGCGTACGACGATGCTGGCAGGTGTCAGCCATGACCTGCGCACCGTCCTAACCCGTTTCAAGCTTGAGCTTGCCCTGCTCGAAGATACACCGGAGACGCGCGCACTCTCCGCCGACGTCGACGAGATGCAGCACATGCTCGAAGACTACCTAGCCTTCGCGAAAGGCGACGGCGGCGAGGAAGCCAAGCCGACGAACCTCAAGGAGCTTCTCGAAGAGATCGTCGACGATGCGTCGATCTACGCTTGCTCGATCGAACTCAAGATCCGCAAGAGCAAGGGCGACATCATCCTGCCGTTGAAGCGGCAGGCCCTGAAACGCGCCATCATGAACCTCGTCACCAACGCCGCCCGCTTCGGCGACCGCATCATCATTCGTGTGGCACCCGAAGGCCGCTGGGTCCGCATCGAGGTCGATGACGACGGTCCCGGCATTCCCGAGGACGAACGCGAGAACGTTTTCCGGCCGTTCTATCGGCTGGACCACGCTCGCAATCAGGACGAGGGCAACAGCGGCTTGGGGCTCGTCATCGCCCGCGACATCGCCAAAAGCCACGGCGGCGAGATCGCATTGGGCGAGAGTTCGATGGGCGGCCTCCGCGCCATTATCTCTTTGCCGCAATAGAGAAATTTGGCCGTCGATCACAAATTTGGCGCGCGTGGCACACGCCCTTGTGATTTGACCGTAACGTTATGAAGTTACAATTTCTGCACATCGGTTCCGGCACGATTTCCCGTCCGACTACGGCGAAGGTGTCCTCCAAGGCTGCAGTCGCCGGAACCGAAGTTCCACGCTGTGGGTCGCCAACCCACGGGAACGCCAATCGAAGGTCGCGAACCTCGGGCGAGACCAATTTCCCAGCCCTGGTCAATGCCCGAGTTCGCGGCCTCGTTTTTCCGCCGCCAGCACCGCTTCCGTCATCAGCTCTTTGAGGCCGCTGCCGTCGCGCATCAACACGGCCAGCGCAGCCGCCGTCGTGCCGCCCGGTGACGTCACGTTCTGGCGCAGCGTCGCTGGATCGGTCTTCGACTGATGCAGAAGCTCACCGGCACCTGATACCGTGGCAGTGGCGAGCCGCTTCGCCGTCGCCGCATCGAGCCCCGCCGCAACGCCAGCGTCCGCCAGTGCTTCCGCCAGCAGGAACACATAGGCAGGTCCCGACCCCGACACCGCCGTTACCGCGTCGATCAGGTCTTCTTCGGGAACCCAAACGACATCACCAACCGCACCGAGCAGCGCTTCGCAGGCAGCCTTTTGAGACTGTGTTGTATGAGCGTTCGCGACGGCACCCGTGATGCCGCGCCCGATGGCGGCCGGCGTATTCGGCATGGCCCGTAGAACGGCAACACCAGCCGGCAAATGCCTCTCGAAGCTCGCAATCGTCTTACCCGCCGCAATTGACATGACGACCGTCTGTGGCCCCGCGATCTTGGCCAAGGCCGGAAAGACGTCATCCATCGCTTGAGGCTTCACCGCGACGACGATGACAGCGGGTGGCGGCGACCGCGGTTCCAGAACCGGCTGCGACGCGATCCCGTGCTTCTGCGCGAGTTCGAGGGCGGCTCCGGAAAGCTTCGGCTCCTGGATGATGACCTGAGCCGGATCGAGGCCCCGCTCAAGCCAGCCTGCAAGCATCGCTGTGCCCATTTTGCCTGCGCCGGCGAGCACGACGGAACCATCTAATTTCAGAGACATAACCCGGACACCTTGGAAAGTGGCCGGGCGTGGGTCGAGACGTCGCCCGATGGACCCGGCTTAAGCCTGCCCCTGCGTCTCGAACATCGTCGAAACCAGGGCTTCGCGGCTTTCCTTACCTGCCCACACCACGAACTGGAAGGCCTGGTAATACCGTTCACAGCCTTCCAGCGCCGCTTTCAGCATCGCTTCGCACTGCCGGACCGTCGCGACGGCACCGTTAAGCAGCAGCGCGTGACGGAACATCACGAGCCCTTCCTGGGTCCACAGATCGAAGTGGCCGAGCCAGAGCTGCTCGTTGATCTGGGCGATCAGGCGATACATTTCCGTCAGGCGGTTTTCTGGCACCCGGAAATCGAACGCGCACGCCAAGTGCAGGGCTTCGAGATCGTCACGCCAGTTGATCGAGATGTGATAGTCGGCCCAGGAACCCGCAACGATCAGCGTCAGCTCTTCGTCGCTCGCGCGCTCGCACGGCCAGTCATGGGCATGCGCGAGCTGTTCGATGAGATCGATCGGATTGAGAACGCGGTCAGAACCCTGTTCCGCAACTGCCATTTGATATCGCTCTCCAGTCTGCCGCGCGCCGGGATGGCCACGAAACAACCACGCGATTGGGATTTCCCAAATTGCGCCGCTTTCGTGCTGCTGCGCCGGACAAAACCAGACGGCCCTGCGAGTCGCAAGCTGACCCGGCGGGCCAGGAAATCTTGTCCACGATCAAAGTGGCAAAGCCCAGGCGGAACAGGGGCCAAGGCCGCCTTGGGCCACGATTGCTGGTGAAAAGCGCTCGAACCTGTGGATGCCTTTAGGCAGCGGTGCCGCCCTGCGGCGAAAGCTTCGAGAGCTTGGCTTCCAGCTCCGCGATGCGCGCCGCCAGCGCCTCGTTTTCCTGCCGCGCCTTCTGCGCCATTTCGCGCACCGCTTCGAAATCCTCGCGCGTCACGACATTCATATCCCGCAGGAACTTTTCGGCTTGGCCCCGAAAAACAGCCTCGGTTTCTTTCTTGAAGCCCTCTGCCGCACCCGCTGCGTCTGTCATGAGCTTGGCAAAGTCGTCGAAGAATTTGTTGGTCGTCTGGGTCATTTCAAGATCTCGGATTGGAACGGTTATTCAACTATGGCGATAGGCAGGCATGGCTGCAAGCTTACGACATTCTCATCTTGGGTCTGCCGGATGCATGCTTGACATTAAGACGGCGTTACCCAAACAACGCGGCCTAAGACCGGCCTTCCCTGGTAACTCGATACGGCCATTTGCGAAACCTCGCCCGGAGAGCCGATGACACCCCTCGCCCTTCTCACCTACCCCGATATCGACCCGGTCGCGATCCATCTCGGGCCAGTCGCCGTCAAATGGTACGGCCTCTCGTATATGGCCGGCCTTTTGCTCGGCTGGTGGTATATCCGCAACTTGGTTTCGACCCCGCGGCTCTGGGCGGGCAACAAACCGCCGATGACGCTCGAACGCATCGACGACCTTCTGCTCTTCATGACCTTTGGTGTCATCATCGGCGGCCGCCTCGGTCAGATCTTTCTCTACGACCCCGATTTCTACTTCTCGCATCCTCTGGAGATGGTGAAGGTCTGGAAGGGCGGGATGAGCTTCCATGGCGGCGTCATCGGCTGCGCCATCCTGATCTTCGTATTCGCTTACATCTACAAAGTGTCAGCCCGGTCCGTGGCGGACCTCGTCTGTGCGTCCGTACCCTTCGGCCTTTTCTTTGGCCGGATCGCCAATTTCATCAATTCCGAGCACTGGGGCCGCGTGACCGACGCCTGGGTCGGCATGGTCTTTCCCAACGGCGGCGACAACCCGCGCCATCCGAGCCAGCTTTATGAGGCGGCGCTCGAAGGCATCGTGATGTTCATCATCTTGCGGATCGCCACCCACCACTTCTCCTCGCTGAAGCGCCCCGGACTGACGACCGGCATCTGGATGATCTGGTACGCCATCGCCCGCAGCTTCTCGGAGATCTTCCGCGAGCCCGAGCCCTATAACATCATGAACATCGGTCCCTTCACGGCCGGTCAGATGTACTGCGTGCCGATGGTTATTCTGGGGATCTATCTGATCTGGACCGCCTGTCATAACAAGAGCGAGCCCGGAAAGGCTGCGGTGTGATCGATAACGGCCTGCGTCGCGATACACCGCTCGCCCGGCGGATCAAGGAACGGATTCGCCGCGACGGGCCCATGACGGTCGATAGCTACATGTCCGCCTGCCTTTGGGATGCGGACTACGGCTACTATCGCCGTCAGCAGGTGTTCGGCGCATCGGGCGACTTCATCACCGCCGCCGACGTATCGCAGGTCTTTGGCGAGCTTCTGGGCGTCTGGGCCGGCGTCGTCTGGCAGGGCGTGCTCGGCGCTCCCAACCCAATCACCATCGTCGAATACGGCCCCGGACGCGGCACCATGATGCGCGATATTCTTCGCGCCGCCCGCATCGTCCCCGGCTTCTCGAACGTCACGCGCGTGCATCTCGTCGAAGCCAGCGAATCCCTGATCGAGTTGCAAACTGCAACTCTGTCGGAATTCCGCCACGTGCTGAGCTGGGGCCGCGAGCTCGATGAGATCAACCCGCCGGCCATCATCTTCGCCAACGAATTTCTCGATGCCTGGCCGGTCGCCCAATGGGTCAAGACCGCATCGGGCTGGCACATCCGCGCCGTGACCCTCGATGCCCGCGGCGACCTGCAATTCACCGCAATCGACGGCGAATGCCCGCGCGATGCCTTCGAAGCCCTGCTGCCCGGCGCCCCGCCCGGAACCGTCATCGAGAGCCAGCGCCTCGACCAGCTTGCCGACGCCCTGCAAGCACTCTCCGAACGCGGCCCCATCGCCTTTCTTATGGTCGACTACGGCCACACCACACCGGCCGCCGGCGACACGCTGCAAGCGGTCCGGGCGCATAAGTATGAATCTCCGTTGACGTCGCCGGGCGAAGCCGACCTGACGGTGCACATCAACTTCTACGATCTCGCCTCGACGCTGCATCGCGCCGGTCTGGCGCTTGATGGCCCCGTGACGCAGGCGGAGTTCCTCGGTGCTCTCGGCATTGTCGAGCGCGCCTCGCGTTTGATGGCGGCCAATCCGGCCCGCGCGGCCGAAATCGAAACCGGCGTCGCTCGCTTGCTCGCCCCCAACGGCATGGGAGGGCGCTTCAAGGTCCTCGCAGCCCGCTCCCCCGGTCTACCGTCGCTTCCGGGCTTCAGCGCGGCCCGCGAGCAGAGCGCCGTGCCCGGACCAGCATGAAGCCCCGCATAAAGGCAAAGCGCGCCCGATGACCTTGAAACCCATCGAAGCCCGAAATCTCTCCAGCCGGAACGGCATCCGCCACGGCTTCTTCACCCGCGAGGGCGGTGTCTCGACGGGTCTCTACGCCAGCCTCAATTGCGGCTGGGGCTCAAGCGATGACCAGAACCTCGTCGCCGAGAACCGCACCCGGATCGGCCGTTTTCTCGGCGGCGACGAAAAACTCGGCGGCGGTGTCGTCACGCTCTACCAGGAGCACGGCACGATGGCGCTGCACGTGACCAAAGCGCCAGACCGCGCGGCCCTCCCCCACGCCGACGCCGTCGTCTCCAATACGCCCGGCCTTGTCATTGGCGTTCTGACAGCGGATTGCGCCCCAGTCCTGATGGCCGACGCAGAGGCCGGCGTCGTCGCTGCCGCTCACGCTGGCTGGCGTGGAGCTATTAACGATGTTGTCCGGAGCGCCGTCGCGGAAATGGAACGTCTCGGCGCCAAACGCGAACGGATCACTGCGGCCGTTGGCCCGTGCATCAGTCAGTCGGCCTACGAGGTCGGTCCCGAGTTCGAGGCGACCTTCCTTGAGCGTGATCCAGCGTTCAGCACGTATTTTACGCGGGCGAACCCGAACGCGCGTCCGCATTTCGATCTGCCGGCCTTTGTGACAATGCGATTGCAGGCAGCCGGCGTCGGCAGCATCGAGGATCTGGCGCTCTGCACCTGCAAGAACGAATCGCTTTTCTTCAGCTACAGGCGTAAAACTCTCCTCGGGGAAGTGGACTATGGCCGTCAAATCTCCGCCATCGTCGTGGCGTAACGGCATAATCCACAGGGAAGTCCGAGCCGACGCCAACGTTTACACCGGTCGATAACAGTTTCGCCGAGCTCCCGTCTGGACGGGTCGTTCAGGGCTGATCTACAGGGATAAGGGTCAGTTCCGGTAGTAATCACAGGAGTTCAGGCCGCGGAGGTAATGTGTTCCGGCCGCCGGGGAAGTCGCGGTTGGATAAGGGGGGACGTCGAGTGGCGACCTTTTGCTCTGCTCGGGTACGCGAGCGCCGAACACGTCTTTGGACGATCGGGTCGATACTTTTGGCTTCGCTGGTAACGGCAGGCCTGGGTGGTTGTGGCTCATCATCAAACCTCTTGGGCGGCATAGGCGGTGGCAGCGGAACGCCCTCGGCACAAAACTCGATCGCTCTCCCGACAGGCGCGTCACCATCGGGACCCGTTACACAGAACGCCAAATTCCAGATCGCGCCGGTTATCGGATCGCCCGAAAACGTCGCTCACGAATTGCAGTCGCAGCTTGCTTCTGCCATCGGCCGAGAGGGCCTGAGCGTCGGCACCTCGAACAATGCGACGGGCGAATATGTCGTCCGCGGCTACATCGTGGCTGCTCGCGAAAAATCGAAAGCGAAGATCTCCTACATCTGGGATGTGACCGACCAGAGCGGCAAGCGCGTCCATCGCGTGACGGGTGAGGAAGTCATCGCAAGCGCCGGGAAAGACCCCTGGTCGGCAGTGACGCCTGCCGTCGTAGAACGGATCTCCGGCAAGACCTCGAAACAGATCGCTAGCTGGATCGCGAGCGGCGGCGGTGTTCCGATGGCCTCGAACATCAACACGCAATCGACCAACGCTCCGTCAAGCCCGCCGCGGCCGACGACGTATGCCTCGGCTGCATCGAGCCCGGCTTCGCCGACGACCGGCAGCATCACTCACTCCGGTCCCATCACGGCCGTCGTGCCGCTGGTGACGGGAGCGCCCGGCGACGGCAGCACCACGCTCACCACCGCAATTCAGCGCGAATTGTCGAAGAGCGGCCTGAAGCTGGCAACTACGCCCGACTCGCAGGCCTACAAAGTTGTCGGCAAGGTCGCCATGGGCACCAGCAAAGACGGTAAGCAGCCGATCCAGATCGACTGGAACGTGATCGACCCGAGCGGCAAGAAGCTCGGCACTGTGTCGCAGAAGAATGAGATCCCGACCGGCTCGCTTGACGGCTCCTGGGGACAGACCGCCGATGCCGCAGCCGCCGCTGCTGCGCAAGGCATTATCAAGCTCTTACCGCCAAAGAGCGTCGAATAATCAGTAGCCGGTCAGGTTAACCTCGATCGGCAACACTGTGACAACAGCTTGGGCTCGGACGGTTGAATCGTCCGGGCCCAATTGCTACAAGCCCGCAAATGAAGAGGTTTCTGGAGCGCAAATGCCTTTCGATTCCAAGGGTGACGCCCGGAACAGTGACGGCCGAGGGAAGCTGGGCGTGAAAATCATCGCGGGAAACAGCAATCGCCCCCTCGCCGAGGCGATCTGCACCTATCTGAAGCTGCCGATGGCCAAAGGCCAGGTGAAGCGCTTCGCCGATATGGAGATCTTCGTCGAAATCCAGGAAAACGTCCGTGGTCAGGACGTGTTCGTCATTCAGTCGACGTCGTTCCCCGCCAACGACAACATGATGGAGCTGCTGATCCTGCTCGATGCGTTGAAGCGCTCGTCGGCGCGCCGCATCACAGCCGTCATCCCATACTTCGGTTACGCCCGGCAGGACCGCAAACCCGGTCCGCGTACGCCCATTTCGGCCAAGCTCGTCGCCAACCTGATCGAGCGCGCCGGCGCCGACCGCGTTCTGACGCTCGATCTCCATGCCGGCCAGATCCAGGGCTTCTTCGACATCCCGACCGATAACCTCTTCGCTGCGCCGGTCATGACGCGCGACATCGAAGAGCACTATGGCAACACGGACGATATCGTCGTCGTGTCGCCCGACGTCGGCGGCGTCGTCCGCGCCCGAGCGCTCGCCAAACGCATCACCGCGCCAATCGCCATTTGCGATAAGCGGCGCGAACGTCCAGGCGAAAGCGAAGTGATGAACGTCATCGGTGACGTTGACGGCAAACGCTGCATCCTGATCGACGATATCGTCGATTCCGGCGGTACGCTCGTCAACGCCGCTGAGGCCCTGCTGAAAAACGGCGCGACGGAAGTCTCTGCTTACATTTCGCACGCTGTGCTGTCTGGCGGCGCCGTCAGTCGCATCCAGAACTCGCGTCTGAAATCGCTCGTCATCACGGACTCGATCCTTCCGACCGAAGCCGTAAAGGCCGCGCGCAATATCCGCGTCATGTCGATCGCGCCACTCATCGGCGAAGCGATCCTCCGCACGAGCCGCGAAGAAAGCGTCTCAAGCCTCTTCTACTGATACACTTTCCAGAAGCCGGATTTCCGATCCCCAGCGGTGCCGATTCGCACTGTTCGGGAAAAATTCCCCATGTCATAAGAAATTTGAGAACAATAACGGGAAGCAAATTCTCGAGGGGGAGGCGTGGGGCGAATCCCGGTTCACACGCGAGCGGCAGGCTGCGTTGTTGCCTTGCTCATGGGCATCTGGATGCTCACGTTTTCACAGGCGGCGATGGCGGGTCCGTCACTCGACCAGTTCGAAATCAAAGACCTCGACACCGAACCTGGCGCGATCGAGATCGAAAGCCAGAATGACTTCTCATCTGGCAATCCGAGACGCGGCGTCGTTTCCAATGGCGCAGGCGGCATCATTGCCGACGACAATACGGTGACACGCCAACGCGAAGGCCTGGAAGTTGAGATGGGCCTCACGACCTTCGTCAAACTTCGCCTCGGCATCGAGTTCGAGCAGCAGCGCCTGGACGATCCCAAGACCTTCAACGACGCCGATCGGATGGGACCGCTCGAATTCGACAGCTACGGCGCCGAAACTATCTGGACCGTCATCAAGCGCAAAGGCGACGGCATCGGCGCCGGCTTTCTCGTCGAATGGGATCAATCCGCACACGAAGACGAAGCTTCGACGCTGACGATTGGTCCGATCATCGAATGGCAATCCGGACGCTGGAGCGCAAACATCAATCCGACCGCCATTCAATACTTCGGCGGTGGCTTCGAAAATCAGGGCAAGCTCGATTTCGGTTACGCCGCCCGGATCATGTATCGCACATCCAAGCAGCTCGCTCTTGCCGTTGAATCCTATGGCGGCGTCGAACGCATCAGCGGCGGCAATATGGACGAGCAGCAGCAAATCTTCGGAACGTTCAATCAGTATCGTCTCGGTCCTATCGCCTACTGGACGTTCGGCGACGCAGATGACGACGACACGCTCTCAAAGAAAGATGACGCTGAAGACGAACGAAAAGTTGAGACGACGGTCGGGTTCGGTGCGCTGTTCGGTTTGAATAGTGCGACGCCCGCAACCACGCTGAAACTCAGCCTCGATATCGACTTTTGAACCTTGGCTTTATCAATCGTGTCCTACGGTGCAATCTCCGCAGCGTCCGCGAATTTCCATCGTCATTGAGCGGATGTTGAAGTCGTTCTTGCTTGCCCACGTCTGCAGGCTCTTCACAGCGGTCGGACTATCGAATTCCTTCACCGTGCCGCAGGAATCGCAGATCGCGAAGACAGCTTTTCCGGCGTGATGAGGATGATCGCAAGCGACGAAAGCATTGAGGCTTTCAAGCCGATGCGCCAAGCCATCGTCGATTAAACGTTGTAGAGCCCGATAGACCGTTGGCGGTGCGCTGACACCCTTTGCGCGCACCTGTTCGATAAGCTCGTAGGCGCTCACGGGCCGCCCGACGCCCCTCAGCGCTTCGACAATGATTTTGTCCTGATCGGCCGCGCTCCGGCGCTTGGTCGTCTTCTTCGTCATCACTTCGGGCATCTCCACCACCCACAATTGCAGGTCACAACGCAGGGTTTCCAGTAAATCACCCCTTAATATGCTGATTTTCTCAGCAACTTTCCAGTCCGACCCAAGTATTGTGCGCCTATTTGGGGCCATTTCCGACCGTTGCGCGCGGCGGCAACCCCAGGTATATACCCGCCATCTCAAGAAGATTTTCCTGAGACGCCGCCCGGCACCCTTGGAGGCCGGCAAGCGGCTTTTTGGCTCTTCTGATAGGCAGGAGAGCCTTTAACACTCGGAGACGATGCCATGGCTGAGCTCATTACGCTCAAGGCTACGGCGCGCCCGCGTGCCGGCAAGGGGGCCGCACGCCAAGCACGCCGCAATGGAAATGTGCCCGCCGTCATTTACGGCAACCACGAAACCCCGGAAACGATCAATCTCGAATACAACGAGCTGTGGAAGCAGGTCCTGCGTGGCCACTTCACCTCGACGGCTATCGAGATCGACGTCGAAGGCACGAAGCACATCGTGCTCGCCCGCGACGTCCAGGTCGACCCTGTCCGCGACACGCCCCTTCACGTTGACTTCCAGCGCGTCGGCAAGGATGGCGTGATCCGCGTTTCGATCCCCGTGCACTTCACTAACGAAACGTTGTCGCCGGGTCTGAAGCGCGGTGGCGTTCTCAATATCGTCCGCCACGACGTCGAAGTGTTCTGCCCTTACGACAAAATCCCGCGCGCGTTCGAGATCAATCTCGAAGGTATGGAGATCGGCCGTTCGATCCACATCTCGGCCGTCGAGATGCCGGAAGGCGTTTCGCCCGTCATCAAGAACCGCGACTTCACGATTGCGACGATCGCCGGCGCCCTGAAGGGTGACGACGAAGCCGCAAGCGCAACCGCGGATGCCGCTGCCGCTCCCGCCGCGGGTGCCAAGGCTGCTCCGGCCGCCGCTGGCAAGGCAGCCCCGGCTGCTGCAGGTAAGGCCGCTCCGGCCGCCAAGCCCGCCGCGAAGAAGTAAGAGACTTTTGCTGGGCCCGGCATCTTTCCTTTGGGAAGTGGACCGCCGGGCCCAGCAACAATCCCGTGCCTTCCGGGCTGCTCGCCGAAGGCGAGTCGGAAGGCACAGTCGAAATGAAGCTCTTCGTTGGCCTCGGCAATCCGGGCGAGAAATACCGCGCCAATCGCCACAACATCGGCTTCATGGCGCTCGACCGCATCGCGGAACGCCACAGCTTCGCGCCCTGGCGCAAGAAATTTCAGGGGCTCATCTCCGAAGGCTCGATCGGCGGCGAGCGCGTGACGCTGCTGAAGCCCGAAACCTACATGAACGAGAGCGGCCGCTCTGTCGGTGAAGCCCAGCGTTTTCTAAAAATTCCGCTGTCGGACATTTACGTCTTTCACGACGAGTTGGACCTTGTACCCGGCAAGGTGAAACTGAAAACGGGTGGCGGCAACGCCGGTCACAACGGTTTGCGCTCGATCACCGCGCACATTGAAAACGAGTACAAGCGCGTGCGCCTCGGCATCGGTCATCCCGGCTCAAAAGATGCCGTCGTCTATTATGTTTTGAACGACTTCGCGAAATCAGAGCGCGAATGGCTCAATGCGCTGCTTGATGCCATCTCCGACGCCGCCCCCTATCTCGCCAAAGGCGAAGACGACCGCTTCCTGAGTGACGTCGCTCGCACGACGCAGGAGGATCACGAAACGCCTGCGCCCAAGGCTTCGCGCGCGCCACAAGAGTCGCCGCGCCCGCCGAAGGCATCGCGGCCACACCCAGCCGGTGAACGCGCGTCCAAACGCCAATCCGCCCTCGCCGACAACTTGAAAAAATGGCTGAGCGCGCGAAAATCCGGCGGCGAGGACGCCTAGCATCCTCGCGAAGTTTGGCGAGTTGTGGGGTTGAGCCGATGTCTGAGTATCAGGAAGAGAGCCGCGCGGACTCCGGATCGCGATCTCTTTTCGATCTGGTTATCGGCGCGCTCATTTTCCTTTTCACCGTCGGCGTTTTCGGCAGCGTGCTGAATGACGCTTATTTCGCGCGCGATAAAGACAAGACCGGCGTCCGGCGCATTTTCGCCCACCGCTGGAATGATCGCACGCTGGTCTTCCCGATCGAAGGCACCGACCGCCAGGGGCGCCGCGCCGTGTTCGATGTCGTTGTGCTGACGAAGAATTACGGCTGGGTCCGCGGGTCGACGACGGAACTCGAAAAGGACGACACCATCCTGTCGCCGCAAGAGATCCAGGACGAGGTTCTCGCGCCGCAATTGCGTCAGGGCCTGGGCACCGCGCTCGGTCTGATCGCTGTCGGCCTTGCGAGCCAGGAAGGCGACGTCGCCCGTGAGGAGCAGCGCGGCGGTCTCCGCGCCGTTCGCACCGCACAATGGGTGCGCGGCGCAGTCGGCGATCGCATCCCGATGTGGACGCTTAATCTCGGCCGCTACATCGATCCGTGCGCCGATTGCGAAGATATAGATACGAGCTGGCAGCGCCCGTTCATCGTCATCGCGGTCCGCAGCGTCGATCAGGGTACGCACATTTCGGAGGCGCTTGCAGACGCCATGTCCGGCACGAGCAATCTTCCCGCACCCGCGCGCTACTCGACATTCGCCTTTACCAAGTACCAGCGGTGAGCCATACGGCCGCACATTGGACCGATAAGGCTTCACATTAGGGCCTGGGTCGCTTAACCCACGGACCACAACCTAAACGGATATTTCCCCACCATGGGCTTCAAATGCGGCATCGTCGGCTTGCCGAACGTCGGCAAGTCAACCCTCTTCAATGCGCTCACGCAAACGGCGCAGGCCGAGGCGGCCAACTATCCCTTCTGCACCATCGAACCGAACGTCGGCGAAGTTGCTGTTCCCGATAAGCGCCTCGACACGCTCGCTGGCATTGCAGGTAGCAAGGAAATCATTCCGACGCGCCTGACGTTCGTCGATATCGCCGGCCTCGTCCGCGGCGCTTCGAAGGGCGAAGGCCTCGGCAACAAGTTCCTGTCGCACATTCGCGAAGTCGATGCCGTGGCCTACGTGCTGCGCTGCTTCGTTGACGAAGACATCACCCACGTCGAGAACCGCATCGACCCGCTCGCCGACGCTGACGTCGTCGAAACGGAATTGATGCTGGCCGATCTCGAAAGCCTCGAAAAGCGGATCTCGCAAATCGAGAAGAAGGCGAAGTCCGGCGACAAGGAAGCCAAGGCGCAGTACGCCGTCATGGAAAAGCCGCTGGTGCTTCTGCGTGAAGGCAAGCCCGCCCGTCTCGCGCAGATGACCGCCGAAGAGATGCCCGCCTTCCGTGCGCTGCAACTGCTGACGTCGAAGCCCGTCGTCTATGTCTGTAACGTCGAGGAAGCGTCCGCCGCCAATGGCAACGCCTATTCCAAACAAGTTGAAGAGCGCGCGAAAGCCGAGAATGCGGCTGTCGTCGTCATCTCCGCCAAGATCGAAAGCGAATTCGCAGGCCTCGCGCCGGAAGATCGCGATGCCTTCCTTAGCGAGATGGGCCTCGACGAACCGGGCCTCAATCGCCTGATCCGCGCCGGATACGACCTGCTCCACCTCGTGACCTACTTCACCGTCGGCCCGAAGGAAGCCCGCGCCTGGACAATCACGCGCGGCACCAAGGCTCCGCAAGCCGCTGGCGTCATCCATACCGACTTCGAAAAAGGCTTCATCCGCGCCGAAACCATTGCCTTCGACGATTATGTAACCGGCAACGGCGAAACCGGTGCTAAAGAAGCCGGAAAAATGCGTCTCGAAGGCAAGGACTACGTCGTCCAAGACGGCGATGTCATGCACTTCCGTTTCGCCAACTAGGACGAACAAACATGTCCGACGAACTGCCCGACCGCCTTTGCAACGATCCCGCAAGCCCGTTCTTCAACGAAGAGCTTCTGAAGCGTGACATCGGCATCCGCTTCAATGGTACCGACAAAACCAACGTTGAAGAATACTGCATCAGCGAAGGCTGGATCCGCGTTGCGGCAGGGAACGCGCGCGACCGCAAAGGCCGCCCGATGACCCTGAAGCTCAAAGGCAAAGTCGAGCCGTATTTCCGCACGGCGTGATGATGACGCCAAATGCGGCGCGATCAGCTTCCGCGCCGCTTTCTCGTCGCTGCGGCTTTCCGCGCTGACGCACTGCGCGCTGCCGCTGGTCGCGACGCCGATGCCTTGCCGCCGATACGGCCTCCGCGCTTCGACGCGACGTGCGTGTCTTTCTTACCGCGACCCGAGCCGCTCTTGTTGCCGCCGCCGCTCTCTTTGTTGACGGTCGCCCAGGCGCGCCGCTCGGCTTCCGACTTGCCGACGCCGCGCTTCTCGTAGCCTTCCTCGATGTGTTCGGCCTTGCGTTTCTGTTTGGTCGTATAGCTCGATTTATCGCCTCTCGGCATGACGGCTCCTCCTCGATACATTGAGTGCCGTTCGAGCAACGCGCTGGCACTCGGGAAGTTGCGTCCTACCAGCAGCAAACCGCCGAAACAAAAAAGGCCCCGCACGAGCAGGGCCTTTTCATTAATCGTCGAAACGAACCGAGCGATCACTCGGCAGCTTCTGCGCCTTGCGGCATCTTCTGCTGCTGCGCCGTCTCGGAAGCTTTCTGTCGCGTCATGTGATCGAGCGCCGCGCGCACCCCGGCTTCATAATCCGGATGCACTTTCTTGAAATGCGCAAGCTGCCGCTCGGCGATGAAATCGGGGATACCCCACATCGCTTCGGCGACGTTCGAGAACAGCCGCGCTTTCTGCTCTTTGTTGAAGAGATTGAACAGCGCCGTCACCTGTCTGTAATCGTCGTTGCCATCGCGATGATTGAAACGATCGGCATCGCCCGAAATCTTCAGCGGCGGCTCCGCGACGGACTTGTCCTGCTCGGCACCATGAAACGAGTTCGGCTCATAATAGGCGTCCACGTTCCCCGTCTCCGGTGCGAAGAACCGCATCGGGCCGTCCTTGTGATAGTTATGAACGGGGCAGCGCGCGGCGTTCACGGGCAGATGCTCGTAGTGCGTGCCAAGGCGATAGCGATGCGCATCTGCATACGAAAAGATGCGCGCCTGCAGCATCTTGTCGGGCGAAAAGCCAATGCCCGGCACGATGTTCGACGGCGAGAATGCCGCTTGCTCGATCTCGGCGAAATAGTTCTGAGGATTGCGGTTGAGCTCGAACACGCCAATATCGATCGGCGGATAGTCCGCATGCGGCCAAACCTTCGTCAAGTCAAACGGGTTATACCAATGCTTGTCGGCATCGGCTTCCGGCATCACCTGAACCTGCATCTTCCACTTCGGGAACTCGCCGCGCTCGATAGCCGTGAACAGATCTTCCTGCGTCGATTCACGTGTGCGGCCGACGATCTCGCTCGCTTCACCGTTCGTCCAGTGCTTATGGCCTTGCAGCGTCTTGAAGTGGAATTTCACCCAGAAACGCTCGTTGTTGGCATTGATGAATGAATACGTGTGCGAGCCGTAGCCGTTCATGTTGCGAACGCCGACCGGCAAGCCGCGGTCCGACATCAGGATCGTAACCTGATGCAGGCTTTCCGGCGACAGCGACCAGAAATCCCACATCGCCGTCGGCGAGCGCATGTTGGTTTTCGGGTGCCGTTTCTGCGTGTGGATGAAGTCGGGAAACTTCATCGGATCGCGGACGAAAAACACCGGCGTGTTGTTGCCGACGAGATCCCAGTTGCCTTCACTGGTATAGAATTTGAGTGCGAAGCCGCGAACATCGCGCTCGGCATCCGCCGCGCCAAGCTCGCCCGCAACGGTCGAGAAGCGCGCAATCATCTCGGTCTTCGCGCCCGGCTGCAGCGCCTTCGCCTTCGTGTACTTCGAAATGTCGCCCGTAATCGTCAGCGTTCCGTAAGCGCCCCAGCCCTTGGCGTGGACGGTACGTTCCGGAATGCGCTCGCGGTTCTGATGCGCGAGCTTCTCGATGAGCTGATAATCCTGCATCAGCAGCGGACCGCGCGGCCCGGCTGACAGCGAATTCTGGTTGTCGGGGACCGGGGCACCCGCTGTTGTGGTGAGCTTCGTGGTATCGGTCATGTGATCATCCTTCCTGGAGGAAACCAAAGAGACCTAAGATCAGAAAAACTTAATCCACCAATCGAATCTTCAGGAAATGCTTATAAGACAATCTTATCGCGCAAAAAATTCTATAGGAGCGATTGGCCCTTTCTATCGGCGCTTCTGGTTTAGCTCCGCATTCCTGCCGTAGGCTTTAAAGCGCTCGGCAATCTCGAGCATTTCAGCATCATCGAGCAGATGCACATCAGCCAGTAAGAGTACTTTGTAGTACTGCTCGGCCAGAACTTCCACCTCTCGGGCCATTTCAAGTGCGTGCGCGAGCGAAGCTCCGCAAGCAATCTGACCGTGGTTGGCCATTAAACACGCATCTCGTTCACGAAGCCCGGCCGCAACATGCCGCGCGAGTTCATCCGTTCCGAACGTCGCGTAAGGCACGCACGGAATGTCCTTTCCGCCCGCGACCGCCACCATGTAATGAAATGCCGGAATGGATTTGTGCGCGCACGCCAGCACGGTCGCATGCAGCGAGTGCGTGTGCACAAGTGCATTTCGATCCGGGCGCGCGTGATACGCAGCAAGGTGAAATTGCCACTCGCTCGACGGCTTCAGTTGACCATCTGGAACGCTGCCGTCTGCGGCGACGAATACGATGTCGTCAGGGTCGGTATCTTCATACCGCTTGCCCGTCGGCGTGATCAGCATGCCGCCGCCGAACCGACACGAGACGTTACCTGAACGCCCTGGAGAAAGTCCCGAACGGCTCATCTCCAGAGCCGTTGCAATGACCTCTTTTCTCAACGATTTTTCGCTTGGCTGTTTCACGGGATCATGCCGCTGCGCTGGTCTTTTCAGGATAGAGCGACAGCAGCCCTTCCCGGGACGCCGCGCAAATGCCCCGCTCCGTGATGAAGCCCGTCACGAGTCTCGCAGGTGTCACATCAAAGGCCGGATTACGGGCATGCGTCCCTTCTGCCGAAATCAGAACCGACCCGAGTTCTCCATTGGGAAGCTTGCCCTGAACATACAGAACTTCGTCCTCGCTGCGTTCCTCGATGGGAATGTCGCTGCCTTTTTCGGTGCGCCAGTCGATCGTCGAAAACGGCAGCGCCACATAAAACGGAACCCGCATATCGTGCGCCGCAAGCGCCTTCAGATACGTGCCAATTTTGTTCGCAACGTCGCCGTTCGCCGTCACTCGGTCCGTGCCGACGATGACGAGATCGACGTCGCCAGCCTGCATGAAATGCCCACCAGCATTGTCCGCGATGAGGCTATGCGGAACGCCATGCTGTAAAAGCTCGAACGCCGTCAGCGCCGCGCCCTGGTTGCGCGGCCGCGTCTCGTCGACCCAGACATGCACCGGAATACCCGCGTCGTGTGCGTGATAGATCGGCGACGTGGCCGTCCCCCAATCGACGCACGCGAGCCAGCCCGCATTGCAATGCGTCAGCACGTTGACAGGACCACCGCCCTTGCGGATCGCGATCTCCTTAATCAACTTGAGGCCGTTGACGCCGATGTTCCGGCACGTCTCGACATCGTCCTCCGCCAGTTCTGCCGCGCGCGCGTAGGCGGCGACAGCGCGAATGCTCGGCGCCAGCGGCAGCAGCGTCGTGCGCAGATCTTCCAGCGCCCAGCGCAGATTGACCGCCGTCGGCCGCTGCGCACCGAGGAACGCAACCGCATTGTCAAGGCTCGCATCCGATGCATCGACACGCATCGCCAGCGCCACGCCATAAGCCGCCGTGACGCCAATCAGCGGCGCGCCGCGCACCTGCATCGTTTTAATGGCGCGCGCCGCATCCTCGACCGTCTTGAGCACCGGCCGCACGATTTTATGCGGCAGAAGCGTCTGATCGATGATGCCGATGGACCAGCCGTCCGGTTCGAGCCAGATCGTGCGCGAGGGCACTCCGTCAAGCTTCATGATGAGCCTCCGCGATTGACTTAGTGAAATTAACGATCTCGGCCGCCGCCTCGGCGGAACGCGTTTGCAATAGCATATGGGCACCGGGAATGACGACCATGCGTGCACGCCCGCGTTCGCAAACCGCACGCTGAATGGGCGACTTGCGGACGAGCCAATCGCCGCGCCCATGCAGCACCAGGATCGGACAGGCGAGTTGGGCGAAATCCCGCCGCACATCGACCTCCGCAATGGCCTTGAGCCGCGATGCCCGCACCGACCGTGACAGCGTAGCGACGATCCCTTCTACTTTTTTGACGAGTTCGGGATCGCCGAAAGGTCCCATCAGGACAGCATCGCGAAGTCGCGACGGCGTCGTTCGCGGATCGACGAGCGCCGCGCGACGAATGAAACAACCGGGCCACGGGTTCTTCACGAACGTTGCCGCCAACACGACACCCTGCACCTGCCGCCCGAGCTGCGTCGCGACACGAACGGCAACCGGCCCCGAAAACGACTCTCCCAGAAGAAATACCGGTCTTTTGCCGATCACGTTGCGCACGATTTCCGCATAGCCCGCGTACCCGAGCGACGGATCCTGCGGATAGCGTACGATTGTAACAGTCAGATCCGGAGCAAGCCGCACTGCCAAACGGTCGAACAGATCGCCTGTCCCGTCGAGACCGGGCAACAGGACAATCTCGATCGGACCGTTCGCCATGCTCACATTTGACCCGGACCGGGCAACGGAATGTGCAGCGAAGCATCAAGCCCGCAAGCGGCACACGTGAGCGCATACCATTCCGAATAGGGCCGCACCGACCTGTCGATAATTTGCAGCCCCGGCGTTTGGCAGACCGGACAAGTGTGAATCGTCCAAGGATCAGCCCGCCAAGCGGCAATCCGCTCGAACGCATCTGACAGATGTTCGCTTGGAAGGTCCACGTTTACTCCCTAGTGGCCTTCGAACGCGACAAGCGCGTGACTGGTGATGCCCAGATCGTCGAGCCGCTTCATGCCGCCAAGGTCCGGCAGATCGACGATGAAGGTTGCCCCAACCACCTTGCCGCCGGAACGCTGAACGAGCTTGACCGCCGCTTCCGCTGTGCCGCCCGTCGCGATCAGGTCGTCGACGATCAGCACGCGCGATCCACTCGCGAAAGCGTCCTCATGAATTTCGATGACGTCCACGCCGTATTCAAGCGTGTACTCCTGCCCGATCGTCTTCCAAGGCAGCTTGCCTTTTTTCCGGATCGGAATGAAGCCACATTCGAGGCGGTCGGCAATCGCGCCACCCAGAATGAACCCGCGCGCCTCGATACCGGCAACCGCGTCGATTTTCTGGTCCTCGAATGGCTTCGCCATGCCTTTGATCGCTTTTTTAAGCCCTTTCGGGTCGGAAAGAAGCGTCGTGATATCCCGAAACATGATGCCGGGCTTCGGATAGTCAGGGATCGTACGAATAAGCTCTTCGAGGGCGTCCAGGTTCTTCACAGTGCTCCACTCCGGTCAAATTGACGGCGCAAAATAGCAATATCGCTGGGTTCTAGGTAGATTTTGAGCAACGCTGCCGTGCTGAAACATTCGGCACTGGCGGCAGCCCTGCTTGAGGGAAGAGTAATGGCATCTCCAGGCACCTCCGCAATCGCAGGACCCGACCTCGACCCGCTTCTCGACGATACGGAAGACTTGCCGCGCACGCTGAGACGCGAAAAGGAAGCCCGCGCCCGGGAAGCACGCGAACGCGCAGCGCAGGAACGCGCGGCCGCGCCGACACTCTCGATGGGCCCAGACGATCGTTCACGGCCGCAGCCGCAGATCTACGCAGCATCCGATTTCACCCCCAATGCCGCTGCGGCGGCCGCAACGCTCGCGCCGGTGTCGGTCCGTAAAATCGACGTGCCCTTCGTCGAGCTGATGCTGTTCTTTCTGAAAGCCGTCATCGCCAGCATCCCCGCGCTCATTCTGCTCGGCACCGTACTATGGACGCTCGGCACCCTACTCGAAATGATCTTCCCCTGGCTCATCAAGATGAAGATCCTGATCAGCTTCCCGAACTAACGCACGCCTCTCCGGGCCACCCTCGGAACAATCCCGAGGATGATAATCAGGAGCTATCCCAGCACCCGCCCCGCAACCGCATCGAGCTTCTTCAAGAGTTCAGGATCGCGCGCTTCCGGGGGCGTGATCAGCGCAACTTCGAGTGCCCTGTCCGAGCCGATCGGACAAGCCGGATGCTCGCGCGGAAAATCCCGCGCGAGATGCGCGACGAGCCGCTGCGCTTTTTCTGTATTCGCGTGCATGACAGCAATGATCGACGCGACATCGACGTCTTCATGATCGTCGTGCCAGCAATCGTAATCCGTCACCATCGCGACGCTCGCGTAGCAAATCTCCGCTTCGCGCGCGAGCTTGGCCTCCGGCATGTTCGTCATGCCGATGACGTCGCAATCCCAAGACCGGTAAAGATTGCTTTCTGCGCGCGTGGAAAACTGCGGCCCTTCCATCGCGAGGTAGGTGCCGCCCTTGTGCACCTCGATCTTCTCGGCCTTCGCCGACTTTTCGAGCGCCTTCGTTAGCAGCGGACTGATCGGATCGCCCATCGCAACATGCGCAACGCAACCGTTGCCGAAGAACGACTTCTCGCGCGCGAACGTCCGGTCGATGAACTGATCGGGAAGCACGAAATCGCCGGGCTTGTATTTCTTCTTCAACGATCCGCACGCGGAAACCGAGATGAGATCGGTCACGCCAGCACGTTTAAGCGCATCGATATTCGCCCGATAGTTGATGCCCGTCGGCGACAGCTTATGCCCGCGCCCATGCCGCGGCAGAAACCGGATCGGCAATCCGTCGATATCAGCAAACAGAATTTCGTCCGAAGGTGTACCCCACGGACTCTCGATTGCCTTCCATTCAGGGTTGGCAAGGCCTGGCAGTTGATAGAACCCACTGCCTCCAACAATGCCCAGAACCGATGCCGTCATCACCCACCTTTTTCATTTTCAATGTACCCGCCAGTACAAAAGAAAAAAGGCTACGCAAGCGCAGCCTTCCAGTTTGCAAATCGTCACAAGCGCTCGGGTCAGTGCTTAATGCTGGCCCAGATCCGCCTCTTGCCCAGGTAGAGCAAGCCAGTGGTGACGATAAGATACAAAATGACCTGCCATCCGATCTGCTTGCGCGTATCGAGCGTGGGGTCGGCGGCCCATGACAGAAATGCGACAACGTCTTTCGCATAGTTATCGACGGTGTCGGGTGTGCCGTCCTGGTAACTGACGAGACCGTCGGAAAGCGGCGGCGGCATGCTGATTTGATGGCCGGGGAAAATCTTGTTGTAGAATTTTCCGTCCGTCAGTTTGAAATCTGCCGGCGGATCGGAATAGCCGTGCATGAGCGCATAGATGTAATCCGCGCCGCCCTCCTGATAGGCCTTGGCAATATCGCCGAGCATCAGGAACGGATGGATCCACCAACTTGGATTGCGCTCAACGCCGCGTGCCCGAGCGATAAGCGATAGATCAGGCGGCAACGCGCCGTTTTGCGCTGCCCGCGCTTCCTGATCGTTATGATACGGCCCCCGGATTGGATCAGACAGCAACGCCGGACGCTCGAACATCTTGCCTTCGTCGTTCGGACCGTCCGTGATTTGGTTCGGCCACGTCTTCGCCAGTTCCTTCACGGCTGCTTCCGGAAATTCCGGTCCTCCCGGCTGCACGAGATTGCGGAACGACAGATACTTAAGGCCGTGACAGTTCGAACAGACGTCCTTGTAGACCTGGAAGCCGCGCTGCAATTGCGCCTTATCGAATTGCCCGGTGAAGCCCGAGAACGACCACGTCTGCCGATGGATCTCCGGATGTCCCGCTTCCTCCGCAGAGGCGCTCGTAACCGGGAGCACGAACGAAAGCGCGAAGATCAATGAAAGTGAGATGCGCTGTTTCATCTGTCGCTCCTCACCGCGTCTCAGGTGCGGCAGCGGCACCCGACGGCAGCCCCGCTCCGCCCTTGCTGAGCACCGATTCCGTGATCGAGCGCGGCAGCCTTCGCGGCGTTTCAATAAGGCCGACGATCGGCATCGCAACGAGGAAGAACAGGAAGTAGCAGACCGTGAAGATCTGCGCGGCGACCACATACACACCTTCCGCCGGTTTCGATCCGAGATAGCCGAGCGATACGCAGGTGAAGACGAAGAACCAGAAGAACCACTTGAAGATCGGCCGGTACTTCGCCGACCGAATGCGCGATGTATCGAGCCACGGCGCGAACGCGATGATGATCACGGCGGAGAACATCGCGACGACGCCGCAAAGCTTGGCATACTGCCCGAGCGGAATGCCGAGGAACGAGCTCGTGAAGGCGCGCAGGATCGCGTAGAACGGCAGGAAATACCATTCCGGCACGATATGCGGCGGCGTCACCAGCGGGTTCGCTTCGATGTAATTGTCGGCGTGCCCCAGATAGTCCGGCACGAAAAACACGAACCACGCGTAAAGCAGAAGGAAAGCGAAAATCCCGACCGCATCCTTCGACGTCGCATAAGGATGCATCGGCACGCAGTCGGTTGGCTCCTTGAGATCGAGCCCTGTCGGATTGTTCTGCCCGACGATATGGAGCGCCCAGATGTGCAGCCCGACCACGCCCGTCAGCACAAACGGCAAGAGGTAATGCAGCGAGAAGAAGCGATTGAGTGTCACGCCCGAGACGGCATAACCGCCCCACAGCCATTCGACGACCGCCGTTCCGAGCCCGTTGACGATCGTATCGAGCGCGGAAAAGAGGTTGGTGATGACCGTCACGCCCCAGAAGCTCATCTGCCCCCACGGCAGCGTGTAGCCCATGAACGCCGTCGCCATCATCAGCAGCATGATCAACACGCCAAGGATCCACAGCACTTCGCGCGGGGCCTTATACGAGCCGTAATAGAAGCCGCGAAAGATATGGATGTAGACGGCGAAGAAGAACATCGACGCGCCGACGGCGTGGAAATTACGCAGCATCCAGCCGTAGTTCACGTCGCGGCGGATCTGCTCGATCGAATTGAACGCGCCTGTCGCGCTCGGCTGATAGTGCATCGCCAGCACCACGCCCGTCGCGATCTGTCCGACGAGGATCAGCGTCAGGATGCCGCCGAAGGTCCACAGGTAATTGAGGTTCCGCGGCGTTGGATAGTCGATGAACTGGTTCTTCACCACACGGCCGATCGGCAAGCGCTCGTCGAGCCACTTGCCCCACCGCGTTTCGGCCACGTAATTCGAGGTTCGGGCTCCCATATGCTCTCTCCCCCCTAACCGATTTTGATTTTTGTTGCGGTCGTGAACGCATAAGGCGGCACTTCCATATTGCGGGGTGCCGGTCCCTTACGAATGCGTCCGGAGGTATCGTATTGCGAGCCGTGGCACGGGCAGAACCAGCCGCCGTACTCACCGCGATCATCGCCGAGAGCTTGCCCCTTGGGAATGCAGCCCAGATGCGTGCAAATGCCGATGATGATGATCCAGTTCTCGTGCCCGGCCTTGGTGCGGTTAGCATCGGTTGCCGGATCGTCCGTCGGCAGATCCTCGTTCCGCGCCAGCGGATCGGGCAGATCCTTCACGGGTACAGCCAGCGCCGATTCGATCTCGGCCTTCGTCCGATTACGGATGAAGATCGGCTTGCCGCGCCACATCGCAGTGATCGCCTGCCCTTCTTTCACCGGAGCAAGATCGACCTCCACCGACGACAGCGCCATCGTGCTGGCGTCGGGGTTCATCTGCTGAATGAAAGGCCAAAGAAGCGACGCGGCGCCGACAGCGGCGAACGCGTTTCCAGCAACCACCAGGAAATCCCGGCGGTGCGGCTCTAAGGCATCTGTGCTCAACGCACGCCTCCCGCATTGGGGAACCAGAGCCAGAGGCTTCACCGGTTGCATAGGACAGTGCCTGCCGCCGATTGCCTATTTTTTGGTCTCTAGTTCGTTCATTTCTTCCCTAGTTGGATGTTTTGACAGCGTTTGATGCCGCTATCAATCGGAAAGCGCGACAAAAAGTGAGGGGCAATTTGGCGCACATGTCGCAGTAGACATGAATCTCTGAGATCCCCAGACACCCCGGATGCGCCTCGCCCTCTATCAACCCGACATTGCTCAGAACACCGGAACGATCCTTCGCCTCGGGGCCTGCTTTGGCGTGCCCGTCCACGTCATCGGCCCGACCGGCTTCGACATGAGTGATCGTTCCTTGAAGCGCGCCGCGCTCGATTACTTGCCTTTCGTCGATCTCACACGCCACGTAAGCTTCGATGCCTTCATGGCCGCACGACGCGCTTCCGCCGAACCGCCGGGGCGTCTCGTCCTTCTCACAACGAAGGCGACATCGACGCATTGCGACTTCGCTTTCGCGCCGAACGATACACTGCTGCTTGGCCGCGAAAGCGCCGGCGTTCCCGATGCCGTCCACAACCAAGCCGATGCACGCATCACCATACCGATGCGACCCGGTCTCAGATCGTTGAACGTTGCCGTCGCCGCTGCCATCGTGCTCGGCGAAGCGCTGCGGCAAACGCACGGCTTTCCCGCCGCCTGACGCGTCCCGCCCTGTCGCACGCGTGACACGCGAATGCTGCAAATCTGTCGGATCGCACCGACACGTCGCAGAATCGCATGCCGATCGACTTCATTCTGATCATTGCTGGCGTCGCCTCGGCGCTTCTGTTGATTGCGGGAATGCTGGCCGGCCGGATCAACGCCGCTTGGCGGATTTGGCCCGCGCCCCCGGTCGGGTCAGCAAAAAGCTTTGCCTTCTGGACACTTTTTCGGACGTTAAACGTCTCGGTCCTGATCCTCGCGGCTGAGCGTTTCCTGATAACGCTGTCCGGACCGCTAGCGCCGTTCCGCGTCGCGCTCGCTGCCGTCGCGTTCATCGCAGGTGTCGCTTATATTTATACGCTGTGGTCGCTCGGCCGAAAGGCAACCTACTGTCAGGCGAGCGGCCTTGAGACGACCGGTGTCTATCGCTGGACGCGAAATCCGCAATACGCGACGGCCATTCTCGCCTTCACGACACTCGGATTAGCGGCTTGGTCGTGGGACGCCACGCTTCTCGCAGCAGCACTCGTCATTGTTTATGCCATGATGGCGCGAACGGAAGAGCCGTGGCTCGAAGCCCGCTACGGCCGCGCCTATCTCGACTACAAGAAAGACGTGCCGCGCTTCTTCAATATCCGCCACGCGGCGAGCGAGCTTCAGGCTTTTTTGGCGCAGAAAGTTCCCGCTTTCGCCAGCAGCCAACGTAGCAAGCGTTAGCGGCGGGATTACTCAGCCGCCTCGCGTGCAAGGAAGCCGCCGGACTGGCGCAGCCACAGCTGGGCGTAAAGACCGCCGCGCTTCAGAAGGTCCGCATGCGAACCTTCTTCCACAATCCGGCCGTCTTCCATCACGACCAGCCGGTCCATCGCCGCAATAGTCGAAAGCCGGTGTGCGATCGCAATCACGGTCTTGCCGTCCATCAGCTTCTCGAAGCTCGATTGGATCGCAGACTCGACCTCTGAATCAAGCGCACTCGTCGCCTCGTCGAGCACCAGGATCGGCGCGTTCTTCAGCAACACGCGCGCTATCGCAATGCGTTGCCGCTGGCCGCCCGAAAGCTTCACGCCGCGTTCGCCGACATGCGCATCGTAACCCTTGCGGCCCTTAAGGTCCTCAAGGGCCATGATGAAGTCATGCGCCTCGGCCTGCTTTGCCGCGGCGATCACGTCCTCGTCCGTGGCATCGAGACGGCCGTAGAGGATGTTATCGCGCACCGACCGGTGTAATAGCGACGTGTCTTGCGTCACCATCCCGATTTCCGCGCGCAGGCTGTCCTGCGTGACACGCGAGATGTCCTGCCCGTCGATCAGAATACGGCCGCCTTCGAGGTCGTAGAACCGCAGCAGCAGATTGACGAGCGTCGACTTGCCAGCGCCGGAGCGCCCGACCAGACCAACCTTCTCACCCGGCCGCACCTTTAGCGAAAGATCCTCGATCACGCGCGGCGGCGCATCTTCTGCAGACGCACGTCCTGCTCCGTAGTGGAAATGAATGTGATCGAAGCGGATTTCTCCGCGCGGCACGACGACCGGCTTCGCATCCGGCGCATCGACGAGCAGATTCGGCCGCGAGATCGTCTCCATGCCTTCATGCACGACGCCGATGTTCTCGAACACGTCCGCAATCGTCCACATCACCCAGCCCGACATCGTCACGATACGAATGACAAGACCGCCGACGACCGCAATGTCGCCGACTGAGACGTGATGCAGAGTCCACAGCCAGATCGCCGTTCCTGTCGTCGCAACGAGCAGCAGGCCGTTGAGCGAATAGAGCGTGATTTCCATGCCGGTGATGAGACGCAGAGACGCCTGCCACTTCGTCATCTGCTCGGTCAGCGCCTCGCGCGCGTAGATATCCTCGCGCTCGGCATGCGCGAAGAGCTTCACGGTCATGATGTTCGTATAGCTGTCGACAATGCGGCCGACGAGCATCGAACGAGCTTCCGATGCTTCCGTCGAGCGCGCCTTGATGCGCGGCACGAAATAGCGCAGCGCCACGACGTAAGCGACGAGCCAAGCGATCAGCGGAATGGTCAGCCGCCAGTCGGATGCCGCAAACAGCAGCGCCGAACCGATGAACTGCACGCTTGCATACCACAGCGCGTCGATCAGCTGGACGACGCTTTCACGCAGCGATGTGCCCGTCTGCATGATCTTGTTGGCGACGCGGCCCGCGAAATCGTTCTGGAAGAAACCGAGGCTCTGCCGCAGCACGTAGCGATGCGTCTGCCACCGAATGCGCGTTGTGCAGCCCGCAGAAAGCATCTGGTTCTTGATGAAGTCGTGCGCCGTCGAGATGACTGGCCGCAGCACCAGCGCCACGAACGCCATGCCCGCCAGCATCCACCCGTAGCTCGAAACGAACGTCGCCGGATCGCCATGCGTCCGCATTTTGTCGACGATCGCACCGATAAAGCCCATCAACGCCACTTCGATGGTCGAGCCCAGGCAGCCAGCGATCAGGAGCAGCACGAAAAACGGCCAAAGAGGCTTGATAAAAAACCAATAGAAAGCCCACAGTGTATCGGGCGGGCGCACGATCGCGCGCTCGTCGAACGGCTTGATGCGGGTCTCACCCCAGCTCATAAGTCGGCGCAACATGATCTATCGCAATGACGAAAGCGGCGCCTGCTCGCAAAGTCGGGCTAGATCCGACTGGCGACGGCGACCGGATGTTGATCGTTGATGTCGGTTGGAGCTAAGGGTCTTTTCGGTCAAAAACAAGACATAGCTCAGATAAATCCATGAACGCCCCTGAAATGCCACTAGAGCAGAAAAAAGCCACCGCGCGTGCGTGGTTTGAAAAACTGCGCGACGACATCTGCACAGCGTTCGAGAAGCTGGAAACAAGCCTTCCCGAAGACGCTCCACACGGAAAAGACGCGCCGGGCACCTTCGTCCGCACGCCCTGGAATCGCGCCAAAGCCGGTGAACCTGATGCCGGCGGCGGCGTGATGAGCCTCATGCATGGCCGCGTTTTCGAGAAAGTCGGCGTGCACACATCCACGGTTTACGGCGAATTTGCCCCGGAGTTCCGCAAACAAATTCCCGGCGCCGAAGAAAACCCGGAGTTCTGGGCGTCGGGCATTTCGCTCATCGGCCACCCAATCAACCCTAACGTGCCTGCGGTTCATATGAACACGCGCATGATCGTGACGAACAAGTGGTGGTTCGGCGGCGGAGCGGACCTGACACCGGTGCTCGACAAGCGTCGCACGCAGTCGGATGCAGATACGCTCGCTTTTCATGCCGCCATGTACGGCGCCTGCGCCAACCACCCGATCGTCGATTACACGAAGCTCAAGAACTGGTGCGATGAATATTTCTTCCTGCCGCACCGGAACGAACCGCGCGGCGTCGGCGGCATTTTCTACGATTATCTGACGCCTTCCGATGCCGAAGGCGGCTGGGATGCAGCCTTCGCTTTCACCCAGGATGTCGGACGCGCATTCCACAGCGTCTATCCGATGCTGGTGCGTGGCAATTACACAATGCCGTACTCGGATGCGCAGCGCGAAGAGCAATTGATCCGCCGTGGCCGCTACGTCGAATACAATCTGCTCTACGACCGCGGCACGACGTTCGGTCTGAAAACCGGCGGCAACACGGAGTCGATCCTGTCTTCGATGCCGCCCGTGGTGAAGTGGCCCTGATTTTACAAACATGACGTCATCCTCGGGCTTGGCCCGAGGATGGCAGATTGCGGATATTGTGGCCGTTTCGCCATTCCTGAACACGTCCGTCGCCGCGTTTCCTGCTGCGATGGGTTTACCCTTCCGCACGCGTCCGTATAACCTCCGAGCGATCTAACCCTCGGGCCTTATGCGCGCCGAGAGCAAAGCGGGGCGAATGCCTCGTCTCGGCAGCGGAGGCCTTCGGGAGCACGGCAGGATGAAACGGCTCGTCTGCGCGCTCGACGGCACCTGGAACGATGATGACGACGCGTCACCGCTGACGAACGTCGCCAAGCTCAGCCGTGCGGTCCTTTACGAAGACAATCGAGGCGTCCGCCAACTCGTCCGCTATGTCGTTGGAATTGCCTCGTCGCAAGATCACGGCTTGGCCTTTCTCAAGGGCGCGCTCGGCTTCGAGATTGGCGACCGCATCAAGGCGGCCTATCAGTTTCTCTGCAACGCTTACGAGCCGGGCGATGAGATCTATCTCTTCGGATTTTCGCGTGGCGCTTACGAAGCCCGCAGCCTCGCAAGTTTCATCACTCTGTTCGGCCTCGCGGAGAAGGGCAGCGATTTTTCAATCGACGACGCTTGGCGCATATATCGCCAGCCCGAGCGCAAACGTAATTTCGACGCCATCGCAGAAATCGGCGCCGCCTGCCATTACCCGGTTCGCATTCGCTGTCTCGGCCTCTGGGACACCGTCGGCAATGTCGGCAATCCGTATCGATCTTGGGACTGGCTGAGCCGCAAATTCGATTATCACGACATGCGGCTGCACGACACCATCGACGTCGCGCTGCATGCGCTGTCGATCGACGAAGCGCGAAGCCCGTTCCGCCCGACGCTTATGACCTATCCCGAAGATGGCCGATTGCCATCGCGCCAGCACGTCGAGCAGATGTGGTTTGCCGGTACGCACGCCGACGTCGGAGGTGGTTGGCCGGAAACGGCTCTCTCGGACATCGCACTGCTCTGGATGGCCGAACGCATTCAGGCCAAGACGAGCCTCGCCATCGACATCGATAAGCTGCGCCGAGACAGCAAACCTGATCACCTCGGCTTGCAGCATGCGTCAGCAACCGGCTGGCCATACGCCTTCAGCCGATTGATGCCCGCAAACCGTGCGATTCAGCAGAGCCTCGAAGATCAGCCATTAACCAGCAAACGGCGCACCGGCAAAATCGGACGCGACCTGATTTCGCTCAACGAAAAAATCCACGAGAGCGTGCTTTTGCGTCTCGGACGAACCGTGAAAGAAGCCTGCAACGGCACCGTCCGGGATATCACCTATGAACCGGCCGCCCTTGCACAGCGAGCCGCTACCGGGCCTGATGAATCTGGTGTCGAAACAATCCCCGGCGCAGCAAGCGACAGGGCCGCGTGACGGCCGGCAGGAAGCCAAAACAAGAACATTGGCTCTTCCACCGCCTGGGGCGGTCGAAAGCCGCAGTTGTCCGCCAGATAGATCGTGCCACATGTTCACCGGTTCAGTTCTATCGAACTAGATGCACCCTCTCGACTGTTCCTTGCCGGCAAACTTCGGGAAATCCCCTATGACAACTCTGTTCGATCCGCTCAAAGCAGGCGCATTCTCGCTGAAGAATCGCGTCGTCCTCGCTCCGCTTACGCGCTGCCGCGCCAGCGCTGGTCGTGTGCCGAATGACATGATGCTTGAATATTACGTCCAGCGCGCCTCGGCAGGCTTGATGCTAACCGAAGCCACCTCCGTGACCCCGATGGGCGTCGGCTACCCCGACACGCCCGGCATCTGGTCGGAAGAGCAGGTCGCGGGCTGGAAGAAAATCACCGACGCAGTCCACGCGGCAGGCGGAACCATCCTGCTGCAACTCTGGCACGTTGGACGCATCTCCGACCCAATATATCTCGACGGCAAGCTTCCCGTTGCGCCCAGCGCCATCGCACCGAAAGGCCACGTCAGCCTCGTGCGGCCGAAGAAAGAATACGTGACGCCCCGTGCCCTCGAATTGAGCGAAATCCCAGGCGTCATCGCCGACTATCGCCGCGGCGCTGAGAACGCCAAACGCGCGGGCTTCGATGGCGTCGAAGTCCATGGCGCCAACGGCTACCTGCTCGATCAGTTCCTGCAGGATAAGACCAACAAGCGCACCGACGCCTACGGCGGCTCGATCGAAAACCGCGCCCGCCTGATGCTTGAAGTCGTCGATGTCTGCATCGAAGTCTGGGGCGCCGACCGCGTCGGTCTCCACCTCGCGCCCCGCGGCGACTCGCAAGACATGGGCGACAGCAACCCGCTCGAAACATTCGGCTACGTCGCGACAGAAGTCGGCAAGCGCAAGATCGCGTTCATCTGCACGCGCGAATATCAGGGACCGGACTCTATCAGCCCCGAGTTGAAGAAGCGTTTCGGCGGCGTCTTAATTGCCAATGAGAAATTCACCAAGGAAACGGCGCAGGCCGCCATCGAGGCCGGAACGGTCGACGCCGTCGCTTTCGGCAAGGTGTTCATCGCCAATCCCGATCTGCCGCTGCGCTTCAAGCTCGATGCGCCGTTGAATCCGCCTGATCCGGACTCGTTCTATGGCGGTACGGAAAAGGGTTACACCGACTATCCCGCACTTGAATCGCAAAACGCGTAACGACGCTTATGCGTGACTGAACGGAGGCCGTGCGCTCAGCGCTCGGCCTCCCGCCGCGCCTCGACTGCGTCGAAGGCATTCGCGAATTCCAATGAACCCGGCGTCGTCAGCGCGTGCGTCATGCGCCGGTCGAGTTCAGCCTGAAGCTGCGAGCCGGTCAAACCCATCACCATCTTGTTCACGTAATAAGCCCGCCGCGAAAAGAAGTTCGACGTGGGCGCGCGTGATCCCGCTCCATCCATCATCTCGAGCCCCGTGACGGGCCCCGCGAGATTCATCAGCTCGAGTTCGGCGCCCGACAGCGAACGCCGTCCATTCTTGGCGGCCAAATCCTGCAGTGTCTTGAGCTTCATCGCCTGCAGCATCGGCCCAATGTCACCGTCGATATTCAGAGTGTGAATACCCATACCCGCCTGCGTCTTGGCATAGGCCTGCTGCACATGCCATTCGAACGGCTGATGCTTGACGTTCGCGTACATCTTCTTCAGCACAACCAGCTTGTGCCGCAGCAGCGCTTTTCGGGCCGGCGAATTGCGCGGATCATGATATCTCGCAGTCAGCAGCCGAATGAATGTCGGCCCGCTGCGCGCCAGTTCATTGATCGAATTGGCATCGAGAAGCTGGCCATAGCCAATGGCGCTGGAAATGGCGCGGCCTGTCTTCTTGATCGGATGAATTCCGGCCTGCGTATCGTAGGTGCCGACGCCACCCGTTTCGAGCGCGTAGACACGCACCACCTGCTCCTTCGACAGACCGAGGGCCGCAGCCTCTGACGCATAGCGCAGCTTGAACTCTTTTTCCGTCACGCGTTCGGGCACGAAGTTGTAGACGCGCTTCGCGGCCGCGAGGTAGTCGGGAATGGTTGCCAGCTCCCGGCTTGGCGACGGGTTGGCCTCCCGCTGCGCATCCAGGAATCGGCCATATTTCGACGCGAGCGAACCTGACAGCGACGGCCCTCCATACTTTGGCGGAAAGCTCATCACGTAGTCGTTTGCCGAAAACGGAATATCCTTTGCGCGTTTACGCTTGCGAAGAGTTCGCTTCTGCTCGACCGCATCCCAGTAGGCATCGAGCTTCTCTTCGAAATTCTGTCGCGCCGTCTTCCAGACTTGAAAAGCTTCTATCTCGCTATCGGACAGCGACGTCAGAAAATCGATGGTCGACATCGCGGTCGCGCGCGGCGGCGCGATCGGCACCATGAGGCAAACCAGCGTGAGCGCCAGGGCGGGCGCCGAAATGCCCTGCTTCCGAAACGGCGATGTCATACGTAAGTAAGCCACGCGCAGTCCCATCTGCCCCTAAACACGACGCAAGTTAAATGACGAATCAAAAATAGCGTGATTCAGCCGCCCCCGGCCACCCCAGGACGGTCACGCTTCAATTTCTGCCAGGTTGCGAAATGAACCCGCTTTCTGCCTCCAATATGGCAACGCCGGATATCGAGGCTGCCGATTTCGAGCGCCTGGCACGTGCGCGGCTGCTTGCGAGCCCGCCTGAACTGAATGAACCGCAGTCACCTGGCGATGACGATCTGAACCCCGGCCTCGGTCCATTTTCCGCTGGCCTGCGCCACGCAGCCGTCCTGGTACCCATCGTCGCCCGTGAGCCTCTGACCGTGCTGCTGACGGCACGAACGGACCATTTGCCCTCGCACGCCGGACAAATCGCCTTCCCCGGCGGGAAAGTCGAGCAGCAAGACGCAACGCCTCTCGCTGCTGCGCTGCGGGAGACGCGCGAAGAGATTAACCTGGATGCGGCTTTCATCGAGCCGGTCGGTTATCTCTCGCCTTATCGCACCGGCACCGGCTACATCATCACGCCCTCGGTCGCGCTCGTACGTCCGGGCTTCACGCTTACGGCCAATCCGGACGAGGTCGCCGACGTTTTCGAGGTTCCGTTTGCCTTTTTGATGAACGAAGCCAATCACGAGATCCACAGTCGCGTCTGGCGCGGTGCAGAACGCAGGTTCTATGCGATGCCTTACGGTGAACGCTATATATGGGGCGCGACAGCGGGAATAATCCGCACGCTCTATCGGAGACTGTTCAGCACATGATCCGCATCGTTACCGAGAATATTTTTTTCTTCCTGCTGCCGACGTTCCTCTACATCGCCTGGATTGCATTCTCCGAAGATGAATGGCCTGGCCTGATGACGGTCTTGAGCCGTGCCCCCTTGATCCGTCTCTTCTTTGCCGGCGCTGCCGTGATGCTCGCGACGCTCGTCGTGTTTTCGTCCCGCACCTATAACAGCCCCGACGACGTCTATGTGCCCGCCTCCGTCGTCGACGGGAAGCTCGAACCGGCGCGCAGCATTCACGAGACGAAAACGCTGCCCCCGACGGCAAAGCCGTGATTGCAGGACTGAAACGGCATGACTGATACAGCCATCAAATCGACCCGCATGAGTGCCGAATGGCTACGAGCCCCGGCGCTTGCAAAGGTCTTCGCCGCGCTTTCTGCCGGCGGGGCGGAAGCCCGCGTTGTCGGCGGCGCTGTGCGCAACGCAATGATCAACCGCCCCGTCAAGGATATCGACATCGCAACGACAGCTCTGCCCGCCGACGTCATGCGCCTCGCTGCCAATGCCGGTCTTGGCGCATATCCGACTGGCATAGACCACGGCACCGTTACCGTTGTCGCTGACAAGCGATCCTTTGAAGTGACGACGTTGCGCCACGATGTCGAGACGGACGGCCGTCATGCCGTCGTCACCTTCACCACCTCCTGGGAAGAAGACGCCGCCCGCCGCGACTTCACGATCAACGCGCTTTATTGCTCGGCCGACGGCATCGTCTACGATTTCGTCGGCGGCCTCGATGATCTACGCCAACGTCGCGTTCGCTTCATCGGCGATGCCGAGGCACGCATCCGCGAGGATTACCTGCGCATTCTGCGCTTCTTCCGTTTCAGCGCCGAATACGGAAAGGGCCAGCTCGATCCCGCAGGGCTGGCGGCAGCAAATGCCTTGAAAGACGGACTATCGCTGCTCTCCGCTGAGCGCGTCCGCGCCGAAATGCTGAAACTGCTCGCAGCGCTGAACGCCGTCGATGTCGTCAACGCCATGGAAAAAAGCGGCATCCTTCAGCTTGTCGTCAGGACGCGCCTCGAACCTGACCGCTTTGCGCGCTTCGTTGCGATCGAAGCCGCACTGGGCGAGCCACCCGATGCGCTCGCGCGCCTTGCCGCGCTTGCCGTCAACAATCCGGAAGATGCAGCCTTTCTCGGCCGCGAGCTTCGGCTCTCGAATGCCGAAGCCGAGCGTCTCAAAAGCGCATCCGCAGGCGATCCCGGCATCGCCCCGGAAACGTCCGAAGCGATTGCACAAGCTGCACTTTACAGGCTCGGCGCCGATGCCTTCGCGCGCGCCGTCCGCCTTGCCTGGGCACAATCTGGTGCCCCCAGCACCGATCCGCGCTGGCGCGCCCGCGCATTACTCGCCGATCGCTGGAAAATTCCGGTCATGCCCTTCACCGGGAACGACGTCCTTGCACTCGGCATTCAACCAGGTCCGAAAGTCGGCGGCATCCTTAGTGCCTTCGAGCGCTGGTGGATCTCGGAGAATTTTCCCGCCGATGCTGAACGTCAAAGCAGAATGCTTAAAGAGCTGGCGCGCGAAGCTGTTACTTAACAAATCATTAAATTTCACTTCACCTTTGCTTATGCTCCGACTAAAGTCTCTCTCCGGGGTTCACCCATTTGTATCGCGTTGAGGAGACACCCTGATGGACAGCATCGGCCGTGAGCGTGAACGTTCGCTCAAGTTCGTTCAAATCGTCTTCGCCGTTCTCGCTCTTCTCAGTCTGACTGCAGCATTGGCCGTATCGACAAGGGGCGTCGATATGGGCCTTCCCGAAAATTCGACATCACCGATTGCGCTGGCGTTTCTTCTAGTTGGCGCTGTCGACACCATTCTGCTCTACGCCTGGGAGCATATCTTTCAGCGCATCGAATACTGATACGAAATTGCGCTGCCGTCGCGTGGATGGCAGCGCAATCATCAGTGTGTGGCATATTCGCCATATGACACTTTTGCGGCGATCGAAACCGCCGGCATATCTCGCGCGCGCCGCCTCGCGCTGTTGGTAAACCCATAAATAGCTGCGATTTCTTACACTCAACACTACCGGCCGCAGGCGTTCGTCATACGCCTGTTACATGAATCCCGTCCTACGTTTTACATGAAATGCATAGACGCATTTATGGGAAGCGCACTGACTGGGGGCCGACCTTGAGCGCACCAAATCCGGAATTGAACTACCGAACCGTTTTTATTTCCGACATTCACCTCGGAATGCGCAATTGCCAATCGACTGCTCTTCTCGACTTTCTGAAATACGTCGAATGCCAGAACCTCTACCTCGTCGGCGATATCGTCGATTTCTGGAAAGTCCGCCGCGGTCCTTATTGGCCGCAGAGCCACAATGACGTTTTGCAGAAGCTTCTGCGCAAGGCGCGTAAAGGCACCCGCGTCGTCTACATTCCGGGCAACCACGATGACGGCCTGCGCGACTATACCGGCATGAATTTCGGCGGCGTCGAAATCCGCCGCGATGCCATCCATGAAGCCGCCGACGGCAAGCGCTATCTCATTCTGCACGGTGACGAATTCGACGTCGTCGTGCGCTACGCCCGCTGGCTCGCATTTCTCGGCGACCGGTCTTATGACGCAGCTCTCGCGCTCAACGTGCCGCTGAACTTTGCTCGCCGCATGTTCGGCCTCGGTCATTGGTCGCTTTCGGCTTTTCTGAAGCACAAAGTGAAAAGCGCCGTGAACTACATCGGCGAATTCGAGGACGCGCTGGCCGGCGAGGCCAAGCGCCGTGAGGCGCAAGGTCTTATCTGCGGCCACATCCATCACGCCAACTCGCGCCAGATCGACGGCATTCACTACATGAACTGCGGCGACTGGGTCGAAAGCTGCACCGCCATCGGCGAACGCTTCGACGGCCAATTTGAAATCATTCGTTGGAAAGAGCACTTGGCCGCGCGCGCCTCACAGGCACCTTCCGGCCGCTGGTTGATTGAAGCCGCTTAACGGCAATTATGCCGGACGAAAAGCGAGCCGGCGAACGGAGTATCCCACGTGAACGCGACCGCTAAAGCCCTCGAACCGACGAGCATCGATCTTCTGAGCGAAGCTGTGCACCAGAACCGTGCGCTGAGCCTCGCCGGTATCCTTGAGCGCACCTTCACCTTCGCCTTCCGTTCGATGGTCTACCCGCAGATATGGGAAGATCCGCGCGCCGACATGGACGCGCTCGAAATCACCCCGCAAACGCGCATCATGACGATTGCCTCCGGCGGCTGCAATGTCATGAGCTACCTGTCGGCCAATCCGGCGCGCATCTATGCCGTCGATCTCAACGCCACGCACATCGCGCTGCTCAAGCTGAAGGTCGCCGCAGCTCAGCATCTGCCGAACCACGCTACGTTCTATCGCTTCTTCGGCGCCGCCAACGACCGCCGCAACGTCGCCCTCTATAACGATCTCATCGCGCCGCATCTCGACGCCGATACCCGCGCCTATTGGGAAGGCCGCGAGCTGACGGGCCGCCGCCGCATCACGCGCTTCGCGCGCAATTTCTATCATTTCGGGCTGCTCGGCCGCTTCATCGCGACAGGCCATCTCGCTGCGCGCGTGTTCGGCGCCAAACCGAAGCGTCTGCTTGAAGCCCGTTCGATCGAAGAGCAGCGCGAGATCTTTGCGCGCGACATCGGACCGGCCTTCAGCCATCCTGTCTTGCGCTGGATCACGTCAAACCGGGCGTCGCTGTTCGGCCTCGGCATTCCGCCGGTGCAGTATGACGCGCTTTCCGGCAGCGGCGCTCGCACGATGGCCGACGTTTTGAAGGAACGCGCCGAACGCCTGGCGACGGGCTTCGATCTGAAAGACAACTATTTCGCTTGGCAGGCATTCGGCCGCAGCTACGCAACGCAGGGCGAAGGCCCCTGCCCACCGTATCTCGAAAAAGCGAACTTCATGGCGATCAAGGCGCGCGCCAACCGAGTCGAGGTTGTTCACGACAACATGATCCGCTTCCTCTCCGGCGAGCCGGCCGAAAGCCTCGATCGCTATATCCTGCTCGATGCCCAGGACTGGATGGACGACGCAGCCTTGAATGCGTTGTGGGATCAAATCACCCGCACTGCGCGCCCCGGCGCCCGCGTCATCTTCCGCACCGCGGGCGAGGAAAGCATCCTGCCGGGCCGCGTCGCCGACGCGACGCTCGGCCAGTGGACCTATGACGCTGCCAAGTCCGCTGAGATCCACGCCAAGGATCGCTCGGCGATCTACGGCGGTTTCCACCTCTACATCAAGAACGCCTGATCGTCTTATGAGCGACGCCGCCGCAATGACCGAAAGCGCTGCGAGCGCCATGGATGGCATGTATCGCCATCAACGCTACATTTATGATTTCACACGACGCTACTATCTGATCGGCCGCGATCAGATGATCGCCGAGCTTGCGCCTCCGGTCGGCGGCACGGTGCTCGAAGTCGGCTGCGGTACGGCCCGCAATCTACTGCGCGCCGCGCGCCGCTATCCGCTTGCGAAGTTCTACGGTCTCGACGTTTCCGAAGAAATGTTGAAGACGGCGCGTGCCTCGATCGATCGCAGCCCGTTTCGCGACATCGTCACGATTGCCCAGGCAGACGCCACGACGTTCTCGGCGTCCGAACTTTTCGGTATCGCCAACATCGACCGCATCTTCATTTCATACGCACTGTCGATGATCCCGCCCTGGCAGGACGTCATCGCCCGCGCCGTCTCACAGCTCTCGCCAACGGGCGAACTGCACATCGTCGATTTCGGCACGATGGCGACCATGCCCTCCTTGGCGCGACGCGGCATGCGCGCGTGGCTGACGAAATTCAGCGTCACGCCACGTCAGGAGCTCGAAGACGTCGTGCGCGATGTCGCCCGGCACAGCGGCCGCAGCGCCGCTTTCCACCAAGGCCGCTTCGATTATGCAGCCCACGTCTGCATCGGTGCGAAGCTTTCGTAACGCCGCGTCGGCAACTAGCTGACGCGAGGCCCGAGAAGCTGCCGGAGCGCCAGCTCGATGCGCCGCCAGTCTTCTGCCGTGCGCTCGTCTCCGGTCTTTTCATAGCGACGAACCATCTGCGTCGCTTCTGCGAGCGCCTTGGCGCCCTGCACGTCGTAAAGCTTACGGGCATGATCATGGATTTCGACGGCATTCATGACAAAAGCCTCCCTGCGCTTTTTTGTTTGGCCCCAGTTGATCCAGGATTTGATCCAGGGGCGTGACAGTCGCTCCCAAAGCCTCAATCGGGGAACCACGCGCGAGCGTTCCACACTTCGCACCGCACGCAAAAGCCCCAGCGCGAGCACCAGGGCTTTCGTAATTATCACAATCGCATGATTGCGATTTATTCCGCCGGCGGGGCGGCAGCCGGTGCTTCGGCCGGATGCGCCGCGCCGTTGGGCATGACGGCGGCCGCAACAGGTTTATCGTCTTGCGCCTCCGGTGCCGCTTCTTCCGGAGCTTCGCCGGCGTCTGCCTCCGGAGCAGCCTCTTCGGCTGGTGCGGCCTCGGCCGCCTCTGCTGCTGCCGGAGCGGCTTCCCCCACCGGAGCCTCAGGAGCAGCAGCCTCTGCCTCGGGAGCCGCTTCTTCGGCGGCCTCCGCGACAGGCACTTCAGCTTCGGCAGACGCTTCGATCGCAACCTCCGCCGTTTCCGTAGCTTCGGCTGCGGGTTCCTCTGCCGCCGCCTCAACTGGTGCTTCAGGCGCCTCCGCAGGAGCCTCCGGCGCAGCCTCAGCGGCTGGCTCCTCCATCGAAGCTTCTGCGGTTTCGACGACAGCGGCCTCAACCACGTCTTCGACCGTCGGTTCAGCCGCCGCTTCTTCAGCAGCAGCCTCCTCCGGCATTGCTTCTTCGGCAGCAGCAGCAGCCTCCGGAGCGGCTTCTTCGCATGCTGCCTCCTCTACGGCTGCCTCGGCCGGTTCGGCCTCCACAGCGTCGCTATTGGCGGCAACTGGCACAGCAAGAATTTCATCGAGCTCGCTGATCGCGCGCTCGACGGCTTTCATGGCCTTGAAGTCCGGCGTCGCCTCAATGCGCGCACGAACGTCATCGTGTAAGGTCTTGAGCTTGGACAGGATATCGGCCGACATCTTCTTCCCTTTTCTTAGTATTTTGAGAATAAGTTTCCGCTTCGCCTGCGCATGACTGAACATGCGGACGCTCATCTTCAAATTTTCCAGTAATGCGCAGTAATAAAGTACAGCAATTCGAGCCGACGCGAACGCCTGCGACAGATTGTGCACAGCTATAAATTGTATCGGGCTGGAGGGAGCGCACCTTACCGCAGCCCAACTCAGCGTCCTCGATCCGCGCCCGCTCTCCTGAAGATATCTTCGGTGTCACTTGCTTGTAATGAGCGCATCAAAGAATAGACCGCTCGATGTTTTGACGTCCGCCGCTGGCGTTCCCGACATGAGCAGGCTCGGAATTCTCTTAGAGACCGCCCAGATCGTTCGCGCCGCCGTATCCAAATCCCCGTTCATGCGCCCTCCACGCGCCGTGAGTTCGGCGCCAAGTGGCTCGCGCACCAGACTGCATCAGTTTTTTTCTAAACCGCTTGCCTTCGGCGCGTCGGGATTTTAGTCTTTGTGCGGATATTCTGCCTAATGCATATTATTTGGGGGTTTTTCAAATGCCGGTTACCAAAAAATTTCGACGTTGGTTGTTGAAGCCGCTCACAAAAAAGATCGAGCGGACAGTCGACAAGCGCGTAGCCATGTTTTCGCACTCATTTGAAAATGCCCAACAGCATGCTGAAAATTTAGCGCGTAATGCGCAGCTGGAGCGCGAATTCGTCCGCTTAATGGCATTGACAAGAAAATTTCATCCCGTCGTCACCAGGATTGCCCCATGCGCCTCCTCTTCGACGTTCGATTTGCTCAACATCAAAGTCGACGCGGTATCGGCCGATACATATTTGGATTAATTGACGCTCTGCGCGTCGACGGCCGATTGAAGATTTCGCTCCTCGAAGATCGCGGCGCGACAGCCCTTGATAGATCGACAATTTTCGTCGACGAACTCTCGGCGATAGACGAAGATTATTTCGATTTTTTCTGCCTGCCGAGCTATTTTCCGGACAACTGGGCCAACCACGAGGGACGCCTTGGATTCTTATTGCCACATCAAGCGCTAAGAATTAGCCGCTCGGTTGTCGGGATCGGCCACGACCTGATCCCAGATATTTTTCCTGATATCTATTTCAGCACGAGGCCCGACCTGCACGATTTATTTCGCCTTGGCGAAACAATCGCGTCACAAATCTCATCTCACACCTTCTGCAACAGCGTGACGACTGCAACCGATTTCGCAAAGTATGCAGGCTGTGCACCCACCGCCCTAACCGTGATTTACGGCGGCGTGGATATTGCAAAATGGTCGGCTGCGCATTGCTATCCGCCGACTGAGAACGTTGTTTATGTCGGCGGCGACGAATACCGCAAAAACCTCGATGGCGCGATTGCGGGCTTCGCTGCATTCAAGAAAATAAGACCAGAGTCTCGAGCAAAGCTCATTATCATCGGAAATATTCACGAACCCTCACGCTCCCGACTTGATAAATTGATCGAAGATCTTCTCTTGCCGCCGACCGACGTCTCGATGACGGGGTTTGTCGATGAGCACGATCTCGTCAGACTTGTAAAATCTGCCCGCATGACCGTATTTCCTTCGTTATATGAAGGCCTCGGATTGCCAATCCTCGAGAGCTTGGCCGCGGGTGTTCCTTGCGCAGCATCGAACGTAAGCTCTACGGCGGAACTCGTTCCGCCCGAGCACCAGTTCGATCCACGCGATCCCCGGTCCATAGCCAAGGCCCTCGACCTTCTTCTCCATGACGAAAACGAGAGAAGCCGTTCGATCGCCGCAGGACAGGAATTACTTTCTAAAGTGAATTGGACGCGCGCTGCGAGCACCATGATCGAGACGTTGCTCCGTATCCGCGTCACAGATCGACAACTCAAGAGATCGAAAAGCCGACGTGTTGCTGTATTCAGCTGCACCCCACCCGATCGAAGCGGAATTGCAACGAATTCAGCGAAGGTCTTTGGCGACGCCGACCTATTTGACCTGTTCACGGATGTGGCGTCTCCGCAAGATTTGTCTCTGCGTGAACGCGAGACACAGAAGATAGCGGGCCGTCAGGTTTCGTTATGGCCGATCTGCGCGTTCGACGATCTCGATGAGGCCGAGCGCTACGACCGTGCTGTTTATGTACTCGGTAATTCACATCACAATTTGCCGGTACTTCAGGCACTCATGAACCATAAAGGTAATCGCGCCGCCAAAACCGTCTACCTGCACGACGGTCGATTGGAAAATATTTGGTTCTGGTACTGCGGCCGATCACTGGAGACGATGCGTACGCTGTTCTCGATGTTCTATCCATTGGCGCAGCTGAAGAGTTGCGGAACCCATAACGAGTTCCCTGATGTAGGCATGAGAGGAATTCGCCCGCTCATACTCGGGGCTGGCATCAGACACATCGTTGTGAATTCCGAGCGCGCCAAAAAGGCGATTGAATACGATATTGCTTGCGAATTCGATGTACGCGTGGATATCGCCCATCATACAATCGATCGCATCGAGGCTAACGCCATCCCGCCGTTCTCGCGCAGACGAGATGAACTGATCATCGGCACGTTTGGCATTCCAGATAACATTAAAGGCACGGACCGCGTCATTGCTGCCGTTCGAGAAATAAATAGATCTCGGCCTGCGCGGCTTGCGATCGTGGGCTGGCGCGCTAACGAATATGCGTGCAACTGCATCAGCCCGGAAGATCGCAACATCGTCGAGATCGTTGACTCTCCGAACGACGCCGAATTGCATCGTTGGATGAAGGCGGTCGATGTGGCTGTTCAGTTGCGCATGATCCAATATGGCGAAAGCTCGGGTGTCCTCGCCCAGCTCGTCGGTGTTGGCAAGAAGCCAATTGCATCGACAAACCTCATCGACCCAGCACTGGCGGATCACACGATTGCCGTCGATCGTGAAATTCCTCCGGAGCAACTAGCCGAGGAAATTTTGAACGCACGCCATGTAATCGGAACATATGACGGCCTCGAAAAATTTTCGTCTGCTTCGCTTGGAAATTGGTTCGCGAGCCACTTCTCAACGAATTGAACGAACCCCTTTCAAGCTCTCGACGCACAAAAAAGCCCCGCATCACTGCGGGGCTTTTGATTTTCGTGGAACGATAGCGCCTTCCGGCCGGCTCCGCGAAGCGGAGTCGGAAGGCGCCAGCGAAAACTTCCTTAGAAGTCCATTCCGCCCATGCCGCCCATGCCGCCGCCGGGAGCGCCGTGCGAGTGTCCAGCGTCCTTCTTCGGCACGTCGGCGATCATGGCTTCCGTCGTGATCAGCAGGCCCGAAACCGAAGCGGCATCCTGCAGCGCGCAACGCACGACCTTCGTCGGGTCGATGACGCCCTGCGAGTACAGATCGCCGTACTCGTGTGACTGAGCGTTGTACCCGTAAGCGTACTTCGAGTTCTCGAGGATCTTGCCGACGATCACCGAACCGTCTTCACCGGCGTTGGTCGAGATCTGGCGAGCCGGAGCCTGCAGCGCCTTGCGGACGATGTTGATGCCGACCTTCTGGTCGTCGTTCTCAGGCTTCAGCGAGTCGAGAGCCTTCGCAGCGCGGAGAAGCGCAACGCCGCCGCCCGGGACGATGCCCTCTTCGACGGCTGCGCGCGTTGCGTGCAGAGCGTCGTCGACGCGGTCCTTGCGCTCTTTAACTTCGACTTCCGTCGCGCCGCCAACCTTGATGACGGCAACGCCGCCAGCGAGCTTGGCAAGACGCTCCTGGAGCTTCTCACGGTCGTAGTCCGAGGACGTTTCCTCGATCTGCGCCTTGATCTGCTTCACGCGCGCTTCGATGTCGGCCTTCTTGCCCGAACCATCGACGATCGTCGTGTTTTCCTTGTCGATCGTCACCTTCTTGGAGCGGCCGAGCATCTGCAGCGTAACCGTCTCGAGCTTGATGCCGAGATCTTCCGAGATCACCGTACCGCCCGTCAGGACTGCAATGTCTTCCAGCATGGCCTTGCGGCGATCGCCGAAGCCCGGAGCCTTGACGGCAGCAACCTTGAGGCCGCCACGCAGCTTGTTGACGACGAGCGTCGCGAGAGCTTCGCCTTCGACGTCTTCAGCGATGATGAGGAGCGGCTTGCCCGACTGGACGACGGCTTCGAGAACCGGAAGCATCGCCTGGAGACCCGAAAGCTTCTTCTCGTGGATGAGAATGTAGGGGTTCTCAAGCTCCGCGATCATCTTGTCGGCGTTGGTAATGAAGTACGGCGACAGGTAACCACGATCGAACTGCATGCCTTCGACGACATCGAGTTCGAAATCGAGCGTCTTGGATTCTTCGACCGTGATGACGCCTTCCGAACCGACCTTGTCCATCGCTTCGGCAATCTTCTTGCCGACGATTTCGTCGCCGTTCGCCGAGATCGTGCCGACCTGAGCGATCTGATCCTTCGCGACCTTCTTCGAGTTGGTCTTGAGGTCTTCGACGATGGCCTGAACGGCGAGGTCGATACCGCGCTTCAGGTCCATCGGGTTCGAGCCGGCAGCAACCGACTTCGCGCCTTCGCGAACGATAGCCTGGGCAAGAACCGTTGCCGTCGTCGTGCCGTCACCGGCGAGGTCGGCCGTCTTCGAGGCGACCTCTTTGAGCATCTGCGCGCCCATATTCTCGAACTTGTCTTCGAGCTCGATTTCCTTCGCGACCGTCACACCGTCCTTGGTGATGCGCGGTGCGCCGAACGACTTCTCGATAACGACGTTGCGACCCTTCGGGCCGAGCGTGACTTTCACGGCGTTGGCAAGAATGTCGACACCACGCAGCATGCGCTCGCGGGCGTCTTGGGCAAACTTGACGTCTTTAGCTGCCATGTTGAGCAACTCCTAAGCTTGGCAAATAGGGGGATAAAATTAAGCGGCGGCCTTGGACTTTGCCGGGGCCGAGAGAACGCCGAGAATGTCGCTCTCTTTCATGATCAGGAGATCTTCGCCGTCGATCTTGACTTCGCTGCCCGACCACTTGCCGAACAGAACACGATCGCCGACCTTGACGTCGAGGGGAACGACCTTGCCCGCTTCATCGCGAGCGCCGGGGCCAACGGCCACAACTTCGCCCTGCTGGGGCTTTTCCTTGGCGGTGTCGGGGATGATGATCCCGCCTGCAGTCTTTGCTTCTTCCTCAATGCGTTTCACGACGACACGATCGTGGAGAGGACGGAACGCCATGGGGGTAACCTCATGATTTGGCTAGACGATTTGTCTTTTGTTCGCAGCCTAGGATGCCAGGCCGCAGGCAACGGGCATTGCTGTCCGCCGGTGCACTGCGAGCAGGATCGCTGACGAGCCCGAACGCGACGGATATATGGTCCGTACTGTTAGCACTGTCAATACTTGAGTGCTAAAACGTGATCCATTAGTATGGCGTTCGGGTTATTGAACGCTGCAATGGCGCGGGGCCATGGCGGCCCGTGCCGCCATCCGATGGCCGGGCCAAAAGTTGCAACAACAAAGCGGTCGCAGCTCGCAATTACAAATCGCGCGCGATGTTTATATCGCGCGACAACTTGAAATCCATTTTTCTGAAGAGCGGGCTCGCGCAATTCATTTATCGCAAACAGTTATTCTGCGATGCGAATTGCGCATTTTCCTCAGTTGCCCCGTCGTACAATTTCGCGGCATCAAATCGCGAAATCGGCAAGCTTGGCACCTTTCCTAAGCCGTTCGACCAGCCAGTTCGGCTTACGACCGCGCCCCGTCCAGGTATCGGCTTTATTTTCAGGATTGGCGTATTTCGCAACGCCGATCGACTTGCCTTTTACTGCGCCGCGTCCGCGGCTTGCACCAAATAATTCGGCCACGGAAAATCCGTGTGTTTCTGCAAGATCCGCGACTTTCTTTTTTAGTTCGGTGCGTTCCCGGTCCCGAGCGGCGGCGATCGCCTTCTGAACTTTCGTTTCAAGGTCGACAAGCTCCTTGAGGGAAAGTTTGTCGACATTGATCGTCGCCATAGATTTTACTTTTCGCATCACCAACGACAACCTCTACTAGATTTCCTGCCCGCCGGTGTAATCACATCCCGACCCCTGCGCAGCAGGAATCTCCGAGATGTGTCACCGTGTCAACGCAACCTCATAAATACTCGTGAATATTCCGCAAACGAGAAATGGCGGATCACATATTTTTCAATGCCGCCAATTCATTAGTTTAAGCGGAGCGATATCACCACCTAAAACGCGCCTACAAACAAACGCTCAGGCTGAGAAATAGCACGAGATCTTTCCAACGAATTCAGCCTTCTTAACAGCCGTGTCCTTACCGGATCGCAATCGGAAATCGTGTTCTTCCAATAATACCCGCAAACAATCCGTGTAGATACTAAAATACAAATTTTTGCATTGATGGCAAAAAAAAGAAATTGCGGCTGGCATTCTTTGCCGCGATCTTGAAGGCTCTCACGGCATTCAAATTATTAAATTGTTGACTTTATCTGGATCGCAGCGCGGTGAATTTGAAGTCCAGCGTCCGCCATTAAATCTCTCCCACCATCCGGAAGATCGATATGCGAACGACGAAAATCGCCGATTGGTGTCGGCGCAGTGGAACTGCATCGCCAACCGCGGGTTCAGCCTTCGACTTGTGTAAGCTGGTTTCAAAAGCTACGTTCCCGCGGCTTTCAATCCACCCCGCAACATTATGAGTGGCCGTCTATGACGCTGAAATTACCCGATCTTCCTTATGCCTATGACGCTCTCACGCCGTTCATGTCGGCCGAGACGCTCGAGTTCCACCACGACAAGCATCACTTGGCGTATGTCGAAAACGGCAACAAGCTGCTTGCTGGCTCGAAGTACGAGGGCCAGTCGCTCGAAGATATCGTCAAGAACGCTTACGCGGATAAAGTTGCTGGCCTCATCAACAACGTTGGCCAGCACTATAACCATCTGCATTTCTGGCAGTGGATGAAGAAGGGCGGCGGCGGCAACAAGCTGCCGGGCAGCGTCCAGAAGCTCGTCGACGGTTACGGCGGCTTCGACAAGGTGCGCAACGACTTCATCGAAGCCGGCAAGGGCCAGTTCGGCTCGGGCTGGGCTTGGCTTGCGGTAAAGGACGGCAAACTTGAAGTCGTCAAAACGCCGAACGGTGAAAACCCGCTGATGTACGGCTCCAAGCCGATCCTCGGCGTCGATGTTTGGGAGCACAGCTACTACATCGACTACCGCAACGCTCGTCCGAAGTACCTCGAGGCCTGGTTCGACAACCTCGTCAACTGGGAGCACGTCGAGGCTCTCGTCGGCTAAGTGTAAAACCTCGAAATGTTCGATTGGCGCCGGCATTGCTTTCAATGCTGGCGCCAATGCATGTGTGGCACTCGATCAAACCCGGCGTTCGAACTGATGCGCGGAAGCCACTCAAAGGTCCGCCAAATCAGAGACTTGCCTCCACAGCTCGCTTCGCGCCGTTGCCGTCGCCTTGTCCGTGCCCTAAAGCTCATACAGTACGCGGATATTGTGCGGGGGCGGGGGATCCGAGTGTTCGTGCCGAGATTGCACGTTGCTGTCACGTTGATCTTCGCGCTCGTTCTCACCGGGTGCGCGACAATTATGACGCGCAACGGGATTTCCAGCGCCTCCCTCGCCGAAACTGCGGAAATCCCGGGCATGCCCGGCGTTCGCTTCTGGGGCGATGAAGTTCCAAAAGATCCTATCGCCGAAATCCGGCGGCGCACTGCGCATATGCCCAAGCTAGGTAAGAACACGAGAACCGTAGCCGGCCGCAAAGTCGTCGATACGCTCGCACTTTCAGGCGGCGGTTCCGACGGTGCATTCGGCGCGGGCGTCCTCGCCGGCTGGACGAAGCGCGGCGACCGTCCGGAATTCCAGGTCGTAACGGGCGTCAGCGCCGGGGCGATCATTGCGCCGTTCGCCTTTCTCGGGCCGTCCGAAGACGAAAAGCTTCACGCCATCTGGACGCAATACAAACAGGATCAAGTCGCGACGCCAGAAATTCTGTCAGGTCTTTTCGGCGGCCCTGCTCTTTCGAGCACCGCTCCCCTGCAGAACCTCATCGCGCACTATGTCGATGAAAAATTTCTCGACCGGATCGCTGCGCAATACAAGCGCGGTCGCGTTCTCTTGGTCCTGACGACGAACCTCGATGCCCAGCGCCCCGTTGTTTGGAACATGGGCGAAATCGCCCTCAAAAGATCGCCCCAAGCGATCGAGCTGTTTCGCAAGGTCATCCTAGCGTCCGCCGCTATTCCGGCCGCCTTCCCGCCGGTCAAGATTGAAGTCGTCGCCGACGGCAGAATGTATGACGAGTTACACGTTGACGGGGGCACCACCCGCGAAGTCTTCATCAGCCCGGTCGATGCGCCCATCAAAGCTTTCGACGTTCTTTACGATCAGCCGCCGATCCGCCGCTACTTCATTATAAAGAACGGCAAAGCCACCCCGGACCAGGAAGTCGTAAAGCCGACGACGCTACAGATCGCCGGCCGCTCGATTTCGACGCTCATCAAGAGCCAGAACATGGGCGAGGTCTATCACATCTACCGCGTTGCGCTTGATGGTGGCGCCGATTTCAACTTCCTGGCTGTGCCGCCATCGTTCGATTACAAGACCAAAGAAATCTACGATCCTAAGTATCAGGCAGCTCTCTATGCCAAGGGCGTCCAGGTCGGCCGCAGCGGCATATGGCTGAAGCATCCGCCGGGTGTGGCGCCGATCGGAGTCGATGGTCAGCAGCCCCGCCCAAGTCTGCCCGAACCGGTTGCGGCTGCGGGCAACGGCTAAGACAAACCACCATCCGCTAAAACAAAAGCGCCAGCTTTCGCTAGCGCTTCTCATCCACTGAACTTGGCTGCAGTTCAGAACCAGCGCGGTTGCCACCAATGCAGCAGCGTTTTCACAGCGTCCGGCGCGACCAGATAGGTAATACCGACGATGGCAACGGCCGCCACAACCAACAGCAGGATCGCAAGGCTCACTGGAGCGCGATAGCTAAGACCCGTACCCGGAATGCCGAACGTCACCACCGGCCCCTGCTTCCCGACATTCAGCGTCGCGCCGTTGCCGCCGACACTGCTGCTGACACCGGTCTTACTAAGATTGATGCGAACGCCGGGAAGAATTGTAAATGTCTTGCGAAACCGGAAATATCCCATCTCAGTCTCCTCGTCGGCGCCTGCCGGTTAAGTCATCCAATTTACGCGCCACGGTACTCGCGTTTTGCGAATCTCCGAAAAAACCTAATGGCTCCAATTGTGACTTTCAACGGATTCGCTCCGCTGTCAGCCTTTACCGCCAAAAAGACCGGGAAAGACTTTCTTGGCGCTGTGCTTGAGCTGTCCCAGCATCGTGCTGCGATCCTGCAAGCGCTCGTGTGCTGATTCGCGATCGAGGCCCTTGGCGTATTTCTTGACGTTGTCGCTATCAGCTTCGATGAGCTTCTTCCTCTCGTCTGCCGTGAGCGGCCCGACGCGCGACATCGGCGGCCGGATCAACGTCCGCTCGACCATCGACGGTTCGCCCTTGCCGCGCAGTAACGAGACCAGCGCTTCACCGACACGAAGCTCCTGAATGGCGCGTTCGGTATCGATGCTCGGATTGGACCGGAACGTCTCGGCAGCAGCGCGGATCGCTTTCTGCTCCCTCGGCGTGAAAGCGCGCAACGCGTGCTGAATTCGGTTGCCGAGCTGCGCCGAGACGCGATCGGGAACGTCGCTCGGGCTCTGCGTCACATAATAGACGCCGACGCCTTTCGAACGGATCAGCCGCGACACGCGTTCGACCTGTTCGAGCACCGCTTTCGGCGCGTCGTTGAACAGTAAATGCGCTTCGTCGAACAGGAACACGAGCTTGGGCTTTTCGAGATCGCCCACCTCCGGCAGCTTCTCGAAAAGCTCGGTCAACAGCCAAAGCAGGAACGTCGCGTAAAGGCGCGGCGTGTTCATCAGCTTTTCAGCCGCAAGCACGTTGACGACGCCGCGACCGTCCGCATCGACCTTCAGAAAATCCATGATGTCGAGCGCAGGCTCACCGAAAAACCGGTCGGCGCCTTGCTCTTCGAGAACCAGGAGACGGCGCTGGATAACGCCGACCGTTGCGGGCGCGATGTGTCCGTATTTACTGCGCAACGTCGAGGCTTTCTTGCCCATCTCGTCGATGACCGCGCGCAGATCCTGCAGATCGAGGATCGTCATTTTCGCGTCACCGGCCGCCCGTTCGTCCTCCGCCCAGCGGAACGCGATATTGAGCACGCCTTCCTGCGGCTCGGTCAGCTCCATCAATCGCGAGAGCAACAACGGTCCCATTTCCTGCACGGTCGCGCGAACGGGATGGCCGTCTTTACCGAAGATGTCCCAGAACGCCGTCGGGAACGACGTGTTGCCGTAGTTCGTCAGCCCGATTTCTTTCGCCCGCTCGACGAGCTTCGGCGCAGGCGTACCCTTTGCAGCGATACCCGAAAGATCGCCCTTGATGTCGGAAGCAAAAACCGGAACGCCGGCCGCTGAGAAGCCTTCGGCCAGCACCTGAAGCGTAACGGTCTTGCCGGTACCAGTCGCGCCTGTGATAAGACCATGCCGGTTGGCCAGCGCAAGCTCGATACATTCCGCCGCCGGTTCGTGGCCTGACTTGCTGACACCAATGAGGATCAAGCCATCTTGGACATAGTCGCGAGGATCGGCGACCGCTTCGCCACTGTCCTCGGGCCCATGCTTGCCGGTCATAGTGCCTCCTCGCGTATCGAAACGGCCGACTCGCGCGGCGGCCATTCCTGCCGTGATGCCACGCCCGTCCAGCCGACGCAAACGTCAACCTAGCCTCGCCCCAGCGCGGCAATTCGGCCAAGCCACATAGCAATTTCAGGCTCGCACGAACTGCTTTAGGGGGTATACCGGAAAGATACCCTATCGATAACGCCCCTAATGATTTGGGAACCAAGTTGTATGACGACCCGGACGCAAGATTTGCATTTCGCCCAGGATTTTCCGGCCGCCAATATCGATGAATGGCGCGCCCTCGTCGAAAAGGCGCTGAAAGGCGCCGATTTCGAGAAACGGCTTGTCAGCCGCACGGCCGACGGTCTGAAGATCGAGCCGCTCTATACCCGCCGCGACGCGCTTCAAAGCACGGTAAACGAGCTGCCAGGCAAGCCCCCGCTCACCCGCGGCATGAGGCCCGCACGTGATGGCCTCGGCTGGGACATTCGCACCTTCCACATCGAGTCCGACCCTAAAGCGGCGAACAAGGCAATTCTGGAAGATCTCGAAGGCGGCGTGACATCCGTCGCACTTCAGGTCTGCGGCGACGGCCTGCCCGCCACCAAGGACGCATTCGCCGAGGCGCTCGCGGGCGTCCTGCTTGACGTTTGCCCCATCGTCCTTGTTGCCGGAGAAAACGTCTTCGACGCTGCCCTCGCGCTGATGGCGGAATGGGACGCAAAAGGCATTAAGCCTGCCGAACGCCAGGGCTCGTTCGGCGCCGATCCGCTCGGCACGCTGGCGATGACCGGCCGCTTGTCGGAACCGGTCGAGACGGCGCTCGCACGCGCCGTCGCCTTGATGAAGACGACGATGGCGTCACCGCGCGTTCAGGTCATGACGGCCGATGGCGTCCCGGCTCACGTCGCAGGCGCCAGCGAAGCGCAAGAGCTTGCGTTCATGCTGTCGGCGCTCGTTGCTTATTTGCGTGCAGCGGACATGGGTGGCATCGCTCCTGCCGAAGCACTCCCGAAAATCAACGTCGCGCTTGCAGCCGACATCGATGAATTCTCCACAATCGCAAAATTGCGCGCGGCGCGTCACCTCATCTGGCGCGTTGCAGACGCTTGCGGCGCAGGCGATGCGGCATCTGCCGTCACACTCAATTGCCCGACGTCCTATCGCATCATGGCGAAGCGCGATCCGTGGACGAACATCCTACGCACGACGATCGCATGCGCAGGCGCTGCTCTCGGTGGTGCCGACGCCATCGTCGTGCTGCCCTTCACGTTCGCACTTGGCAAGCCCGATGCATTCGCGCGCCGCGTTGCGCGCAACATCCAGATCGTCTGCCAGGAAGAAAGCCACCTCGGCCGCGTCAATGACCCGGCAGGCGGTTCCTGGTACGTCGAGAACCTGACCGACGACATGACGAAGAAAGCTTGGGAAATTTTCCAGGATATCGAAGCCCGCGGCGGCCTTCTCGCCTGCCTGCAATCGGGCTTCGTGCAAGAAATGATCGCGAAGACGGCGGAAACGCGCGCCAAGTCGGTCGCAACGATCCGTCAGGAATTGACGGGTGTGAATGCGTTTCCGCTGCTCGGCGACGATGGCGTTCATGCCGATCCGTGGCCGGCAGCTTCGGCGCCAACGGCGAATGCCGCCGTCGAGATCGCGCCGCTGAAACCGCATCGCCTCGGCGAAGCGTTCGAAGCGCTGCGCGACGCGGCGGACGCACACGGCGGCTTCAACCTCTTCCTCGCCAGCATGGGCGAGATCGTCGATCACAACATCCGCACGACGTGGACGAAAAACTACCTCGCGGCGGGCGGCATCGCGACGCTCGTCAGCGACGGCTACAAGACGCCCGAGTCTGCAGCCGAAGCCTTCCGTAAATCCGGAGCGACCGCCGCGTGCATCTGTTCGTCCGACGCGGTCAATGCCGCCCTTTCAGAACCGACGGCAAAAGCTCTGAAAGCCGCAGGCGCCAAACTCGTGCTCATGGCCGGTCGACCGGGCGACAACGAGGCAGCGCTCAAGGCCGCCGGCGTCGATCAGTTCCTGTTTGCCGGGGCCGATGCGGTCGCCACGCTGAAAGGCCTGCAAGACAAATTGGCCTGAGCGAAAAAGCCAAGGAAACGACGAGACGTGGATTCAAAAGTACAAGCCGCTCGCAAAGCGGCAATCCGTCGGAAATTGCATTTGCGCCGCTATAGGTATGTCAGCCTCTCGCGCCGCCTTTGGCTTCGCCGCTGCGTCTTCCTTCTCGGCGCCGTCTGCATCGGCCTTGCCGCGGTTGGCTTTGCCAAGCTCGCCGACGCGGCGCAGGACATCTACTACCGGATGCTGCACACCTCGCCGTGGCTGCCGCTGATCCTGTCGCCCATCGGCTTCGCCGTGCTCGCCTACATCACCGCACGCTGGTTCCCGGCATCTTCGGGAAGCGGCATTCCGCAGGTCATCGCCGCGCGGCGGAGCAAGATCGTCGCCTTCCGGAAACGCATTCTCGGCTGGCCGACGATGGTCGCAAAGATCATCATGACGACGATTGCACTGATCTTCGGCGCATCCGTCGGACGCGAAGGCCCGACTGTTCAGGTCGGTGCTTCGGTCATGTATGCGGTTGCCGGTTATGCCGGCATCGGACGACACAACGGCTTGGTCCTCGCAGGCTCGGCGGCTGGCATCGCCGCGGCGTTCAACGCGCCCATCGCCGGTATTCTCTTCGCCATCGAGGAGGTTGCCAAATCTTATGCCGGCCGCATCAACGAACTCGTCATCGCCTCTGTCGCGATCGCTGGCGGCGTGAGCTGGTTCATCCTCGGAAATTACGCTTATTTCGGTGTGGTCTCGGCCAATATGGCGCATGCCGCCGACTGGTCCGCTATCCCGATCTGCGCACTGCTGGGCGGCATCATGGGCGGCTTCTTTTCGCGCTCGCTCGTCGTACTCGTGCGCAAGCCGCCATCTTTCATCGCGATACTCCGCCGCCGTCCGGCCGTCTTCGCCGCCGTCTGCGGCCTCATCGTCGCGGTGCTCAGCATCGCAACGGGCGGATATGCGTCCGGCAACGGCTATATGGAAACGCATGCCGGACTGGTGGACGGCAATCACATTCCGTTCTGGTATGGGCCGTGCAAGCTCATCACGACGCTCCTGTCGTCGGCGAGCGGCATTCCCGGCGGTCTCTTTTCGCCGTCGCTTGCCGTCGGCGCCGGATTGGGCTCGATGGTCACGCCGATCTTCTCGTTCGTCGAACCGCGCGCCCTGATGCTGATGATGACCGTCGGCTACTTTGCCGCCGTCGTGCAATCGCCGCTCACCGCCGTCGTGATTGTGATGGAAATGACGAGCGACCGGAACATGGTCATTCCGCTGATGGCGACGTCGCTGCTCGCCGCAGGCATTTCGCGCCTTATCCAGCGTGAGCCGCTCTATCACGCGCTATCGCACGGCTTCAATCCGCTGCCGTCGGAACTGAAGAAATAGAACCGGAGGGGCACTTGCCCCTCCTTTCAGCATCCGCAAAAGATGCCGATGCACGACCTTTCGGTCTTTGCGCATTTCGAAATCAGCGGTTCCATCGACTGCCCCGGAATGCCGACCTGAAAATCCTTGTTGTTAGCACCGGCTTTTTCATCGGCACCCGCCTGCTGCGGCTGCTCGACGGCAGCTGTCTTGGTCGGCTGCGCTTCGCGCTCCACGACTATTCGATGCCGCGGGAGCCGGCGTTCACTTTGCTTTTTTTTTGAGCCAGAGCCGACATCGGCGGGGCTTCTTCCGCGGAGTCGATCATCATGCCGAGCCCCATCGCTGGCTGAAACTTTTTCGCCAAGCGTTCGCGGCCTGCGGATGCGACTTTGCGTTCGGCCTTATGCCGCTTCGACGTCGTCTCCGCCGTCTTACCGGGATAGCCGGTGATAATCTTCACGGGGTCCGCAACCGTCGTCGGGCGCCCGTTCGGATCGGGAACAGCCGGAACCGCCGGTTCTGCTGGCGCTTCTGAAATACTCGCGGTAACGACCGGTCGCGTGACGATAACGGACGCCGGTTTCTCAGGCGTAGCGGCAGCCATTTGCTGGTCGGGCTTACGCACTTCGATCTGTTGCGCGTCCGCCGGCTTCGCATCGCCGTTCAATGCAAATTTAGCGCTTAACTCCTCCGCCGCAATCCGCGCCGCCGGAGGATTCTGCGCGGCAAACGCCTGCATCGCCATAACGAACTCGCTGAAATTGACGACCGGAACGAACTCCGGAACCTTGATCGCCTGCGGACGCTGCTGCGCCGGCGGGATCGCATCGGCAGCATCGGCCGCGCCGCCGGATCCTAATCTCGTTGGAGTGGACAATGTCGACGCAACGATCGCGCCCAGAACCACTGAAACTGCCTTAAATCTCACGACGCACACCCCACGCGATACTCGATGGGACTGCTCGTCGACGCCGGCCCGCACCGGTGCCGCGGCACCCTTCAAAACACACACACACGGGCAAGGTAGCTTCGTACTCTAACCCCCCGTGCCCCAACGACTAATGAAACGCTAACAAAGGCAGGAGAATGGCACGCGCGATGCTCGGTCAGAGCCCAATAGTAGCGCTGCGCAAACCTATTCGCGGCCCGACACAGCAAGCACGGCCATGACGCCGAGGATCGGCAGCGACGCGAGCACCGACGCCGCAGGCACCGCATATTCGTTGCCGCCTTCGGTCAACGGCGACAGCAGAGCCTGAGTGTCTGGAAAAGCCGCGGCCAGCACAGTCGCGGCAGTGACGATAGCAGCTCCGGCAGCTCCAACAGCGACAGCAGACATGACACTCCTCCCATCTCAAAATTGCTCCGGCCATGGCAGGCCGATGCGTGGGAGAATGAACACGACGCCAAACTCTCGCTGTTACCGGAGTGACAAACCGACAGCGCCGCCGCCGCGAAAGCGAACGACGCGCTTCGGCCGGTAAGAGCAGCTGGACTAGTTGTCGAGCTTTTCGATTTTCGCAGCGAGATCCGGCACCACCGTCATCCGGTAGTGAACGCCCTTGCACGCAACGATCCAGACTTTGGCGTTAGGCTTCGATGCGTCCTTCTCTAGTCGCGCGCTGTCTGGATGATCGCACGCAAATCCCTGCGTACGAAGCTGCGCGGCCAGAAGATCCATCGGCGGCTCGAGCCCGCTCTCGGCAATGGCGCTTGATGCCGACAATCCGGCCGAGATCGCCGAAGCCATGAAGATGATTGAGTTGCGCATAGGACGTTTCCAGGAAATGACGGCAGATATTACGACGAAACGCGACCGATATCCGTCGGGACCACAGTTCGAGGTAAACAATATACTGCTCATTCCTCGATTTTTATTTCGCTCGGACGATGGAGCGACGCAACAAGGGTATACGAAATCAACATTAAGAGGAACCACGAACCGAGCTTTCCGGCGCTCACAAGTTGCCAGCCGTGCCGCTGGTTGGGATAAGCCCACGCAGCCGTAAACGTCCCGATGTTCTCGGCAAACCAGATGAAAAGCGCCACCAGGAATAGCCCGAGCAGCAGCGGCATGTGGCGGTGCGTCTTCCAGATCCTGTAATAGACCGTGCACGGCCCGATGAGCACGACGGCGGCCGCAAAGAGAATGACCCGAAAATCCCGGACGTAATGGTGAGCAAAAAAGTTCGCATAAATGGCGACGCTTAGAACGCCCAGCACCCAGACCGGCGGGTGCCGCGTGAATCGGAAATCGAAAAGCCGCCAGCAGCGTGCGATATAGGAACCGACCGCCGCATACATGAAGCCGGTGAAGAGCGGCACGCCCGCGATGCGAAGCAGGCTCGCCTCGGGATAGATCCACGATCCGACCGACGTCTTGAAGATTTCCATCACCGTGCCGACGGCATGAAACACGACGATGACTTTCGCTTCTTCGAACGTCTCAAGTTTGAAAAGCAGCATCGCCAATTGGATCAGAACTGCAGCGATAACGAGAAAATCGTATCGCGCCAGCACCGCCCCTTTCGGATAGAAAAAATGCGTCGCGATCAGCAGCGCAAGAAGCAAAGCTCCGAACAGACAGGCCCACGCCTGCTTCACACCGAAGCGGACGAACTCGTAGGCAAAGTGAGAAAGCCGCCCGTGTGCTTCCGCCGCCTCACCAATCCGCGCTTCCCAATCGATGAAGCGCGCAAGCGGCGGCCACTGTCGGGCTGCGCTTCGCTGCGAAGCATCCCCGGAAACTTTGCGTTGCATATTGCACCCTGAAACTGGCGCCCCCTTTACGCATCATGCCGAGGTTTATGGCTTTATGAGCCCTAGGCTGACCGCTTGCAGCATCGACGTGGAAACGTCGAATTTCGACACTGTCATCCCGTCTCTTCCCTAGGCACGGCCGGTATGCCAAGTGATCGCGACGCAAAGGAGTTCGCCTTGACTGCCCCGACCAGTCCATCCCCCGCACCGAGCCATTCGCTGCCACGCCTGATGCTGATGGGCCTCTTGAGCGGCCTCATCTCGGCGTTCGTCGCAGCATCCGCGCTCGTCATCCTGGCCGATCCCCGCGTCTCCGGCACAGGGAATGCCGGAGCGGCCGTCAAGGACTTCGGCAACGACATGCCGACGACCCTGCTGGCAGCCTTCATCTGGTTCCTACCCGTGGGGATATTCGTTTTCCCACCCGCGGCGAAATTTCTCGGCGCAGCCTCCAGTACCGGAACTCTTCGCCTGCTGAAATTCGTAGCGCTGGCGGCCATCCTCTGGTGCCTGCTGGCGGAGGCGATTTACCTCATCCTGACGCCCTTAGCGCCCGCCCCGCCGGGCGCCCAGAGCGCCGATCTGATCCGCGCCGCATTAAGCGGAGTTTTTTTCGGCGTCGTTTACGATCTGCTTCTGCGCCGAAGGGACTACCTCCTGGACCGCAAACCCCGCTAAACCTTCCCCCGCCCCGAGTTTTGCCGTACCTTGCGGCGGACGATAACCACTTTTGACCGGATCACCGACCCGCATGACTTCGATTCCGAATTTTGCTCAGATTCCCCTCGATCCGGAGACGCCGGTCAAATCCGCTTCGGCGGCCGAGGCGCCGAGCGCCCCCGTGTGGGAAACTCCGGAAGGCATTCCTGTGAAGCCGGTCTTCACCGATGCCGATACGGCCGGGCTCGATTTTATCGACGGGCTGCCGGGCATCGCGCCGTTCGTGCGCGGTCCCTATCCGGCGATGTACGCGCTGCAGCCGTGGACGATCCGCCAATACGCCGGCTTTTCGACGGCGGAAGATTCCAACGCCTTCTATCGCCGCAACATCGCCGCCGGCCAGAAGGGCCTCTCGATCGCCTTCGACCTCGCCACGCATCGCGGCTATGACTCCGACCACCCGCGCGTGAAGGGTGACGTCGGCATGGCGGGCGTCGCCATCGATTCGATCTACGACATGCGCGTGCTGTTCGACGGCATTCCGCTCCAGGACATGACCGTCTCGATGACGATGAACGGCGCCGTGCTGCCTGTGCTGGCGCTTTTCATCGTCGCCGGCGAAGAACAGGGCGTACCGCCACAGAAACTCGCCGGAACCATTCAGAACGACATTCTGAAAGAGTTCATGGTGCGCAACACCTACATCTATCCGCCCGCACCTTCGATGCGCATCGTCTCGGACATCTTCGCCTACACGTCCGCGAACATGCCGAAATTCAACTCGATCTCGATTTCCGGCTATCACATGCAGGAAGCGGGCGCGACCGCCGACCTCGAACTCGGCTATACGATCGCTGACGGCATCGAATACGCCCGCGCCGGTGTCGCCGCAGGTCTGGATATCGACGCCTTTGCCCCGCGCCTGTCGTTCTTTTGGGCGATCGGCATGAACTACTTCATGGAGATCGCCAAGATGCGCGCCGCGCGTCTGCTCTGGGCGAAGCTCATCAAGGATGAATTCAAGCCCAAGGACAGCCGCTCGCTGTCGTTGCGCACGCACTCGCAGACGTCGGGCTGGTCGCTGACGGCGCAAGATATCTTCAACAACGCGACGCGCACTTGTCTCGAAGCGATGGCCGCCACGCAAGGTCATACACAGTCGCTGCACACGAACGGCCTCGATGAAGCCATCGCGCTGCCGACCGACTTCTCCGCCCGCATCGCTCGCAACACGCAGCTTCTACTGCAGCAGGAAAGCGGCACCTGCCGCACCATCGACCCGTGGGGCGGCAGCCATTACGTCGAACGCCTGACGTACGAACTCGCGAAAAAAGCGATGTCTCACATCCAGGAAGTCGAAGAACAAGGCGGCATGGCGAAGGCTATCGCAGCGGGCATTCCGAAGCTGCGCATCGAAGAAGCCGCCGCCCGTACGCAGGCCCGCATCGACAGCGGTCGCCAGACCATCACCGGTGTCAACAAGTATCAGATCAAGGGCGACAAGGAGATCAACTTCCTCAAAGTTGACAATCACGCCGTCCGCGAAGCCCAGCTTGCGAAGCTCGAACGCCTGCGCGCCGAGCGCAACGAGGCCGAAGTACAAGCTGCGCTCAACGATCTCACCGAAGGCGCCAAAGGCAACGCCAACCTGCTCGATCTCGCCGTGAAGGCTGCGCGCAAGAAGGCGACGGTCGGTGAAATCTCCTATGCGCTGGAGAAAGTGTTCTCGCGCCACAAGGCGGAAATTCGCGCCATCAGCGGTGTCTACAAAAAGGAAGCGGCGATGAACCCGAGCCTTGAGCGCGTCAAAAAGCTCGTCGAGCAGTTCGACAAGAATGACGGCCGCCGCCCGCGCATCCTGATCGCCAAGCTCGGCCAGGACGGCCACGACCGCGGCCAGAAAGTTATCGCTTCCGCGTTCGCCGACCTCGGCTTCGATGTCGATATCGGACCGCTGTTCGCGACTGCCGATGAAGCAGCACGCCAGGCCGTCGAGAACGACGTGCACGTTGTCGGCGTCTCGACCATGACGGCGGGCCATCTCACGCTCGTGCCGGAACTGAAATCAGCGCTCGACAAGGAAGGCCGCGGCGACATCATGATCGTCGTCGGCGGCGTCATTCCCCCGTCGGACTATGACGCGCTCTATGCGGCAGGCGCCAAGGCCGTCTTCGGTCCCGGCACCAACATCCCCGAAGCCGCCGCAGACCTCGTTGAAAAACTCAACGCGCAGTTGGGCTACGTGGACAAGCAAGCGGCGGAATAAATCCCCCGTCATCCCATTTCTTGAAAGGTACCGATCATGGCGTTCGACCAGATCAAGCTGGAGATTTCGCTGCTTCTCACTGAGATGCAGAACGAGCCCGAAGACAGGCACGAGATCTATCTCTCGCTGCGCGAAAAACTCAATCAGCTGAAGGCAACGGGCATGCCTCTGCCCGAAGACCTTGTCACGCTCGAACGCGAACTTGAAAAAGAGTTCGCGGAAGAACAGCGCGAAGGCGAATGAGGACACTGATACCGAGTATGGCCGGCTTATAGCCGCTCAAGTACAGCGCTAAGTTTGTCCCGGACAGTTTCGGCAATCTCAGGTAAGACTGGATTGCCGACACGGCCCATAGCAGCAGCGGGATTGACCGCTGCGACTTCGACGTCGCCAGCCGCACGCTCCTGAACGATGACGTTGCATGGAAGCATGACGCCGATCTTATCCTCCGCCTGCAACGCGCGATACGCGAGCTGCGGATTGCAGGCCCCTAAGATCCGATAGGGCCGCCACTCCGCACCGATTTTCGACTTCAATGTCGCGCTGACGTCGATGTCCGTCAGGATGCCGAACCCTTCGTCCTTGAGCGCCGATATCACTTTCGCAACCACATCGGCGAAAGGAAGCTGCAACGTCTTCGCAATGTAATAATCCATTCGTGCAATCCGAACTTAGATCATGCAACAGCCCATCGCGAGCAGTGCGTCGGCCTTCTTCTTCTGATCGTCGCTCAAAGCATTGTAGAGCGCCTCAACCGACGGCCGAACGGCCTTTAAGTTCTGCACCATATTTTCCATCGCCTTGGTGCGGGCGTCCAAACGATCAAGCGCACTGCCCGAATGCATGACCTTCATCATTTCCGTGCGCGTTTCCTGCATGCCGGCCGCACGCGCCTTCACGGCTTTTGCGTAGTCGTCCCATGCTGCCGTTTGCTCAGCAGTGATGCCAAGCTCGGCCTTCATGTACGCAAGGCGGCCTTCCATCATTGGGCCCATGTCATTCATCATGCCATGGCCCATCATGCCCATGCCAGACTGACCCATCATACCGGGGCCCATGCCTTGGCCAGCCATCATACCTTGACCACCCATCATGCCTTGGCCCATCATAGGCATTTGCGGCTGACTGTCTTGGGCAAGAGCACCGCCAACTCCAAGACCTATTGTGCCGATAAGCGCTCCAGCAAGAACACGCAAATTCTGCTTCATGACCGCTCTCCTTCCTGGCTTGTTCTCGACCAGGAACGGAATCCGTTTTCTTGGCCCTGCGCGCGTTGATGGGCGTCAAGTGTTACAGATTTTTATTATCTCTCGAATGTCGCGACGGCGCCGACGCCGGCCTTCAACACAAAAAAAGCCATGGCCGACCGAAAGCGTTAGCCATGGCGAACAATGTATCGAAGAAAAAGCCTAGTACTTCCTGAGCCGAAAGAAAGCGGTGCCCGCTTCGCCCGCAAGACTAACATCGCCCGTGCGCCCCGAGACCGTGATCTTGATCGAGCCGCCGGTATTGTATTGCTGATTAAAGAAGCTACCGACGTATCTGTTGGCACCGTACTTCGTCAGCTCCGCCGTCTGATCGACTCTGGCAGACGACGTCGCGCAGGTTGCCGACATCCGGTAGCTGCGCGCGCCGGTCTTTGCAAAATGCGCACGGCACCGCGCTTTCTCTTTCGTGCCCGACGAGAAATTGATGTTGCCGTTTCCGGCCCACGTCCCAACCAGCATCGCAGATTCGGCGCGCGCTTCGGCGCCAACCATACCGAGCCCTAACGCACCAGCGAGCGTCACGGCAAATACCGAAGCGCGGCGCGCTTTTAAAAGGTGGCTCTGGATCATTCCAATACTCCGTTGAAACCGGCCGCCCCGCGAAATATAGCGCACCGTGTCGAATGTTGCAGCCGGGTGCAGGTAGGCATCGTTTGGAAAATCGTCAATTGCCGTAAACACCAAACTGGGCGTTCACCAGACCGCGATCCGCCGACACGAACGCCGCTTCCGCCGCCGCAAATTCATCAAATCTGAAGTCAACCGCCGCTAGAGTGATGACAGACATGTGAAGGCCGTCCAGCCCCTCCTCACCAATTGGTTGCAGCATTCCTACCGGCGGAACTTGTCGTTTAAGAAAAAGCATGCTCAGCAGGAGGCATGAAGACCCTCCCGGAATCCTTTCGCCCCTTCGATGCCCGCATGCTGGACGTCGGCGATGGCCATTGGATTTACGTCGAGGAAGTTGGCCGGAAAGGCGGGCGGCCGATCGTATTCCTGCATGGCGGCCCTGGCAGCGGTTCCCAAGTGCTGCATCGCACGCTGTTCGATCCTGCCCGCGATCATGTCTTCCTGATCGACCAGCGCGGCGCAGGCCGCAGCCACCCCTACCTCTCCTGCAAGGCCAACACGACAGCCCATATCGTTGCCGATCTCGAAGCTGTCCGCGCCCATTTTGCCATCGACCGCTGGATGCTCGTCGGCGGTTCTTGGGGATCGACGCTGGCGCTCGCCTATGCCGAACGGCACCCGGAACGCGTAACGGCTCTCGTACTGCGGGCGCTGTTTCTCGGCACCGACGAAGAAGTTCGCTGGGCCTTCGTCGATGGGCCGCAGATTTTCCGCCCCGAACTATTCGAAGCCTATTGTAACCGTCTTCCGCCGGAGGAGCGGGCCAACCCGCTGACCGCTTACGTCAAACGCCTAACCGGCCCCGACGGCGCTGAAAGAACGCGCGCCGCGCACGCCTGGAACGCCTACGAGCGCGCCCTCTCGGAACTCCAGCCAAAACACGCCGTCATTCCCGAAACGGTCGCCGATGGCGCCCGCCTGCCGCCGACGCCGATCGTCGAAGCACACTACATCGCGAACAGCTTTTTTCTGCAGCCCGGCGAGTTGCTGGCCAACGCCCATCGCCTGCGCGACATTCCGGGCGTCATCGTTCAAGGTCGTTACGACCTTCTCTGTCCGCCAAAAAAAGCTCACGCGCTAGCGTCCGTCTGGCCCGCCGCCCGCCTGGAAATCATCGACCACGCCGGGCATTCCATGACCGAGCCCGGCGTGATGGAAGCCATGCGCCGCGCCATCACCGAACTCGGCGATGCCGCGCAGGCCGCGCCTTAGCTGTTCTCGTCAACGATGAGTTCGCTCACCATCGTCGGCTGATGCTTCGAGCAGATGATGCGATAGACGCCGGGTTTGTCCGCGACGAAGCTGACGTTCTGCACTTCGCCGCGTTTCAGGGTGAACGACTTGTCGTAGCCCTCGATCGTCGTCGGATGGCTCGCCCCGTTGAGGCCGACGAACGACAGCGTCACCTCGTCTCCGGCTTTGACGTGGATTTGCGGCGTGCTCCAGAGGTACGCCGAAACTTCCCAGCGCCCGTCTGAATTCGGCTGCTTCAGTTCGTACCCGCCACCCTCCGGCAACGGCGTCGTCGGGAACGGTTCTTTCGAGACCAGCGTGCCGCCCTTCGGCTCGATCGCCGCAATCGTAAATGCGCGCTTAGTGCCGGTGGCCGCCAGAGCCGCCGCTCCGGCAAACCCAATCGCTGCCGCTGCAAGCGTCAGAGCGACTTGTCGCGGTGTGATCATGGTGAACCTCCTTACCGTTTCAATCCGCCTGGATTTTTCCGCGTCGTGGCGACACAGTCGAGCGTTAATTAACGATCGCGCTTGACTTCACAGCCGAACATCGTCACTAGCTCACGCATTGCTCTCCGATGGCGCTCGGGTCCTCGTGCCACTTGAAAGCGGTTCAATCACCGCGCTCGACCCTGCATTGAGATCAATCCTTATAGACAAGGCCGCACCCCGAAAGCGCCGGTGTGGGCCATGGGACGAACCTCCGGCACCAGATGTGTGCGCGGGGCTCGAAGCCCTTGGGACTTTTTCACTTTGACCACTGAAACTTTTGAGGCATTCGGCTTTGCTGAACCTCTTGCGCGTGCTCTGACGCAGTGCGGATACACGACGCCCACACCGATTCAGGTGCAGGCGCTTCCGCCGCAGCTCGAAGGCCGCGACCTGCTCGGCATGGCCGAGACGGGATCGGGCAAGACCGCAACATTCCTTCTGCCGCTTCTGAACAAGTTCGCAGCAAACCCGTCCGACCCGCAATGGAAGCAGGTCTCGGCGCTGATCCTTGCGCCAACGCGTGAACTTGCGGTCCAGATCGACCAGGAAGTCGCCAAGCTCTCGCGCAACATGAACCTGCGCCGCGCCGTCGTCCTCGGTGGCGTCAGCAAAGGACCGCAGATCAACGCGCTGAAACGGGGCGTTCACATCCTTGTGGCGACGCCGGGCCGCCTGCTCGACCACGTCAATATGCGAAGCTGTGATCTCTCCGGCGTGCAGACGCTCGTCATCGACGAAGCCGACCGCATGTTCGATATGGGCTTCGTCCGCGACATCAAGAAGATCGTTTCGCTCATCCCGCAGAAGCGCCGTACCGCGCTCTTCTCCGCGACGATGCCCGATGAGATCAAGAAGTTCGCCTACGATATTCTTCACGATCCCTATCGCATCGATCTCTCTTCAAAGAAGATCGTCGTCGATCGCATCGATCAGAAGATCATGATCGTTAAGACGCCCGAGAAGCAGAGCCGCTTGCACACCATCCTGAACGACGAGGCCGCTTCGCGCGTCATCGTCTTCACGCGCACGAAGCGCGGTGCGGATCGTGTTGCAAGCCGCCTCGGCATGGCTGGCATCAGCTCGGCAGCCTTCCACGGCAACAAGGCGCAGAATGCTCGTCAACGCGCCCTCAATGACTTCACGATGGGCCACATTCGTGTGCTCGTTGCGACCGACATTGCCGCGCGCGGCATCGACGTTTCGAACATCACGCATGTCATTAACTTCGACATGCCGCTCGATCCCGAGACGTACGTTCATCGCGTCGGCCGTACCGCCCGCAAAGGCACCAACGGCGTCGCCATTTCGCTGTGCGATCCGTCGGAACGCCAGGAAGTCCGCGCCATCGAGCGGATGATGAAGCAGCCGCTCGACGTCGTCGACGATGTCGGTGGCGAAGTCCTGCCGCCGCTGCCGCGCAATCATCAGACGAACGACGGTGAAGGCTCGCGCCGTGAAGGCAATCGTGGCGGCGAGCATCGTCATCGCGACGGCGCACCGCGCGGGGAACGCCAAGCCCATCGCGGCAATCGCGACCGCGGGCGTGACCGGCCCGCCTACCAGAGCGAAGGCCGTGAAGGCCGCCCCGAACGCCCCGCAGTGTTCGGCGTCACCGATCGCGAACGCCCAGCGCGTCCGGAACGTTCAGAGCGTCCTGCTCACCACGAACGTCCGGAGCGGCCCGCACGCGCCGATCGTCAGGATCGCTCGGATCGCCAAGAGCGCTCGGCTCGTCCGGAACGTCAAGAACGCCCGCAGCGCCATCGGGACGATAGCCGTCCGCGTGACCGCGATCAGCTGAACGCACGTTCGCATGGCAGCAACGGCCATTCTGCTAACGCAGAGCGTCGCGAACACAAGCCGAGCGACCATCATCGCCCGAAAGATCACCGCGGCGAACTCCGCGCCGATCACCGTGGCGAGAACGGTCACGATCATCGCCACGGACCGCGCCATGTCGAAGGCCGCCACCGCAACGAAGCGAATGGTGGCAATCGCGAGGCCGGTCACGGAACGAAAAAACCGCAACGCAACGGCGAGAGCGGCCGGTCGTGGGGCAATGACGGCGGCGCACCGAAGTTCATGAAGCGCCGCGACGACGATCGCAACCGCGCCCGTCCGGCCCGCTGAGCGTTCGCACGGTGCGATAGCTCACTGATCGAAACAGTATCGAGCCCGGCCATAAAAATGGCCGGGCTTTTTTTTATGGCCCGGCCAAAGTCGAAACGAAGGGAGTAAAAGCAGAGAAAAGGTTACGACGCCTTAGCCCTTCTTGTCGGGCTCGGCAGGAGCCTGCTCCGGTCCGCCGTCATTATCGTCGTTGTCCTGCATCTGCGGACCATCATGCGAGCCGGGGCCCATCATACCGGGACCCATGTGCGGGCCATGACCGAACCAGCCATGATCGCGACCGCCCGGACCCCAGCCTTCGGCGAAGCGGTGACCGCGCGGGCCATGACCGAAGCCGGGGCTCAGTTCACGGACCAACGGACGAAGGACTTCTTTCTGCTCATCCGACAGCGATGCATAGAACGGCGAGAAGGCCGTCGAGAACGCCTTCATGCGGTCAGCGCGTTCACCCATCCGCTTGCTCATCATTTCGAAGCGGGTGGCGAGATCGGGACGCTTGTGTTCGGCTTCATCCTTGCCGCCCTTGGCGTGCTCGGCTTTCCACTCTTCGCGCTTCTTCTGCCATTTCTCGATACGGGCTTCGCGCGCCTTGAACGCGTCGCGAACCTGCGTTTCAACCGGCGCCCAGAGCTTTTCCTGATCCGGCGTGAGTTGCAGCGCCGTCTTCACCATCGCCAGGCGGCCGTCCTCAAGACGTGACCGGGTCTCAGGCGACATCATGCGCCATCCGGCATGGTCGGCCGTCTTGGCGATAGCAACGGTTGCAGGGACTGCTGCGACAGCGGCAATCGCAATCCAGGTGCCACGCGATAAAGTCTTCATGGACATCTCCTTAGGGCCGGGGAAGGCATTTAGGGGGATCGTTGCCCGGCCATCGGAGATAAAAACGCAACTATCTTCGCGATCCGTCGCCGTTTGCTGCCGACATCGCGAGAATGAATAAAGATGAACGAATTCAGGCAGAACGCGGGCATGAACAAAGCCCACCCGTAGATGCCAATGGCGCCTTGCGCCGAAGCGTTCAGTTCGTCCCGTTGATGATCGCCAGCGACGTGGGATCAATAGCCGCCGCGCGGCGCGCCCCCGCAACGCTGCCCGACTTCTGCGGGTCCGCCGGCGTCATGGTCGATGACAGGCTGCCGCGCAAAGCGCTTGATGAGGGCTGCGCATAGACCACGCGATTGCGTCCCGCGTAGCAACCCGCAATGCAGATCACCAGATCTTCGTTCGGGCGCGCGGCCAGGATCTGCTTGACGAGCGGGCTGTCGGTTCCGGGCTGCGAGCGGAAGCTCGCGCCGTCTTCAGGCACGCTGTTGAGATTGCCGGGCTTCGGCACGTAAGAATCCGGCCCTGCAGGATCGAACTGATCGCCGTCCGCCGTTGAATTATCGACATCGGCGCTTTCCGCGAAAGCCACCGACACCGGCAGGACAACGAGCACGGAAAGGAGAGCGGCGAATCCGATCGACCGCGACGAGCTACGCATAACGGCAGGCTCCAGAACTGAACGAATTGGAAAAGACTGTGCCGTACCGAAGTTAAAGAAACGCTTAAGACATTCTCAAGCGCCCCGGCTTATGGCGCGATCGTCACCCGGAACGACCGGCTGACCGTCTCCCCGCTGGCAAGCTTTGCCGTAACGGCGAAACTGTCCGTGCCGTCCGTGCCATCCCGCGCCGTGTAGTAAATGCCTGTACCTATCGCAGTCTTTCCGATGCAGGTCCCTTTTGCCGAATATTCAATCGTCGTCTGTTGGCCGGGAACGAAAGCCAGATCGCCCTTGGCCGGCGGCTGCGTAATCGCGATCTCGGGTGCGGCCAACTGCTCGCACTTGTCGCCAAGGCCCGCAAAAATGAAAACGCGGGCACGCCGTCCAGGAACGACCGGAGCCGACCGTACTGCCACATCCGTCGGCGGCGTGCTGGTGGGAGACTGCAGCGTCGCCATGTTGGCTCCCTGCCCCGAACAACCGCCGACGCATGCAGCGATCAACGCCAAAAGCGCGACCGGCAGCCGGGACCAGCGCACGCCGCCCGCACAATATTCGTCAGCACTCTGGTTGCCCAAACGCATCATCTGTTCCGGCGTCTCCGATTCTGTCGTCGAACTGTAATCCCCGGCTCCTAAACGCCCCTCGGTAAAGTTCGTTGGGGGTCACTCGAAATGTCTCGTCTGTTGAGTAGCGCGGCACACATCGCGCTTGTTGCTGTTCTCGTTTCCTATCTTCCTGCGCCTTCTGTCCATGCTGCCGATATCGTCGTCAACAGCGGCGATACGAACACAACCGCTCAGACACTCAAAAACCAGGACATACTCACCATTCAGGGTGGAGGAACCCTCGACGTTTCCGCAACTGCGATCAAGCTGAAGGATGATTCAGCCGCGCCGGGGATCGTGATCGACAACTTCGGAACCATCAAATCCGGCAACCGAGGCATCGACACGAGCGGCAGCAGCACAATTCGGACGTTCACCTTCAACAACGAAACGGGCGCCACCGTCGACACCTTCGATGACGGCATCCGTATCGATACAGACGTCACAGACGGAAAAGTAACGATCAACAACGCGGGAACCATCACCTCGCAAACCGGGCAGGCGATTGATCTCGACTCGATTTCGACCAATGGCGCCACGATCAGCAATTATGCGACCGGTGTAATTAGCACCCAGGATGCCGACGCCATCCGGGCCGGCGGAAACGGCACAGTCAACAACTGGGGCAAGATCATCTCGAACGCTGCCGCGCCGGATGACTCCAAGGACGGTATCGATTTTCAAGACCACGCCGGCACGGTCAATAACTACGCGGGCGGCGTCATCTCAGGTGCGCGCCACGGCATCACCAGCGACGTTGACGTGAACGTCTACAACGAAGCCGGCGCCAGCATCACTGGCCGCAACGGCTCCGGCGTCGGCTCCGACGGCAACGGCACGGTCCTGAACTACGGCACCATCACCGGCACCATCGACAACGTCTCAGAGAACGGCGATGGCGACGGCGTCGATATCGACTTTAAAGCCAACATCACCAACTACGGCACAATCCAGGGCACGGGCGCAAAAGGTGAAAAAGACGGCTCGCCGAACACCAGCGAAGGCATCGCGGCGGGCGGTGGCACCATCATCAACGGCTCGGCCAATGCCGTCATCAGCGGCAAGGACAACGCTATTCTGATCGATGACAGCAACGCGGGGGATGCCCCGTACGCGACCCAGATCACCAACCTCGGCACCATCCGCGGCGAAGACGGCTTCGGCATCCGCATCATCGGCACGCAAAACGATACCATTCAGAACGCCGGCCTGATCGAGGGCGCGAACGGCGAGGCGGTCGATCTCGGCGGCGGCGACGATACGCTGATCGTCAATACGGGCGGCAAGTTCATCGGCCTTGTCGATGGCGGCGCCGGAACCGACACGGTCGATCTCGATGGCACCGGCACCTTTGCGGGCGGCGTCAACTTCGAAATCCTTGACGTCAAAGGCGACTGGACGCTGACTGGCACGCAAAGCTACAGCAACGGCGCGACACTTGAATCGGGCAAGCTCAGCGTCGATGGCACGCTCGACGCCGACTTGACCACGAAGGCCGGAACGATCCTTGCCGGCAACGGCACCATCGGGTCGGCGTCGATCTTCGGCACCATCGCGCCTGGCCATTCGATCGGCACGTTGACCTTCACGGGCGATTATCAGCAGCAAGCCGGTTCGACTTACGAAGTCGAACTCGACAGCACCGGTAAATCCGATCTCATCACCGTCGATGGCGCCGCGACGCTCGCTGGCTCCGTCATCGTGAAGCCCGCTTCGGGCCAGTACAAGCTCGGAACGCAATACACGATCCTGACAGCACAGAACGGCATTACGGGCGGCTACACGAGCGCGACGGACTCGATGCCCTTCATCGACTTCGCGCTCGCCTCCGACGCCAACAACATTTATCTCGACGTTACGCGCAGCAACGTGACGTTCCAATCGGTTGCCATCACCTCGAACCAACATAAGGTTGCCGCTGCGATCGACAGCCTCGGCGCGACTAGCGCCGTTTTGAATTCCGTCGCGAACGCCACCAGCGAAGAGGCAGCCCGCAGGGCCTTCAACAGCCTGTCCGGCGAAATCTACGCCTCCGCAAACGGCATCATGCTCGAAGACAGCCGCTTCCTACGCGACGCCGTGATGGACCGTGTCAGAAACGATCTGGAAGACAAACCCCGCGGCGGCCTCTGGGGACAAGCATTCGGCTCGCAAGGCACGTATAGCGGCGATAGCAACGCCGCAGGTGTCGACCGCACCATTGGCGGTGTCTTCGTCGGCGTCGATACCAAAGCCGGAAGCTTCGGCAGCATCGGCATCGCCGCTGGCTACAGCCACGCCTCTCTCGATGACGACGGCCGCAACTCTTCGCAAGAGCGCGATGATGCCCACCTCGCCCTCTATGGCGGCGGCCGCTGGGGTGCGCTCGGCATGCGTTGGGGTGCGGGCTACACCTGGGCCGATCTCGACACCAAGCGCCGCTTCGATCTTGGCGGAACGACCGACGAAGCGCGGAGCAATCAAACCGCCGGCACGGCGCAAGTCTTCGGCGAACTTGGCTATCACATCGGTTTGGGAGGCGTAGATTTCGAGCCGTTCGCCGGCATCGCCTACGTCAACCTCAACACCGACGATTTCCGTGAAGCTGGCAGCGACGCGGCCCTCAAGGGCTTCGGCGACAACCAGGACCTGCCGACGACGACACTCGGCCTCCGCGCAGCAACCAACGTCATCATGCAGAGCGGCACGATCTTGACGACACACGGCATGGTCGGTTGGCGGCATGCGCTCGACGACGTCGACACAAGCCAGACGCTCGCCTTCTCCGGCGGCTCACCGTTCTCGATCGACGGTGTGCCGATTGCGCGCGATACGTTGATGCTGGGCGCCGGCCTCGACGTCAATTTCTCGCCAGATCTCACCGTCGGCCTCTCCTACAGCGGCGAGATCGGCGATGACATCCAGGACCACGGCGTCAAAGGCAACCTATCCTGGAAATTCTGACGCCACTTGTGGAACGTCGAGCACGAAAAATATGACGGGCACCTCTAAAGTTATGATCGCTTAAAGAGGTGCCCGGCCACCAGGCCTGTTGTTTGTGAAGACAAGCGCGGACGGCAGATCGTATCTGCCAGAGAAATCCTAAAAAGCCTGTAACCGCGGAAACTGACGCGGCGGCCAACGCCAAAAATTTTTGCCGCCGTTATCAATCCTTCTTCACGTCGCGATTTGTAAAGCGCGCATTGCCGAGCCCGGTGCCGATTGTCAAAACCGCCCAGCGCTGCCGGTCCTGCATGCGCGGCAGCTCGCTGAGGCCCTGCACCACCGCATCGTTGTGCATGACCACCATCGTCTCCGATCCGCCGATCTCGGGGATCGCTGCCTTGATGGCGCTCGGAAGATGGAAGCCGCGAGCCTCCCAATTCCCCGGAAGGTTCTGGCCGCCGCGGTCGATCGAGCCATCCTCGCGGATAATTCCGGGGCAGCCGATCCCGATCACCGGCGCCAGCGCAAACTTCTCTTTCTCGTTCCAGCGAATTTGCCCTTCGAGCATTTTGACGAGATGGGCAACCGCCTCGGTCCGATTGGTTTCCGCATCCGCGTGACACCAGATCTCCGAGCCTGCCACTTTGCCCTTCATGAGATCAGAAGATTTCTTGAGGTTGAGTTGCACGGTCCCGGCGCGAATGTTAGTGCCGCCAATATCGACCGCCAACATCGTGTCGTGCCCTTTGAGCATCCACGCCGGCAGCAGATGCGCTGCCCCGATGAGGCCGGCATCGTCCGGATCGTTGTGGATCATCTCGATGTCGACAGCGATATTCTCGGCTTTCAGCAGCAGCCCGGTCCGACCGGCCACAAGCTCGCCGATCCGGCTGCCGCTAAAGCCGCCGCCGACGACGAGGGCTTCCGTGTCCCGCCACTCCTGGGTTTGCAGAAAGCGGCGAATGACTTTCGCAAACTGCTGAGAAAACTCTTCGACGGCGCTCTGAACGAGACCAGCCGCCTCCGGATCGCCTTCCTCGAGTTCCGCGACAAGGTCATCCTTCTTGAGCTTGTCCGTGCTCTTGTTTCCGAAGGGATCCTCGCCCGCGTCTTTCAGAGGCTTGCGCCATTTTTCGACGATTTCCCAGAACGCGCTTTTGCTCGCTTTGTCGCCGATGAAGCCATCGCCGTCACGAACTTCAATGTTGTAGCTGTCGACCGTTACGCTCGGCAAAACGGCTGCGCCATGGGTCGGAAGATCGGATCGAGAAGATATCGGTTTGTCCATCGGCACAACGACGCCGGATGAGGGAGATTGGTTCCCTTTTGAACCAACGAATGTCGGAGCGACTTGCATTACAACAAGCACTGACAGGAACTAAACGATGGACAAAACGCCGGGAACCCGTGCTGATGACGACGCGACGCAGCAACCGCGTCAAACAGAAACGCCGACGAAGCGCGAGCGGTCCGCCGTCGCCAACGAAGACCACACCAAGGCGCGCCAGAAACTCACGGACGAAACCCGCGCCCCAGAACGTAAGCGGCGCGCGTAAATATGTTTTTGAAAACCGTTCCTATCCGAGCGGAGGAAAAAAATGACGATCAGAAAAGTGAAGGCCGGATATCGCCTGGTTTCCAAGAAAGGCAAGAACCTCGGCACCTATAAGACCAAGGACGGCGCCAAGCAGCGCGAACGCGAAGTTCAATATTTCAAGAAGGCAAAAGCCAAGTGAACGTGGCCCACCATGGGATGGGACGTCCCGGCAATCCGCATGATCCCGCGACCGATCCCGACTTTGATCCCAATATCGAGCCAAGTGAACCCGAGCCGCTTCCCGAGCCCAGTTCGCCCCCGCCGCCGGATCAGCCGCCTGAGGAACCTGACGTCCCGCCTGTAATCCGGCCGCGTTGAAACTGAACCGAGTGGAAAGTTGACGCACGCGGAGCGCCCGTGCCACGGTCTTGCCGAACAAGACCTCTACGCGTGCCCAGTGAAACTCAATTTGTCAGAACTTACCCTTCGCCATGTGCGCGAAGGCCGGCCCCTCGATAAGGCGCTCGAAGCCGCGCTGCGGCGTGATCCGCGCGCTGGCGCCAGAGCCATTCTCTCAGCCATCGAAAAGCGCCGCTTTGATAATCGCTCGGAAGGCCAGCGGCTGCGCAATTTGCTGCGCTTCGAAACCGATTTGTGGTCGTCAGGCGTGCTTCTGGTGGCGGGCGTGGACGAAGCCGGTATGAGCCCGCTGGCCGGACCGGTGTGTGCGGCAGCCGTCATCTTCGAACCCGACACCCGCATTCCCGGCGTCGATGACTCCAAAAAGCTTGACGCCGTCTCGCGCGAGCGTCTTGCCATCGAAATAAAGAACGTTGCAGTGACGTGGGCCGTCGGCTGGGCCGAAGTGCATGAAATCGACAGCCTGAACATCTACTGGGCCGGTATCCTGGCAATGCGCCGCGCCGTCGAAGGCTTGGCCAAGCCACCCGATCATATTTTGCTCGATGCGCGGCGGATCAAAGACTTGGCGATCCCGCAGCAGGCGATCGTGCGCGGCGACTGCAAAAGCTTGACGATCGCGGCAGCCTCGATCATCGCCAAGACCTCGCGCGACGCCAAAATGCACGACCTCGACGGTGAATATCCCGGCTACGGCCTCAAGACCCACAAAGGCTATCCGGTCCGCGAACACCTCACGGCGTTAAAAAAGCTCGGCGCCTCGCCCATTCATCGTCGCTCGTTTGCGCCGGTCCGCTCCGTGCTCGGTCTACCTCCGCTTTATAACACAAGATCACTCGACGGCGATGACAGCGCCTCGATGGCCGACACAGACGGACCCTGATCGTCGGCCAGCAGAAAACCCGCAGCGCAACCACGCCATTCGGCTGTTCAGCTTCCTCTCAAATTATGACAGTTGTGATACTCGCCCCGAGATAATTTTTGAACGGCGGGGGACCCATTGCGGATGAAATCCGCTATAAACTGGGGCCTGGCGGTAGCGTAATCAAAACGCGGAGTGAGCGTAATGATGCCGGAAAGCGATCTCATGGAAGCCAGGTCCGAAGCCCGGCTCATACTCGACCTCGGCGACGAAGAGGTGAGCAAAATCTTCTTCCAGCAGACGATGCGGCGCAATCTGACGCGTACCGTTCGGCACCTCGATCGACTGGTGCAAAGCGGCGGCGACGACCGCAGGCTCGGCGAGAGCGCGTTGGAACGGCTAGGCTTCGGCGCTCAGAATTGATCCGGCAGGGAGCGATGTCCGGCCATCCCGGCGCATAGCTGCCCTGCAGCGCTGACATTCGTAAACGGGAACTTATTTCTCCGGTTGGCGCTTAATTCGCGGAGAAAGGAGGCGGCATGCTCGCCATCGTTTATGATTTTTTGTTGCTGCTGTCGGTCGCCGCGCCTCCGATCGTGTTTTGCTACCTGCTGTATCTCGGTTTGCAGATTTCCGAACAGGATCGAGCTGAGCCCGCCGAGGTTCGCCGTACCAATCCGAAATCTTCGCGCCGATAATTCAGGATTGACGTTCGAGACTGACGTTTGATGAAGCGATAGGAGAACCGTAATGGCTTCCAAATCGTTTGTTGTCGTCGACCGGACTCGCTCATGCGGTCTCGAACTGAGAGACATCGTCGCCAAGTCCGGCGACACAGCTCACGTCTTCAGCAGATTTTCTCCCGCGCTAGAAATGATCGAGCGCAAACACATCGACGCCGTACTCGTCGAATTCGATATCGACAAACAGACGACGGCGTTTTGTACAGCTGTGCAGGCTCTCGGCGTGCCGGTGATTTTTCTGTCGGCGCCGTGTCATCCGTTCGACATTCGTGAATTCGGATTTGTCGCCTCGTTCCCGGATCTGCCGCACGCGCCGAAACTGCCGGTGCAATACGTTCGCCGTTAGCGACGCGAACTGCTTTCTGCAAAACCTGGACGCCGCTCGAGCTTCAAACCGGAAATGTCAGCATGGCCCGCGTGCCGCTGTCTCCACCGCTGAAGGCCAGCTTGCCGCCAATGCTCGACGTCATCGACGTCATGACGCGTGTGCCCAGACGCGTGCCGCCCGCCATCTGCGTTTTGTCGAGACCGACACCATCGTCCTCGACTGTGAGAACGACTTGGCCCTCTCTCAGAGTGACATCGACACGAATTTCCCCGTCGGCCCGATCAGGATAGGCATACTTATAGGCGTTCGTAACGAGCTCGGTGACGACGATGCCGACCGAAACCGCCTTATCGGTGGGGATGGACAATGGCACGCAATTGAGATGGACGGGATGGTTGTGACCGGCATCGCCCATAGCCCGCTTCAAATCTTCGATTAGGCTGGTGAGATATTCCTTAAGATCCACCGACGTCACATCCTGCGAGGTGTAAAGTCTGCGGTGCACCCCCGCGATCGCTATGATCCGCGCGCTCATTTGATCGAGCAGATCCTGTGCACCGGGATCACTGAGCGAATGCCGCTGCAGCGCCAAAAGACCGGCGACGATAGCCAGCGAATTGGCAACGCGATGATTGACCTCTTTCAGCAGCAGTTCAGCCCTGTCGCGCGCCAAGCGGATTTCCGTTTCGGCCGCTTCCATGTCTCGCCGCAGCCGCTCCTGCTCCAACGATGTCTGGACGGCCTGCATCAACAGCTCTCGGAAATGTCCTTGCACATCCTTCCAGACGTAGTCGATCGCTCCCGCCTTGAGCGCTGCGACGGCAACGCGGCTGTCTTCCGATCCGGTCACGTAGACCACTGGCGGCGGATTAGGGAGCGCACGAATTTCCTTCAGCACCTGCAGCCCGACCATGCCGGGCATGTGATGATCGAGCGCTACGATATCGTACGGCTTGGCACGAACGAGATTTAGTCCATCATCGCCCGAATAAGCGAGCTCGACGTCGAAACCATTCGCTTGCAACGTCTTTTGAACCAAGCGCCCGATGCCCGGATCGTCATCGATGTAGAGCACCTTCGGCGGCATGATCAGTTGGTTTCCGGTACCTGGATAACAGAGAAGAAAAGCCCCAATTGCCGGATCGCATTCGCGAAGTTCTCGTAGTCGACGGGCTTCGTAATGTAGACGTTGGCGCCGAGATCGTAGCAACGTTGAATTTCGCGTTCATCGTCCGTTGTCGTCAACACGACGACGGGTGTCCGCTTGGTATGCTCGTTGGCCTTGATCTTTTCGAGAATACTGACACCCGTCATGTCCGGAAGGTTGAGATCCAGCAGGACAAGCAGATGCTTGCGCGCACTCGTCTCGCCGCTGCCGTTCGGCCCGAACAGAAAGGTCAGCGCATCCGTCCCGTTCGCAAATGGAATAATGTCGTTGTTGACGCCTGCGCGCCGAATATTCTTTTCGATGAGGCGCGCGTGTCCCGCGTCGTCCTCGATCATGACGATCTGGACCGCCTTACCTTCACTATTGGGCATTCGGCTTCTCCGGCAGTTTACGAGGCAGCATGACGCGGAACGTCGTGCCTCGTTTGAGTTCAGACGTCATCGTGATCTCACCCCCGAGGCGGCGGATCAAAGTCTTGACGTGCGCCAAGCCGATGCCTTCGCCTTGTTTATCCTGTGCTCCGGCGCGCCGAAAGAGGTCGAACACGCGTTCAGCATCGTCGGCGGCGATGCCGCGACCGTTATCTCGAACCTCAATGACGATTGCACCCCAGCGGCTCGGAACCTGCTCAATCATGATCTTGGGCGCGCGTCCCGGCATAGTGTATTTCAGTGCATTATCAATAAGGTTGCCGAAAACCTGTTCAAGAGCCAGACGGTCGGTTTCGATCGTCGGCATCGGCCGCAAAACCTCGATCTCGCCGTCCGCTTCCGTAACCCGGTGCTGCACAGCTGCGATGGCGGAATCAAAAAATTCTTCCAGGTCGACCGTCTCGGGCCGGAGAATTCTCTGCCCTTCCCGCGACAGTTTCAGGATCGCCTTGATCAGCCCGTCCATCTTATGTGTCGATGTCCGGATGAACCCGATCGATTCCGGCAAGTCCTCACGGATCGCGGTCCGGGCGGCTGGCCCTGATTCCAGTTCAACGAGCTTGGGGTCCTCGCAAAGGCTCGCAAGCGTCGCCAGCCCCGCTTCGAGCTCTGAGGTATACCCCATGACATTCACGAGCGGCGCTCGCAGGTCGTGACTGACGATATAGGCGAAGCGCTGAATTTCATCGTTCGCACGCTGAAGGTCCGCTGTCCTTTCCTTAACGCGCTCCTCAAGCCCCATATTGAGCTGCTCCATCTTGCCGCGAGTTGCCAACAGAGCGCGCGTGTATCGCAAGATCGTCGCGGCGGCACCAAGAGCCGCCAGCAGGATGACGACGCCAGCTCCCAACGTAAACCATCGAGCAAGAACGGCGTTGTCTTGCTGGCTTTGAATGCTCTTGGTTAATTCCGTTTCGACCACCTCGGTCTGTTCCGCCACGAGCTTGCGGATGTCATCCATGAGGTTCTTGCCGCGATCGGTGTTGACCACCGCTAGCGCTTCGTTGGACTTGCCCGCCATCCGCAATTCGACAGTGGATGCAAGCTCCTGAAGTTTCGCGGCAGTCGCCGCCGCAATCTCATCTAGTCTGCCCTTGGCTTGCGGCTGGTCTTTGAATTGGTCGCGGACATCCGCCATCCGCTGCGGGACGTTCTTGATCGCGATGTTGTAGGGCTCCAGATAACGGCTCTCACCCGTCAACAGATACCCACGCTGACCGGTTTCGGCGTCCTGAATTGACGACAACAGCTGCGACAGCGCTGTCAGCTGCTCACGGGCGACAATCACATTCTGCGTCGAGGCGCTGGTCTTCTCTAAAAGCCAGAAGGAAACAGCGACGAGCACGACAAGCGTCAACACGCCGGCCGCTGCGAATACGTATGTAACGCGCAAAAGTTTCGAAGAATTCGCGCCCATCAATGCTCGGCCAACCCCAGTCTATTTTCCTCCGATAAGGCAGTTCCGACGAAAGCGCCATCTGAAAAACAACGCCAGACGCACCAAGCGAAGCTTCACAATATCAGTAAGGTGGCGCCCGTTTCGCCCGCTGGGCCTTGGCTGCTTCCGTCCACCAGGAAAGATCGTCGGCAAAACGCGGAAACATCTTTTCCAAGGCTTTGCCACCTTCACCCATCGCCTCGCCGTCGGGGCCGAGCGTCTGCCCGATCGGACCGACCGATAGCGTACTGGAAACGACGATCATTCCCATTTCCGAAAGCGTCCCGTGCCAAGCCGTCGCCGAACGAACGCCCGACAGGCGTCCGGCCGAATAGCTCGCGATCGCCGCCGGTCTCCAGAACCATTCTTCAAGAAAATGATCGGTGAGGTTTTTGAGGCCCGGCTGCATGCCCCAATTGTATTCGCCGACCACGAATAAAAATGCGTCCGCGGCTTTGATCTTCTGCGCCAGCTCTTCCAGCGCCGCAGGCGCAGTGCCGGGCTTGTGCTCCTTGTACATCCGGTCAAGCATCGGCAGGTTCACGGCTTTCGCATCGATCAATTCGACATCGGCGCCGCGCTGCTTCAAGCGCGACACGAGAAAATTGGCAAGCCGAATGCCCATCCGATCGCTGCGATATGAACCGTAAAAAACGAGAATTTTATCGGACACCCTGATCTCCCTGTCCCAAGATACATCGCAACGGGACTGACAACGACGCCGGCGGCGTTTCAGTTCCATGACCTGCCGCGCTTTTATCCGGGCTTTATCCGCCCTATTTCGTTGCGCAACACCGCAGTCGTGAATATTGAATACCTATAACGACGTAAATGCGAGTTGCCATGACCTCCAACGTGCGTTCCCTCACCGCAAATCGGCACGAGCAGATGTTCCCGCATCTCGAAACATACGAGATCGAGCGCGTACGCCGTTTCGGAGAGATCGAATCCTTTGCCGCAGGCGATGCGCTTGCGCAGGTCGGCAAGGTCGGCGCCGGTGTGATCATCGTGCTGAGCGGCAGCGTCGATGTCACCCAGCGCGACATGAAGGGGCATGACACGCCCATCGTCACGCACGGACCGGGCTCGTTCATGGGAGAACTTGCGCAGTTGTCCGGCCGTCCCTCGCTCGTTGATGCCGTCGCGACGACGGCGGTCGAAGCGCTCGTCATCGCACCATCGAGACTGCGCGCCCTTCTCATCGCCGAAGCCGAGCTTGGCGAACGGATCATGCGTGCACTGATCTTGCGTCGCGTCGGCCTCCTGGAAACGGGAGCAGGCCCTGTCATCGTCGGCCGCGCAGGCAACAGCGACGTTATCCGCCTGCAGAACTTCCTGTCGCGCAACGGCCATCCTCATGTTGACCTCGACCCTGAAAACGATCCGGAAGCACGCTGCCTTATCGAGCGCTTCCACGTCGATCCATCCTCACTTCCAATCGTGCTTTGCCCGAGCGGCGACCTTCTGCAAAACCCGACCGAATTGAAGCTCGCCCGCTGCCTTGGCCTCGTTGGCCCGCTCGATGAAAACCGCCTCTACGACGTAACGATCGTCGGTGCGGGACCGGCGGGCATGGCCGCAGCCGTTTATGCCGCCTCCGAAGGACTGTCGGTGCTTATTCTCGATTGCCGCTCGTTCGGCGGGCAGGCCGGCGCGTCCTCGCGCATCGAAAACTATCTGGGCTTTCCCACCGGAATAACCGGCATGGCCTTGATGGCGCGCGCCTTCAATCAGGCGCAGAAGTTTGGCGCCGAATTCGCCATTCCCTCGGAGGTCGTCGGCCTCGAAACACATGGCAGCGGCAGCACCACCAGTTTCACGCTGCGTCTCGCGGACGGCCAATACGTCCGCACGCGCACCGTCGTTGTCGCGACCGGCGTCCGCTATCGCCGCCTCGGCGTCGAGAACCTGCACGATTTCGAAGGCAGCAGCGTCCACTACTGGGCGTCTCCGATCGAAGGCAAGCTGTGCTCGCAGCAGGAGGTCGTCCTCGTCGGCGCCGGAAATTCCGCCGGACAGGCCATCGTCTACCTCGCAGGCCGCGCCAAAAAAGTCTGGTTGCTCGCGCGCGGCGGCGATATCTCGCTCTCGATGTCGCAATATCTCGTTGACCGGATCAAAGGCCTACCCAACGTCGATATCCATACGAATTCGGAAATCACGCGCCTCGAAGGTAACGATGGCATCCTCGAAACGATCGCGTGGCGCTCTCCGTCCGGCGACGAAGTTTGCCGTAGCGTCCGCCACCTCTTTCTGTTCATCGGTGCCGATCCCGAAACCGGCTGGCTGGCCGAGACCGGCGTCAAGCTCGACCGCAAAGGCTTCGTCTTGACGGGCGTCGGCGCGGGCGAAGACTGCGCGTCTCTGGAGACTAGCATCCCCGGTATCTTTGCCATCGGCGACGTGCGCGCCGGCTCGATCAAGCGCGTCGCAGCCGGAGTCGGTGAAGGCGCACAGGTCGTCGCCGCGCTTCACACGTTCCTGTCGTCGGCGTCCGCGCCTGTTCAGGCCGCCGCGACTGCCTAAGAAGTTTGCTGTTTTCTGACGTTCAGCCAGCTGCCATAAGTTGGTCGCCTGTTTGGCTTAGCAGACTACTTCCGCCACGATGTGTAGGGTCTCTGCATCGCGGAATTGAGAGGACACGAATGAGTGTTTGGCGAACGACGATTTTGACCGCGGCTTTGGCTATCGCCTGGGCGGCCCCGACACGCGCCGATGAGTGTGACGCTCTGGCCGCGAACGTCCACGCCCAAAACCCCGAAATCGCCGTCGCCGAACGCAATACCCAGGATCAATCGGTCGTGGTCGCACTGAAAGCGGATGGCGTTGACGAATTGACTGTGACCTGCGTCAGCGATGTCGACAAAGCACCCGAGCTGACGGCGAAAGCGAACGCGACATGGCCGTCGTCCGACTTCTACGATCACGTCTCATCCGCGGGCGCTATCGTCATGGCGAGCAGCAGATCAGCCATCCGCAGCGGCTCGGTCCTTTGCGCGCAGCGCGCCATGGCCTCCGATGACAACAACGCGATCTACGACATCAACGGCGATCGTTTCGAGTGCCGGACGACGTCGGGCGTCGGCGGTTCGACACTGATCCGAATTTCAAAACTCAAGACCTCACCGTCGCCACAATAAGCTTCTACGCGGTTCGCGGCCAGGCAGAGCGGACCGTCAGCTCTTGCAGGTCGTCTTACTGTCGCCGCGCGTCAGCGTCGCGTCCCTGCCTTTGATCCAGAACTCGGTATCGCCCTTCACATAGCGGCCACCGTCGGCAGACGGTGCTTGCGGCAGGTTCATCGTCTCGCCCGAACCGGCGAACACAAGATGGGCGGCGCTTGGCGACATGTGAAACGTCGCCGTTAGCTCCGTTTTGTCGGCGCAAACATAATGGACGGGCTCCATCGCCATCGCAGCCGGAGTGGCCGCAACGATTGCCACGAACGCCACAAACAAACGAAGCCGCATATTCCCGTCTCCTCAACCCGTGAGAGCCTAATCTTCAGGCGTCGATGGTTAGTCGATTTCTAATAGCACCGCCGGTTTGAATTCGTCGAGGCGAACCCTGCTGATGACGGACCTTGACGCACATCATAGCGGCTCCCTCACACACGGCGATTTTGTGCGTTAGCCAATGAGGAACGGACGGACATGAAAACCGACTATATGGAGATCACGAAAAACGTCAGCGCCACCTTGAAAGAACTTCGCGCTGGCGCACCTGACGTGATGAAAGGCTTCGGCGCCATCGCTCAGGCCGCGGCCAAGGCTGACGCCCTCGATACCAAAACCAAGGAGCTAATCGCTCTCGCGATCGGCGTCGCCGTCCGGTGTGAAGATTGTATCGCCTTCCATGCCAAAGCGGCCGTCGCTCAAGGAGCGACCGATGCTGAAATCTTCGAAACCCTCGGCATGGCGATCTATATGGGCGCTGGCCCCTCAGTGATGTATGCCGCCCACGCTGTCGACGCCGTCCGTCAATTCGAAGCCGCCAAAGCAGCGGCGACCCCAACGATGGCGTGATCGATCAAGCCGATGGAGGAGGTGCAAGAGGGCCTCGCTTACTTTAGCGCTCGGACTTGTCGCTTTGCATGTAGTCGGCGTCATCTTTGCCAGCGTCGAGCACGGGGAAAATTTGATCAAAGCCATGATAACGGGAAGAAAACGAGTGTGACCGTCAATGCTTCGTGGGCAGCAGTTGTCCTCGGGGATAGCTGCTGCGAAGGGTGATTTCTGAATCACCTCGCGCGGTCATCCTGACCGATAATTCCAATTGCGCGAAATCAAGTCCATCAATGGTTGATGCGTTAGTTTTTTGTTCGCGGGGGTTGGCGAGAAGGAGAAGCGCATGCGACTATTTACAATTCTGACAGTGGTCGCGACTTCTGCGGTCGCGATGTCGGTGGATGCTGCCGATGACCCTCTCATGAAGCAGGCCCAAGCCACCTTCGCTCCTATTCCTCTCACCCCGCCAGTGATTAAAGGCATTGTCTCTACGCCAGCGATGGTGGACCTCGGCAAAGCTCTCTATTTCGATCCGCGCCTTTCGCAAAGTCATAACATCAGCTGCAACACCTGCCATCAAATTGGGCTTGGAGGCGTCGACATGCTTCCAAACTCGATTGGGCACAAATGGCAACACGGCGGCCGAAATGCACCCACAGTTTTGAATGCAGTATTTAACGTCGCGCAATTTTGGGATGGCCGCGCCGCTGACTTGAAAGCCCAAGCTGGTGGGCCGATCCAGAATCCAATCGAGATGGGCATCACCCCCGAACACGCTATTCAAATGTTGAAAGGAATTCCTGGCTACAGCAAGCTTTTTGAAGCGGCCTTCGCTACTGACGCCGATCGCATTACGATGTCCAACGTCGCAACCGCGATTGCGGCCTTTGAAGCGACGCTGATCACCCCCAATGCTCCCTTCGACAAGTATTTGCGAGGCGATGAAGCAGCGCTTACTCCAGAGCAAAAAGAAGGTTTGCAGCTCTTCATGAGCAAGGGATGCTCGTCCTGTCATGCGGGCATAAATGTCGGCGGGCAAATGTATGCGCCCTTTGGCGTAGTCGAAAAACCAGGTGCTGATTTCCTGCCGCCTGATGATAAGGGGCGCTTCCAAGTCACGCACACGGTCAGCGATGAATATGTCTTTCGCGTCCCGCCGCTCCGTAATGTTGCGCTGACAATGCCATATTTCCATACGGGGAAATCATGGGATCTTCGTCAGGCAGTTGCTGTCATGGGCACAAGCCAACTCGGCCAACACCTCACGGACGCGGAAATTAGCAACATCACCTCGTTCCTGGAGTCGCTGACGGGCGAGCAACCCCAAGTCACCTACCCGATACTCCCGCCCAGTACGGTAGAAACGCCTAGGCCGCAGCCATAAGATTCGATGTGAAGGGACGGGCGTGTGACGCGCGGCGGTCGCCCGTCCCCAACAGCGTTTCGCCTATCGACTCCTCGAAATTCCTTCGGCACGCTCAGCAGGAATGCTTCGGCGTCGGCATCGCCAAAACTGTCCCAGGCGAGTTCAATGCCGTTGGCCATTATTGTATTCATGCCTGCATTCCCTCAGCAGGCGTGCGACATGGCATTTCCGATAGCGGGAGTAGGCGGGAATCCTCCACCGCTGCCGAGCGATGGCCAAGCCCCGCGAGATACCCTGCATGGGCGGCGAAGGAGAGAAACGAAGCAACACTGGCCTGCCGGACCAGCATTGCCAGATCCCACCGTTCGTCGGCGGGGCCGATCAGGAAGGCGCCGCCCTTGGCGAGAAACAAGATATCGCCCCCGCTTTCGCGCAAGAAGGGCAGCGTATGCTCAACGTAGCGATCGAATGCTCGTGCACCGCTGATCGGCACAGCAGGCGCCAGTTCAGGGTGGCCTGAATAATCGGCGACATCCCTGAACCTCAGCAGATTGAGCATGACGACGGGGCCGGAAAGATCGCGCTGCACGAACTGGCGCCCCGCGGCCTGTGTCGGTTCGAGATACGATGTCGAGTCGGTTCTGCTCATGGCGGTTCCTTGAATGGGATGTATCGCTGACCGCGCGACCGCGATGGCCACCTCCGGCAACAAACCAGAAGACAGCAATCGTTGACCCGCAGGGGCTGTTTAGGAAATCGAACGTGTCGCGCTTGCCCAGACGCCCGCGCCATTAATACCCGGACGAAATACCTTCGTCAATTGTATCCGGGTAATATATGTCAGCCTTATAGAACCAAGTGACCGTTCACGGCTCGAAGCTCCGCCGCGTTACGAAAGCGGGTGGGGAATATGGAGGAACACCAGAGGAAGCTAATCGTCGTCAAAACGGCACTTCTGACAACAATGGCGGGAGAGTGTCGCTCATATTGCAGCATGAAATAATAGCTACATCAATGCCATAAGGTATGGACGGAAAGCGCGAGACCAACGATGAAACCAACAAACCGTCTAGCGCAGGCGGTATGCCACATGCTTTTTGCGGTTCAGCTTGATCGTTTTTCGCGGAGTGAGCTTCGCAAGCTCGCAGCCGATCTCAGCCCAGCGCAACACGGGCCATCCTTCTTGCGCAGCTATCTCTCGGTATGACTTCGCGAGGTCGCTCACAATCAGCCAGCAGCCTGTCGCCTCCGGAATTGTTTCACGCAAGATCCGAAGGAATTTCGCGGCCTGCAGGCGAGCCGGGTTTGCCGGTTCGCGGCATAGCCGAAAGATCGTGGCGGGCCTCCTAGACGGCTTTCCGCGCGATGTGGCATGGCTTCCCGCGGCAGGGTGCCGGGCCAGGGCCTCGGGCCGGGTACCTGGGCCAGGGGTGCCAGGGGGTGAGGCCGGCGAGGCGGGGCAGGGTGTCGGGCCGGGTACCGGGGCCAGGGGCACGGGCCGGTAGTCCGGGGCAGGATCTCGGGCCTTGGCTGCGCTCCTGAAAAACATTGCCCCGTCAGTGCCCTTGCATCGCGTGCCGTTCGAAATCCTCGGCGAGAGCGATAGCGATTGTTCGCTCTGGCTCGTCGGCGATCTCAGCGGCAAATCTAGCTGCATCGGCACATCGCGCCAAGCTTCCGTGACAACGGTTTCCGTGGAGACTGTTGACCGTTGCCGAAACGACAGGGCTGACGGCTTCCAAGCGCCTAGCGGTGGCTGCCCAGCGCATCAGGTCGTCACCGTCTATGCGGACTAACGCGAGGTCATCGCAGGCTCTCAAGAGGTCGCCCATCAGTTGCCCTTTTTGAGAGCCTTCGCCGCGAGCTTATGCTGGACGTTGGCAACGACCTCAGCGTCCCGCGTTTTCGCAATGTAGGCCCCGCTCAAAACTTTGAGCGCGTCTTCGTATTGGCCACCGCCACGCTTGAACTTCTCAATAGCCCGGTGCAGTTCAGAATTGTCATTCATCGGTTGCGCCTTCTGCGTCCAAGTCCCTCGATAACAAGCTCGCGGATAACGGCGCTTGTGGATTTGCCCTCTGCCTCCGCGATCTTGGCAATGGTCTCTCCGTGCGGATCATCGTCTAACGCAACCTGATAGACGGTCTTTCGGCCTGATGGCGGTCGTCCCCTACGCGGTACTTCTGACATTTCCTGGCTCACGTTTTCCATGCACAATAATTATTCTAATAAAATAATTCAGTCAAGCCTTCTTGACATGCGCTAATTATGTTATTATATTAATGGTATTAAGACGCATTGTGCAGGCCTCTACCCGAACTGAGACGCCAAGCAAGAGACGCCAAAACGGGCGCCGCGAAGCGGAACGGGGATACTCAGAGACGACCGGCGAAGCGATGAAAAGGTCGAAAGGCCAGTGGCGAAGCTTTGCCCGGCCTCGTGGCGTCACGCGCCACCTGATGAGACCCATCAGAAACAAAGCGGCCCCGGACGGTGCAGCAAACACCGAACGAGGCCTTGTCCCAACCCTGATATCACCAGGATCAAAACTATGAATGACATAGCACTAATTGGCATTCTTGTCCCGCTTGCGGCATTCGTCGCGGCTGGACTGTGGATCACCGTCAGCATGTTGGCCGAGGAGATCGGCCGATGAACAACTTCCTCAAAGACGGCCGCGCCCTCGCTCTCGTAGCAGGCGTGGCGTTTGCAATCGGAGGCCTCACGATCCTCCTGGACAAAGACCTGACCTCTCCGACGCAGTGGCAGTCAGGACAGTGGCTCACGATTTTGACAGTGTTCGGCACGATCACCGCCGGCCATCTCATGGTGGACGCAGCTCGCGCCCGTCATGTCTTCGCGGCGATCGGCTTTCTTGTACTGTTCCTCTCCGGTACCGCTCTCGTCGTCTATTCATCGGTCGGGCGCCAAGCGGAGGCCCAGGGCACCACAACGCTCTCGGTCGAAGACACCAACAAAAAGATCGTCGAGAAAAACGAAGACCTGGAGGCAGCCAAGGCCCGCAAAGCCTACGCGGACGATCAGGTTCAGAAAGAGACCGGCAAGCGTGGCTGCGGCCGCAACTGCCGAGACTGGCAGCGGAACGCCAAAGACGTTGAGATCGTGATCGAACAGCTCGAACGCGAGATCGCCGCCCTTGGCCCTCAGAAGCCCGTCAACGCGAAAGCGGTAGCCATGGCAGAGATCGCCATGCTCTTGCACGTACCTGGGACGAAAGATCAGATCGTTGCGGCGCTCGTCTTGCTGATGCCGTTCGCAACGACCCTGTTCTTCGAAGTCGGTTCGATCGTAGCGTTCGGCTTTGCCTTCCGGACTTCTCGGAAGGCTGAGGCCAGCCGCCCGGAAATCCCGGAACGCTCCGTCCCGGTTCCGGCCAACGATGCGTCGGTTTCCGGGAAATCAGAAATTCCGGGAAATACACCAGTCCCTCCGAAAGGCGGGCGCCGCAGGGGTCGGAAAGCCGATAAAACGGTTGTGAACTTTTCGGAAGCATTCCGAGAAAAGCACGGCCGGGCACCATCCGGGGGAGAGATCAAAGCTCAATTCCCGGAATTGCCAGTGAGCACGGCCTACGACTACAGCCAGCGCGCACGGATGTCGGCGTAACATTCTCGCAACGATAGAAGCCCGGTCAGCAATGGCCGGGCTTTTTTGTTGTCCTCAAAGGCAGACGACGGTCAAAAGCCTCCGTGAATAACAACGCCCGGCAAAAGATTTTGCGTTATTGCCAGTTTCAACACCCCTTCGGTCAAATGCGCGGCTCGCTCCGAGATGCCGAACGCGAGAAAGCCGGTATAGGGAATATCGGCATCATCGCGCTTGTCGGCATATCGGAGTTCGATCACTGCAAGCATGCCAAGTTGCTGCAGGTTCTGAGGTGTGCGGCTCCGCATTGCTCGCTCGAGCGGTCCTCGTTCTTCGTCTACCGCGTCAAGCAGTCGATCGCGGTCACACTCGTCTTCTTCGGCATAGATGCGCTGTTCTTCCATCGTGAGTTCGTACCAGCGGTGGAACTCGGGCCATTGTTGATCAGACATGAGCGACCTCCACATCCGATGCGTCATCCGTTTCGTTTGGCCAAGTCGTGCCCGTCAGAGCTTCAAGCCACGCCTCCACCGGCCGTTCGTTGGAGCATTGGAGAAGCCATTCCTTCAGGTGCTTGGCTTGCAGCCCAACGTCGGCCCTTGTTACGGGCGGCACAGAAAGGAAGACGAGAAACTCGTCACTCTCTGCCTCCGAAGCTTCAGCTGCAGCATCATCGAATGCCTTTAGCCCCACCTTCTCAGCTGCCGCATCAGTAGCCCTGCGGCACTGACGCGCGACCTCGACGGCATGCGCCAGTCCCGGGTCTGACGGATAGCGTACCGCTTCTCGCTCAATCCCGATAAGGTTGATTCCGCCATGCGAGCAGAATTTCGCGGCGCGGCCAGTCAGAAGCTCGGCCGGAATTTCCGGTTTGATGGCGGCGTATCTATCATAGGCCGTGTGGATGGCGGCTTCCGCCTCTCTATAGTCCTGGACGAGCGCCTGCCACTTTGCAAACGCCGCGGCTATCTTAGGCGAATACTCGTCCGGCCCATCAATGGCAACGGATCCCGCATTCGCACCGCTTACGGTTGCGATCACTGGAACGGTTGAGGCAAGAGCAGGAACAGCGCCGGCCATCAGTGCTATTGCATTTCGACGTGAATGCTTTTCCATGTCGTCTCTCTCGGGTGGAGGATCAATCCAGAGACTTTCGACGCATCCGCTTCAGTGCCGCTGCGGCGTAGGTTTCGCAAAATCCCTCGATGGCATCTTGCAGGCTCGTTTGATTTTCCGCCGTCGTGACCTTCATGGCTGCGCGAAGTTCCGGGCTGATCCAGATTGATATTTGCACACGCTCTTGCCGCGACGGGGGCAGGTTCTTGACCATCCGTTGATTCTCAACATGCATTGCAGATGGCTTTTTCTATCATGCCCAGCGCGTCATGCAATTTACACATGATAACATGTGTGTGGCGGATGTGAGGCGTTTCCCAAAAGTCAGGGCGGTGACTGCGTGCTTGCGCGAATGGATAAGAATGTTCGAACGGCGACGGTCGCAAGCTCTTCGGCGTCAAGATCGGATACGTTTCCGGCGGAGACGACAACCGTTGCAAGGTGCTCGCGTGCGGCTTCACGTTCTCTCTGGGACACGGACTCTTCCACCTGCAGCCACGCAGCCTCTAACGCCGTCTGAAGACGCTCCACGTCTTCCGGGTCAAATGCACCGGTCTGCACAATTCGCCGTGCGCGCATGGCTCAGTTCCGCTTTCGGCGACACTAAAATAGCCTCGCAAGGCGGTGTCAACGTCCTCGTGACGGCGATCGATGGAACGCTTAGAGCCCGAGCACAAGAATTTCGCAGACAACGCGCTCGATCACACGTTCGATGTTTTGGGTGTAACGACCAACACGCGGTTATGGATATTGCGAAGCGCGATGGATATGCATGGACCTGGAAGCCTGAGCCATTGCACAGGCGATACTTAGTCAACATCTTGGTTGTGAAGGTTGTTCCAGTGAAATGTTCAAAACATAACGATGAAGATTGGCGTTCAGTGCGCTCTCGGTCGCTCGTTCTTTAAAATTAAAGGAACAAGATCATTTGAAATCTGTTATAGTTATGTTGGCGGCCAATGTCCGCATCTGAGTGCGCAGGCCAAATGAGTTTGGCGCGCCATTACTCTAGACAAAAAGGCTAACATGAACATCGGTGAGTTCACCGATCGCGCTCGCGCGATCAGGTTATCGAAAAAGACGAGGTACGATGAAAAGTTCGAAAGGCTCCGCCGCGAACTTAAATCTGAAGGAGCGGCCCCAGCTGTCGTCAGACCTGCTAACGTCCGGCAAAGGACAAAGCCCAGTCGCTCCATACTGCGATTGCCGTGATGGCTCGAACGGATCCTAAATCGAACGACACAACAGAATCTGCCCGCGATGCCACGGGGCAGCGCTCCATCTACTCGTTAAAAAGCCTATCGGTTTCCATCGTAGTGGCCGGGATTGCCGGAACGGTGGTGCTTCTGTCGTCCGAATGGCTCCCATTCTGACAAAACCCAGGAGTGCGAAGGGTCGTCTGTGGAGCGACTTCAAAACGCTCATTATAGCGGCGTTACGCTTCTGGATTTCGCTTTGTCTTGACGGCCTTCCCCATCGAGACCCTTATCGATCTCGCTCTTACAGACGGCTATGGCGTCTTCGCTGGTCCCCATAACCTCGCCCAAAGCCATTGAGCCTTGAGGCTGGCGTCGATAGACGATCCATCGCCAATGCCATTCCGTAGGTCCTATGGGTTTTACTGAGAAATCGATGCCGCGATGCTGCATACTCTGAACTTTCTATCGCCCATCCGCTTCTATCGGAGAGACCCGTGAAATGGCGGCTGAGAAGAAAAATCGGCTGAAGGGGTTTGGGAAAACACACAATGCAGTTTGGAGCCGAGTGTCAGCCTTTTTGTGGTCCGCCCAATCGAGCAACGTTCAGGGTCGTAATGTTATCGCTAGGCTCATTCACGATCGAAAAGTCAGTTACTTTGTTCGCATCAGAGACATAGATCCATTTCAGATCGAAGAGTTCTCCATCCCTAATATAACCGAGCGTCGCCCCCTTGTTTGGGCGCCAAAAGAGAGACGGCGGTAAGACCGTACCGAGCTTTACCCAATTGGGCTCTACGTATTCTGCAATCGGCTTCCAATGAATCATCTATTTTCCAATCCAACACGATCCAGCGACCGAGCCTGCATGACAAATCCAGGAAACGCTCTTGTTGTTCGGTTCGAATTCCCCTTAATCACAGCGAAATAGTAGTAATCAGAATGGAAATGCATTCACCGGGACATAGTCTAGCCTTCGTGTGCTAGCTATCCAACTTCGGTTATTGAGAGACCAAAGCTTTCCAACGCGAACCATCCTACGCTGATGTGCCCCATCTAGATATGGATATCTGTGGTTAGCGCCGCGCGAGGGTAGGGCAGCGAGATTAATCGCTCCTCGACGAGGTAAGATCTGCCGCGCAACAGAAGACTTCCACGCAGCATGTCAGAGAATCGGCTGACGTGCCGGCGAAAGTAGGTGGAGCCCTCAACGCGGCCAGCTTGCCAGTAAAATCACCGCTGCACTCGCGGCGCAAAGAAATCTCAAGACCTGATTTTCAAGCGTGCGACGGACGGCTGGCGGCATCAGATCCCCCTCGCATGGCCGGCGCCGGCAGAGCCTTCACACCAAGTGTGATCGCCTCGTCGAACCAATGAGCCTCCGATTGTGGCTCAGCTACGGCGCCCAGATTGCGATACTCGCCGTCGTCGGTCTGGGCGATGAGCATTCCTGAGCGATTGATCACCATCGAAGCAACGAGGCGGTTCGCAGTCTTTTCGCGCTTCAGGCGCTCAACTGCCTCGCAAACTTCCTGTTCGACCAATGGCCGAACGGCTTCCGCGCTAAGCATCGGGATCTCGGCAAAGGCTTCTTGAACTCGGACATCGACGTAAGGCCTCACGGCATCGATTACCCGAGCAACGATCGCGCTTTCGTCTACAGCCGGAACGCCGCGCAAGGCCACGGCGTCAATCCGCTGATCAATCCGATCTAAACGCCCCTCGACCCGTTGCAGCCGATCAAGAATTTGTCCGAGGTCGCGGTCAACGAGCGCCCTTACAGCTGCGACAACCTCTTCCCCGAAAGCCTTACCGTCGAAGCTCATCGATGAGCGCTCCCTCGCATTCGTCTAACCCCACCGGGCGGGCCATTCGCTCAAACCCGCCCGGCAGGTATGCCACGTCGCGATGCTCCCAGCGACGGGCGAACCGCATGTCACCGTCCCCGTCGCGCGCGGCGAAGCTCTTCTGCAGTCAAACGCACTACGCAGCTTGTAACGCCAGCCGCTGCTCGCCGCCGTTGCGATGCCAATTGCTCTTTCACCATCGCGATTTCTAGCTTTTCGCGCTCTGTAAGGCGCAAAGTTCTCGGCTGCGCTTTCACGCTTGTTTGAGCCTCTGTCAGCTTGATGATGCGCCCCTTTTTGCCGGCTGAACGCATCACATCGACAGTCCCACGCAAACCAAGCCGATCGTATTTTGCAATTTCGCGGGTGGCATCGGACATAGATTTTGCTGAGAATATCCTGGCATCGGCGTTTGCCGGAATTGAAACCAAGCTCAACTCCAACCACTCCCAAGACTTCCAACGGACGCCGCCATTCGGCATAATTTCAACCCCGTCCGGCAATGATCGGAAGCCGATCGATACGGCGCCGCGAAGCTGCGCCTTGATAAGTTGCCACGTCGAATCAACGAGATCTTTTGCTGCGCCGGGCTCTGCTATCTTCGCAATGCGCGCGCGAAATTCGATGCCCGCCGACGTGGCTCGTGCTTCAATGACTTGCCCGACTGCCTGGCGTGAATCGTGATCCAACAGCATCGGCAGCGGCACCTTAAATTTGCCGCCTAATGGCTCTACGACATCGCCTTGGCGATCGACGGAAGGCGTTGTGGCGATACCTTCGATGATCCGGTCATCTTCTGAGACGCGTTTGATCGTAAGTCTGGAATAAGCGCGGTCCATTTTAGTTGATCTCCTGGTGCGCCATCTCGGGTGCCACGCGTTGCAATATGGCGTTCTCTATCGCCCGAGCGAGGTTGATCGTGAATTCACCGCGCCGTTGCGGATCTCGGAGCGCATCAGGCGCATGGCCCGCGGCTTTCCACTGTTCGACCATGAGATTATGAATCTCGACGATCTCGGCATCCGACAGGATTTGGCCGTGCATCCATTCCCCCGACAACAATTCTGCAAATCATTGTACGCGAACGCGAAGGACGAGTTTGAAACGCGTTACAGCGATGATGCTCCGCCGAGGATCGCGCCGCGCACGAACCGTTCGAGAGCATCACGAACGGCCGTCCGGTCGTCGGCAAGCGCTGCGGAAAGGAAGCCGAGTTCAATCAAAACATCCTCGGTCTCTGCGGCCGGAAGCTGAAGGGTGATGCAGAATTCCCCGGCATGGCGACGACGTCGATGGCGGGTCACGCGTTCGCGGCTCTGCGATCGGCGGGTGTCTTCGGGCAGTGAGATCGCGGTTTTGACGAGGTCAGTTGCCATCGGTTTTCCCCCGAAGGTACGCGCCTGGTACGCAGATGCGTGCGCTGCGTACTGAATTTTGATTTCGGCTCGTCTTTGGATTTTTCAAAAGGAGAAAATCTCTTTTAAATTTCGTGGCTTGGCCGTTTGATTTCACGTCGCCGTTTGATTTATTTTTCAGAGGCGGGAAAAAAATCTGCGAATATTTGGGACGCGGGTGCGAAAGAAACGCCGCTCTGTGCATTTGCAACTCCCCCCCCCTGGTCACGGCGTCGGCCACGGCCACGCAATGCGCTCATCACCAGTCCGTCGCTCATAGTCTTGCCACCACGCACTGACGACGGCCTGTGTCCGCTCCAGATCGCGGCCCTCATCCCTGCCAGCATTGGCAAGGCATGTGGCTGCGTCGGTCTCTAAGACGACGATGCGTTGAGGCTGTAGGGCCGTGGCCCAGAATTGCCGATGGTTGGCGTTAGGCTCAGCGACGATCAGCCAGGCGACCTCGTAGTCGGATGGACGGGATAGGCCGCCGATCATGTCATTGCGGAAGTACAGCGCCGCATTGAGCCATCGGGTGCGGTCCCAGGCGTGCTGAGGCTCACCTGAGATCTGCGAGGCGATGACATCGAGGTCGATGACCAAGTCTTTGCTGCCGGCGTGTTGGCGAACGTAGGTTGACTTCCCTGATGCCGGCGGGCCGCACACAATGGTGAGCGGTATGATGGACGGGGATAACCATTTCGGATGGATCGCAGCCGTCTGGTCGCCCTTCTCGAGCGCCTGCTTTTTGCTGTCGTGGAAATGCTTACTGACCGTCCAAAGATTGCTCGGCGACCAGAATAACTCGGGGTCGCCGTTGTGCGGGATTTTATGGTCGCATACCGGAGAATTGGGAGCGGGATGAGTTCCGCCTAGAATGATACCTGTGGCTTGGCAGACGTACAGATCGCGCTTAAAAATTTCCAAACGCAGCCGTTGCCAACGGGAGCTGTGATACCAGGCGCGACACGCGACGGCGCCCTCGCGCTCGTTGAGGCGGTTCCGTTCGCGTTCCTGTCGCGTCGCGGCAGGCTTGGGCGCTGCGGATAAGCGTGACGGCAGAGTTGCCAACCGTGGCGGCAAGCTTTTCAAGCGGGGCGGTTTTGCCATGTGATGCGGGTCCTTAATTCGTTCGATCTTCGGGCGGGAGATCAGAGTCATCACAGAGGCCGTAGCGACGCGCAACAGCCAGAAAGATCTGGTCTCCCGTTTTCTCGTCGCAATTGATGCCGCCGTGCTTGTTCAATTCGAGCCTGATTTCGCGCGCGATCGTCTTGAGCAAATGAGGCGGTGCACCCATTTCGACGGCGGCAATCTCGAAGTCCTCGTCGGCAAATTCTGTCATCTGGCCATCCGGTAGAATAAAAGCTCCCATCAGTGCACCGCCTTTCCATGTTTGTTGTGCTCGTTCACGAGTTCCAAGACGGTCTCGCCGATCTGATCGATTTCGGCTCGCGTGGGAAACCGCCCGTGCTTGGTGGTGAAGAGGCCGACGCCACGCATGATCAGATCATTGATGCGCTCGATACGCTCAGCCTTTTCAAAGAGCAGAGTGCGGATCTCATCCTTTACCGCCGCAATGATCTTTTCGCTTCGTTCGTCCAGTGCCACGGTCAATGCCTCCTCGTCGGGTTAGAGATGCCGTAGAAATCCGAGATCGCAGCGGCCAAGAGCAGCGCTTCGCTCTCGTCGGGCTGTCGGCCGAAGTGCTCAGCAAAGGCGGCCAACGCCGCTCTCGTTGTTTGTTCGATTGGGTTCATTGTTGTCCTCATCGAAATGGGATGGCGTTATCTGCTCATAGACGTTCGCCGGAGAGCACGCGCTCGGTCCTCGGCGTCTCTCTCGGCTCTCCCGTATGTTCGGGGCGCGAAGTACGTTTCGCCGTCCTCGAAATCGTATCGGAAAAACGTATCACCCCTTGCCTCTACTTCGGCCTTCGCCGCGACCACGAGTGAAAGACGATTATGCGTTTCAGTCATGATCTGATCTTCTGTCCAACCCGATCGATCTTTCGAGTAGGCTACGGTCGAGCGAACGGCGCGCACGTCTTCAGGAAGGGAATTGAGGTACGCTTCGTGCTCGGCTGCCCTGCGAGCGCGCTCGGCTCTGTCAGCTCGGATTTTGTGGATTTTCTCAAGCACACCTGGGGGGAATGCCTCTTCTGGCATTCGATCCAGAACGTCGTCGGGTCGCGTCAAAAGTAACGCGTCACTATAGCCTTGGCGCGTTCGATCGTCCGCCGCTTCGATATCGGGAAGTTGGCGCTCGATCTCTTCGCGAAGGTAAATGATCTGCAGATCACGAGGGACGATGCAGCCAGGCTCACTAGGATCGCCGAATTGTCGAGCTGCGGAATACCGCTCTAGCAGATCGCCGTTGTTCTTTTTTAGAAATTCATCAGTGGGCGTCTCTGCCCACTTGCCACCGAGCCAGTACCAAACAACCCAGCGCCGCCACAGTCGATCGGTTAGCGCGCAGGCTTCACGGACGTCCTGTACAGTCGGCAAACTCGCGAAGCTGCGAGTATTCCTAGGATTGTGAAAGACAAGCCAGTCCAATGTCCACAAGGCCACGGCCAAAGCGAAACCTGCGACAGCTTTGATGTAAAGACCGAGTAGTACGCGCTTGTCTGCCTCCGTCATTCCCGTCGTCGGGGACGCGGTTAAAAGCTCCACTGCGGCGCGGGTGACAGCGGCTTGCGGCCGATCAGTAGGAACGATAGCCGAACCGTTCTCGGGCATCAGCGTTACTGATTGAGGTTTGATGGCAGGCAGCGTGGTTTTTCCGAAAGCCATCAGAGATCTCCGTCAAGACCAAATTGTTCGGCAGCTATTTCAGCGAAGCCTTTGCGCCCAGCGCTACGGCTCGACCGTGGCTGAAACCGCGGGTCCCCGAGCCATTGCAGGAGCGATGCTTCCCAATCGGCACTAACGGATTTGTGGATGCGCTGATGGTTATCGAAAGCAACGAGGCGTTCTCGGAGATGTCCTGACGGCCAGCCACGTTCTGCGGCGTAAGCTTTGCAAATTTCGCCTAGGCGCTCTCTCTCGCTCTCGTGCACCCAATCCCAAGGGCGCTTGCCAGTAGCCCGAGCTTTGCGCTTCGCTGGCTTTCCAGCATCAATGACAAGGAGCGTTGTTTCCGGGGTGTGCGAACCAAAGTTCGCAAGACTTACTTCACTTATTGGGTTCCTATTTTTTATAGGTTCCTGTCGGCTCAAAAAGTCAGAGTCAGAAAGGGACGAAAAAGTCGGAGTCAGCTTTTCTGACCCTGACTTTTTGATCGGGGTGGGGTTCACTCTGACATTTTGGTCGGGGTCAGCTTTTCGCTCGTTGATCTTGGCGACGGCATCCGCGATCAAGTGGTCGAGAAATTCAGGATCAATTCTGCCATAGCCATAATGGACAAGAGCACGGCCGCCGGTGATTGGCGCGTGTCGCTTCGTCCGAAGGTAACCGGTGGCCTTCAATTTCCTGATCGAACGATCGATCACGTCGTAGGTGTAGCCCGTGACTTCAGCGAGCAGATCGTATCCCGGCCACGCTCGCATGGTCTTATCGTTCATGAAATACGAGAGTGCCGCCATCACGCGGACGCATGCCGGCGGAAGCCGATTGTCCAACGCTGCGTTCTGTAGGGCCAAAGATCGGGCCAGACGAAAGCCGGTCCGTACATTCGCCTCATCGATTTCATCGAGCGAATGCCGCACGTCGGAGGCTTGTTTAGTGTCCAACATCTTTTGCCTCCCGGCCTTGTGTGACATCCGCAAGCTCTTTCAGCATGAGGCGCTCGAACTCCTCGCCGAAGTCGCTGTAATCGGCGGAAAGAGGCTCCTGCAGAGCGAGGTCATCCATGAGCAGCGGCCTCCAAAAGACACGCAAACTCATGAGCAAAGCGGGGATCCTCGACTTCTCGCGAGACCTGTTCGGCGAACATCACGGCCGCGGAACAGAGGCGTAGCGTGCGGGCTTCGTCGACCGATAGGAGCGGCAGCGCTCGGTCGGCGACGCGATCGAGCGTGGCGATCGTTGAATTGCCGAGCAGCAGCGACACGGGATGCTGAAGGATGTCGGATGCTAACCGCGCTTCGTCAGGTACGGATTTGAGATGTGCCATGTCGGTCCCTTTCAAGGATCGAGACGGCACCTGCAAAAACCTTGCAGTTAAGCGCGACACAGACTAAATTCATCGCGCCGTCTAAGTTGGATTGGATTGAGCGAATTTTGACAGCCATCGGTGCCAGCCGGTGGTTGTTTCCTTTTGTGCATCTGACGTCGAAGCGCAGACGGGCGTCGTGACTTTCGGGTAGGTTGGTAGCGGCGATCATGGGAAAGCCGCTCCTTGCTCTGACGCTGATGCGCCAATCGCCTTTTCGTGGGTCGCCGGGTCATAGGGATGCCAAGGCGCGAACTTCGGTCCGTACTTCACGCTTTCGATGACCGTCAGCCCGGCGGCGCGCTCGATATCCAGTCGCATGGCGACGACGCTGGAACCGGCGTGAAACACTTCCAGGGTCCCGGTTATACCCAGCGCCTTCAGGACGCGGCAGGCATCGAGCGCGGGTTGTTTGGATCCGCTGACGATCTTGTCGCGGCCGAGGAAGGCATCGAAGCGGCCTCGGCCAATGTCGTCGAGATCGATGCAAGTCGCGACCATGATCACGCGGCCTCCGTCTGTTGGCCGCGCCTGATGACAGGCCGATCGCGGATCAAAGCCAGAAAATCAGTGCGCGCGATCAGCCGCCCACGCCCGAACTCGCGGTAGGGCAGTAAGCCGTTCTTCATCGCGTCGTATACTTGGGTGCGGTTGAGCCCGAAAATGCGCGCGCCTTCGAGAGGGCGGTAAAATTCAGGTGCTTCGATATCGTCTTTTCGCATTCGTCCCTCCATCAGTAATGGGTACGAAGGGGACGATGCGGGACGGCAAAGAAAAAAGCGAAGTCGATAAGTATGGTTCGTTTTGTTGATACTATCTTACGGCACTATCACGGTAAAAAATGGGACGGTATGCCTCAACGCGTTGCTCAATCTTGGAAGCCATCCGTTTGGCCCGCTGAATGAAGGCTTCTTTGTCATATGATCTAAAATGCAACGCGTTAGGAAGCACATCGTAGGTTGCGCGCAAAAGATCACAGAAGCTCTCAGAAACTATTGCCTGTCCGTTCTTTCGGCGAAGTATCGGAGTAGCCTTGCAGCCCTCGAAATAGATGCGGGCAAGGTCCATTATCAACCGATCAATGCCAGCATCCCTCGGTTTGCACTTTCTGATATTCTGCCGCCTAAAATCTTCGGTTGCTTGTGTCGATATTTCGGAGAGTTGCCGCAGGCGAGAGGCAAACTCAGTGACAGTGAGACCGAATAAAGCTTTGCACTCATCATCGAGCGCCCACGGTGAGCGCGCGATGCCCTGCGAGGCTTGGAGAATAATTTCACTCAGATTCATCCTCTCGGCATAAAAGATGGCCGGCTGATCGGCCATAAGCTCGTCGAATTGCAGAGATTCAACGTGACCTTTTACGGTGGCGTTGATCTTGACATAAAGCCGCTCGATGTCTGCGACATCAGCGAAGATTGGTCCGGTGAGGCTTCTTAATCTTCGCAACTGTTCAGCAGCGTCCCACTCGGTCATGCCGCCACCTCGCGAGCGAGCACCACAATTCGGCCGGTCACTTTGATCTGCTCAAGCCAATCGGCCCACCACTGCAGCATCGAGCGGCGACCTGCCAAATATTCCGCAGCATTGTAAGCAGCGCGCGTCTCGTCCCGTTCATCGTGCGCAAGCTGTTTTTCGATCCAATCGTCATCGAACCCAGCTTCGTTCAGCAGTGTCGAGGCAACGCCTCTAAAACCATGAATCGTTGCGCGGCCGTGATAGCCGAGGCGATAAAGTGCGTAGAGCATGCAGTTATTCGACATGCAGCCTTGTTTTGACGGAGACGGAAACAGAAAGCCTTCCGCCTTGGCGCCGGGCATCGCACGCAACTCGTTGAGTGCGGCCACCGCTTGGCGCGACAATGGCACGAGATGTTCGAAGCGGGCCTTCATCCGCTCGGCGGGAATGCGCCATAGCGGCTCGTCGCCGTCGAGATTTTCAAATTCTTCCCAGCGCCCCGCACGTAGCTCGGTCGTTCGCACCATCGTCAGCACGATCAAGCGGAGCGCAAGACCCGTTCGCGGCTCGCCGTAATAGTCATCGATCGTGCGCAGAAATCCGGGCAAATCATGCCGGGGCATCGGCTTGTGATGCCGTTGCCGCCCTTTCGGCTTCAAGGCGCCCTTGAGCGCAGCCGATGGATCATGCTTGGCGCGGCTCGTGACGACGGCGTAGCGAAAGATTTGACCGCACGTCTGACGCAAGCGCTTTGCCTGTTCTAGTGCTCCGCGCTTCTCAACCTTGCGCAGCGTCTCGAGGAGTTCGGGAGCATCAATGTCCGCGATCGGCCTATTTCCCAGCGCCGGGAAGATGTCGGCTTCCAACCGTCTCAGGATTTGGTCCGCGTATAGTGGCGTCAAAGCGTGGCGGCGATCGGCAATGTATTCGAGAGCGATCGATCTGAACGTCGCGTCGGCGGAAACCTTTGCGGCGATCTTGTCCCGCCGCTTCTGAGCAGCGGGGTCGATGCCATCGGCCAACAACCGCTTCGCCTTCTCCCGGCCCTCTCGCGCCTTTGCGAGAGCAATCGTCGGGTAGACACCCATCGCCAACGTCTTCTGTTTTCCAGCGAAGCGGTAGGCGAGCCGCCAAAGCTTCGTGCCGCCGGTTTGGACGAGCAGGTGCAGCCCGCCGCCGTCACTAATCTTGAAAGGTGAGGGTCCGGGTTTGGCCGCCCGGATCGCGGCATCGGTCAATGGCATGCTATCCGCCTCTCGGCTGTTGGTACTTCCGACCCCAACACCAACGCGGATACCTACAATTTTCTTGGATGCAGTAGGACACAGTGGGACGGAACGGGACGTATAATGCCCGTGTTTGCTGGAAAAATCAATAAGCGAAGGAGACTAATGGGATGCAGCGGGACGTCAAATTGGCGGAGAGAGTGGGATTCGAACCCACGAGACCCTTGCGAGCCTACACGCGTTCCAGGCGTGCGCCTTCAACCACTCGGCCATCTCTCCGTCCGGTTCGTGGAAGGGGCGCACTATACGCATCCGCATCCCGAGCGCAACGGCACCCTGAAATGATTTTCCCCAGCTTGACGCTGGGCCGCAGGGGCCGCAAAACTGGCGCTGGCTCATGAGCAACTGCCACCTATGACCAGCTCCACGCTTCTCAAGGTCTTTTCAGCTTTGGCAGCCGCTTCGGCGGCCGTTTACGGTTGGCTTTGGTACACCTCGGGCGAACAGCCGACGGCGTGGCTGCTGCGCGTCGCCGCCGCCGCGCTGCTGATTGCCTTGGTCGCAGGCTTCGTGAACCCCGAATCCCGCCCGCGCCTCATGCTGCGCTTTCTCGCCGCGCTGTTCGCCCTCTTCACCCTCATCTCCTTCGCCGCCGACGTTTCGCGGCCTCGAAGCGACGGCGAAGGCGCAATCTCGCTGTTGCAGCACCTTCACAACCTTGCTCCGGCGTTCGTGTCAGCCCTGGAGCGTACGGTCACCCGCATAACCGGGCCGGTTGGCTGGGATCCGGTGCTGACCTCGGTCCTGTCGCTTCCGGCGACGATGATCTTCCTGCTGCTGGCCATCGCCTGCGGCTTTCTCGGTCGCCCGCGCCGCCGGATTCGAATTTTCGCCAACGACTATTGAAGCCCGCAACCAGCGCGCCATTTGCACCCGGAAGCGAATTTGCAGGCCTTCTGAAACGAACGGGGAACGGCCGTCGTATACTGGGGCATCCACCCCAACGATAAAAAGGAGCTAATCCATGTTCGCACGTAAGCGCGTCGTCATGCCGACCGCCGAGACCGCCCCGAAGGGCCGTCCGACCGCGATCCTCTCCGCCAATGCCGAGCACTATCTCTTTTCGCGCCCGCTGCATGGCCCCTACCCGGCCGGCCTGGAAGTCGCGATTTTCGGGCTCGGCTGTTTCTGGGGCGCCGAACGCCTGTTCTGGCAGTTGGGTGACGGCATCTGGATCACCGCCGTCGGATACGCGGGCGGCTACACGCCGAATGCGACCTACGAGGAGGTTTGCACCGGCGCGACCGGCCACGCCGAAGTTGTTGTCGTCGTCTATGACCCGAAGGTCATTTCCTACGAGACGCTGCTGAAGACGTTCTGGGAAGCGCACGATCCGACCCAGGGCTTCCGTCAGGGCAACGACGTCGGCACTCAGTACCGGTCGGCGATCTACACCACCACGCCCGAGCAGTTTGCAGCGGCTGAGGCTTCGAAGAAGGCCTATGAGGCTGCGATCGCCGGCAAGGGCTACGGTGCGATCACGACGGAGATCCAGCCTGCGCCGCCGGTCTATCTGGCTGAGGATTATCACCAGCAGTACCTGGCGAAGATCCCCCACGGCTACTGCGGCCTGAAGGGTACGGGCGTCTCCTGCCCGATGCCCGCTTCTGACGCAGCATCGGCGGAAGTAAAGGGCTAAGTCCGCCTAGTCGCTATTCCAACGTCATCCCGGCGCAGGCCGGGGTCCAGACAAGTCGAAAGACGACGCGAGCTGATGCTTGCCTGGGTGCCGACCTCCGTCGGCATGACGTTGTTGCGAGTACGCTCACAAACTTCGCCACCGCCCACCATCATGTTGTCTCGCCCGCAGGAGCGCGATGATCGAAATGGCCTCCCGGCACAAACGGGGATGACGTCCGGCCTACTTCGGATCGGCTGTCGCAGATTTATGCATATGCGGACGCAGCGCCGGGCTCTTCGCGAGTTCCGCGGGTGACCCCTTGGCACCTCCGGCAGTCGACGCCTTGTAGAGAGCCATATTCACGGCAGCAGCCTTTGCCAGCGCTTTCTTCACCTGCACCCTCGTCATCAGGGCAGCGGTCGGAATTTTGATCGGATCAGGCCCGGAAGCCAGTACCGCCTGACACTCCTTCGGCAAATCCGAAAGCATGATCGGCGGGCTCGGCGCCCTTGGCGGCCCAGGCGGACGCGGCGCTGGCGGCCCCTTTGCCGGAATAACCTTCGCCAGCCACTGCGTCACTTCCTTGCCGCATCCATCGTCGCCGGTGGGTGGCACTTGCGGCGTACATCCTGCAGAGCCCGGCGGACATTTGATGCGCATATGGAAGTGATAGTAATGGCCGTACCACGGCCGCACTTTGCCGAGCCACGCACGATCTGTTCCCGCCCGCTCGCACAGCGCCTTCTTGATCGCCGGATGTACGAAAATCCGCTCAACCTCCGGATATGACGCTGCGCGCTTGATGAGCGCCACCTGCTTCGACGTGAACACCTTCGGATCGACTTTCAATCCGGTGTCATCCAGCATCGACGTGGCATCCAGCGTCTCGCGCTCTTTCCGCGTAAGCCGTTTCTTGGGCATCGGCGTCAGCCAGAAGTCGGCATCAAGACCGATCTGATGGCTGGCATGTCCCGTCACCATCGGACCGCCGCGCGGCTGCGCGATATCGCCGACCAGCAGGCCCGGCCAACCGTCGAGCTTCTGGGCATCCTTGGCGAACCGTTCGATCAGCGCGATCAAGACCGGGTTGCCCCAGTTGCGATTGCGCGAGAGCCGCATTTCCTGCCACGCCGGACCGTCGATCGGCAACGGCACACCGCCCGCCAGACATCCACGCGAATAACTGCCGATCGAACGCGCCTCCATCGGCGCAGGCTTCTTGGCTTCCCCGAACAGTTGTTTCGCACCGACAAATGTCGGCCAAGTCGGCTTCTTCGGTGCCGTCAGTCCTGGAATCGGCTCAACTTTGATTTTGACGTTGATCGAAACCGGCGGCTTCTTCGACGATTTCGCGGGTGTCGTTGCGGCGCTTGCAGCCTCGGGCTTGTCGGAAACGGAGCCGGTCGTCGTGCTGGCGGCAGCAGGAGCCGCGGTATCCGACGACGGCGCCTCGGCATCGTCACCCGGCGGTTCGCTTGGCTCGGAATCAGACTGCGTCAACGCGTGCGGCCGCGCCACGAAAGCAGGAAGCGTCGAACCTTGCGCTCCGTCTGCATGCCCAGGATCGGGCGCTGACGGAACATCGCTTGCGTCATCGCTCTGTCCGGACGCAGCATTCTGCGCGGATTCCGCCTGCGACGGCTGGATGAAACCAAACAAACTCGGCGTGTCGGATGCCTGAACCAGCGAACTACCGATCGCCGCCAATGCGCAGACGACCGCGAGCGCCAAGACCTTTGCGGCTCTCATGCTTCGTCCCCGTTTACCTCATGACACTTACTTTAGCTCAATCTCGGGCGAAAATCAGACCCAGCCTGCAATTTTAAGGCGCAACGGCACGCCTGTCACATCCTCGCCCTGTAATTTCGCTGGTACGCCAACTGCCGGCACTGTATCAGCTCGTCCTTTTCGCATCGTGACCACCATGACCCGCGTTCAAAAATCACCCGGCGCAACAGTAAAAAAGCCTGCGTCGTCGGCTCTGCCGGCATTCCGCATCGACCGCGGAAGCGCTGCAGCCGACACGCGACTGATCTTAGCGCATGGCGCAGGCGCGGGGATAAGTTCGCCGTTCCTCGACACAATGGCTGCTCTCTTGGACGAACGCGGCCTGGCGCTCACGCTCTTCGAGTTTGGCTACATGGCCGGACGTCGCGATGGGGGCCCGAAGCGCCCGCCGCCGCGCGCAGAAGTCCTCGTCGATGAATACCGCGCGTGCATCGATGCCATCCACGCCGCGTATCCACGCGCCACACTCGTGATCGGCGGCAAATCGCTCGGCGGCCGGGTCGCGAGCCTCGTCGCCGACGAGCTCTTTGCGAAAAAGGCGATCACTGGCCTCGTCTGTCTCGGCTATCCGTTCCATCCGCCCGGCAAACCCGATCAGCTACGGACCGAGCACCTCAAAAATCTTCGTTGCCCGGCCCTGATCGTTCAGGGCGAACGCGACCCATTCGGCAGCCGCGCCGAAGTGGAAAAATATCCGCTTTCGAACAAAATTGCACTCGTCTGGATGGACGACGGCGACCACGATTTCGGGCCGCGTGGCGCGTCGGGCTTCACGCGCAAAGGCAATCTCGCAGCCGCCGCCGACGCCGTTGCGGCATTTGTCACGGAGATTTCGAAGGCGCGTTGACGCTGCCCGCCCGTGCACCTACGGTGCGCGCCTTCGCCGCAAAGTCACCCTTTGTACCTTTGCCATCTCGTGACCATTCGAACAGCCATAGCCAAATGACCGCACTCGTCTTCACGCCCGAGCAGTCCACCGCCAGCGCCGACTCCAAGGCTTGGCCCTTCGAAGAAGCGCGCCGGCTGCTCAAGCGCCTGGAGAGGATTCCCGGCGGCGACACCAAGACGGTCCTGTTCGAGACAGGCTACGGACCTTCGGGTCTGCCGCACATCGGCACGTTTGGCGAGGTTGCGCGCACGACGATGGTGCGCCATGCCTTCGAGACGCTGACCGAAGGCAAGCGCAAGACCCGCCTTCTCTGCTTCTCCGACGATATGGACGGCATGCGCAAGATTCCGGAAAACGTTCCGGACCGGAAAGCGCTCGAACCGTATCTGCAGATGCCGCTGACGACGGTCCCCAATCCCTTCGGCGGCGACTACGCAAGCTTCGGCGATCACAACAACGCCATGCTTCGCCGCTTCCTCGATACCTTCGGCTTCGAATACGAATTCGCGAGCGCAACCGAATACTACAAGGCCGGACGCTTCGACGACATGCTGCTGCGCGCCGTCGAACGCTACGACGCCATCATGAAGGTCATGCTGCCGACGCTTGGCCCGGAACGGCAGGCAACGTACAGCCCCTTCCTGCCGATCTCGCCGACGAGCGGTCGCATCCTTTATGTGCCTATGAAGGAAGTGAACGCCAAGGACGGCACCATCACCTTCGCCGACGAAGACGGCCGGGATGTCACGCTGCCCGTCACCGGCGGCCGCGTAAAGCTGCAATGGAAGCCCGACTTCGGCATGCGGTGGGTCGCGCTCGGCGTCGACTTCGAAATGTTCGGCAAGGACCATCAGACCAATGCGCCGATCTACGATAAAATCTGCGAGATCCTGGGCGGCGTGCCTCCTCAGCATTACGTCTACGAGCTGTTCCTCGACGACAAGGGCGAGAAGATTTCGAAGTCGCGCGGCAACGGCCTGACGATCGACGAATGGCTGACATACGCCTCGCCGGAAAGCCTCGCGCTGTTCATGTATCAGAAGCCACGCAGCGCCAAGCGTCTCTACTTCGACGTCATCCCGCGCGCAGTCGACGAATACCTGCAGTTCCTGTCGTCGTTCCCGAAGCAGGATTCAAAGCAGCAGATCGACAATCCGGTCTGGCACATTCACGCCGGCAGCCCGCCGAAGCCGGAAATTCCGGTGACGTTCGGCTTGCTGCTCAATCTGGTGTCGGTATCGCACGCCCACACCAAGGACGTGCTGTGGGGCTTCCTGCGCCGCTACGCGCCGGGCGCCGAGCCCGAGAACGCACCGATCCTCGACAAGCTCGCCGGCTACGCGATCCGCTACTACGAAGACTTCGTCAAGCCGACGAAGAAGTTCCGCGCGCCCGACGATGTTGAGATCGAAGCCCTGAAGAGCCTCGACGCGGCACTCGCAGCTTTGCCGTCAGACGCCGACGGCGACACCATCCAGAATGCGCTGCTCGACGTCGGCCGCTCCCTTCCGCGCTATCAGGACACGACCAAGACCAGCCCCAGCGGCGGCCCCGGTGTAAAACTCGATTGGTTCCAGGCGATCTATGAGATCTTGCTGGGCCAGGAACGCGGCCCGCGTCTCGGCACCTTTGTCGCGCTGTACGGCATTCCCGAAACCCGCGCGTTAATTGCGAAAGCGCTCGGCGGCGAGCTTGCCGCTGCGTAAGCACGCGGCTCCTGGCATCTCCCTCACGCGAGATGCCGTAGCGGCTCCGTCGGCTCTTCGACATCGACAGGCTTGAGCGGCGGCGGTCGAACGCCCGGCCGTTGCCCAAGAAGATCGATCCGCCAGAGCTTGTCGATCAATTCAATCAGTCGAAGCTCGCGCGCCTCGATCTGCTCCTTGCACCACTCCGTTTCACCGAGAACGTCGCGCGTGATCGCAAGAAGCGGCACCCGGCTCGAAGCCTTGGCGTAAATCTGCTTCTTGTCCTCCCACGATGCGTTGCGCGCCCGGTCGTTCTCCTGTTGCGTGATCAGCACAAGGTTGCCGAGGCTTTCCACGAGTTGCGCGCGCTCTTCCGAACTCGCGAACTTCTGGCGCCACGGACTAGACGCCGCCGGGCGCTGCGGCAGCACGTGCTCGATGGTGTAGAGATCAGGATCGACCACATCCATCTCGCCTGCCAGCTCATCGCCAAGCCGCATCAAAAGCAGCTTGCACACCTTCGGATTGCGTTTGTGAAAATCCTTGAGATGGAAGGCGACGCCGCGAACTTCATCGCGCGACATCTGCAGAACCGGATGCGACGCGTCGATCGGCACACCGGACCGCATGACTTTGATAAGCTCCGCAAAGCGCCGCACACGCTTGCCCGACCCGGCGCAAAGCAGCCGCGTCAGCATCGCCAATCGTTCGATCTCGTCCAAAAGAAACGCGGCCCGGTGCGGATCGTACTTCCAGTCCTTGAGCGCGACGATAGCCGCAGGCGCCCAGTCGGCTTCCGGCAGCCGATTGAGATAGATGAGTGTCCGCTGCATGCTGTGCGGCAGCACGTCTTCGCCGTTACTCCTGACCAGCACATACGCTTTCGCAAGCGGCAGGAACACATCCTTGAAGAACGCTTCCGATCCGCCGCTGTCGCGAATGACTTGCCGCACGCCCGAGACGATTTGCAGACGGCCATGGCCGTAAATCGTGCGCAAATGACCGAAGAACGGCTCGAATCCTTCGCCGAGGGCCAGGCTCATATCGTCCCACATCCCGACGGCCCACTTCGCATCGCTCGTCGACATGCGCGCCAGAATGTCGGACTTCAGGATGTCGTTGCGCTGCAGCTTCTTCCCGCGCTCGTTCAACACCACGAACATCTGATGCGACCGGTCGATGTCGTTGCCGACGATCACGACGATATAACAACTGTCCGCGATGAAATCGGCAAGTGTCCGCCGTGCCGTATTGGTCATCTCGGACAAAACGGCCTTGAAGCGGTCGCGCACTTCGAGCAGCGTCGCTTCCGGCAAGGACGGCGCGGCGAGATAGGTCGGCTGCACCGAACTTCCCGGCAGCAGAATATGATCTTCGAACACGGCGCGCTCGCGCGTCGAAAGATGCATTCGGAACCGTTCGGTACGAAAGAAGCGCGTGCCAAGTTGCGCAATGAGCATATTGTGCACGCGCTTGCCGACCGGCCTGCGCGTATCGGTTTCAAGATCGCGCAAAACGGCAAGCAGCGTCATCAGCGTAACGAGCCGCTGCTGTCCGTCGATCACCCCGAACTCGCGAGGCGTCATCTTCGGGTTGAGCTTCGAAGTCTCCGCTCCCGGAGCGTCCATAAGCACGACGGCACCGAGAAAGTACGTCTGATCCGCCTCGCCGCCCGAGCAGACGCCAGCAGCCTCCATCAGATCGTCGAGAAGCTGCTCGGCCTGTTCTCGTCCCCACGAGTACGGCCGTTGGAACAGCGGAATGTTCAACAGATAGGGTCCGAAGAACAGTTCCGAAATTGTTAGCGACGCCGTTGGATACACGAAAACGAAGACCTCTATCTGCCATCCGCGGGAACCGCATCCCCACGACCCAAAATTGAAAACCCGCGACACATGAAACGGGTTGCACGCGTATGCAGCCGTGATAGCAACGGGCTTGCATCGGCGCCACACTGCCCCGTGTCGCTGCGGCGTAATGATATCAGTGAGTGCGCGCTATCAAAATTCAAACTCTGCAATGAGCAAAATCGTATTCAAAATTGTCACCGTTCGTGAATGGTCCAAAGCGACCATAGACGGAGTATATAGCGGATCGGCCGATGATCGTCGCGATGGCTTCATACATCTTTCGGCGCAACATCAGCTTCCCGGCACATTAGAAAAACATTTCAAAGACAAAGGCGATCTTGTTCTCATCGCGTTTGAGGCCTCGACATTAGGCCCCGAACTCAAATGGGAACAATCGCGCGGCGGAGATCTCTTCCCGCACCTCTACGGCAACTTATCGGTTTCCGAAGCGATGTGGCAGCGTCACCTTCAAAACGATGAGAATGGCATACCGCGAATTGAAGAGGAATGGTTCGTGTGCTGAAAAATTTCTACCGCTTCGCGCGCTCCGCGCTTTTCGCACTCGGCCCAGAAGAAGCCCACGAGGCTTCCCTCAAGGCACTGGAATGCGGAATTTACCCGCGCCCACTCAAACCCGACGATCGCGTGTTGGCGCAATCCGTCTTTGGTCTTGAATTCCCCAACCCCATCGGCATCGCCGCCGGCTATGATAAAGACGCACGCGTACCCGACGCAGTCCTTGGAATGGGCTGCGGCTTCGCCGAAGTTGGTACGGTAACACCGAAGCCGCAGAGCGGAAATTCACGCCCGCGTGTATTCCGCCTCCTGGAAGACAAAGCCTTGATCAACCGGCTCGGCTTCAACAATGGCGGCCACGCCCCGGCACTGGACCGGCTCGAAGCGCGAAAAAATCGCGGCGGCGTCGTCGGCGTCAACATCGGCGCGAACAAAGACAGCGACGACCGCGGCGAAGATTACGTTTTGGGATTGATGCGGTTCACATCGCTTGCCAGTTATTTCACCGTCAACATCTCCTCGCCGAACACGCCGGGCCTGCGTGACCTTCAAGCACCCGAAGCGCTCGACGGACTTCTGACGCGGATCATGGCGACGCGCACGCGGCTGGTCAAAGATGGTGCGTTGCGCCGTCCGATCATCGTCAAGATCGCGCCCGACATTGCCGAGGCCGACATCGCGCCGATCGTCGAACGCCTCGTCGCGCACCGCGTCGATGGCATCGCAGTCTCCAATACGACCCTCACCCGCAACGGCGTCAAATCGCCGTTGGCGCACGAGACGGGCGGCCTCTCCGGACAACCGCTGTTTGCCCGTTCGACCGCCATGCTCGCCCGCATCTACCAGGAAACCGGCGGAAAAATTCCGCTCATCGGCATCGGCGGCATTGGTTCCGGCAAGCAGGCCTTGGAAAAAATCGAAGCCGGCGCCACATTGTTGCAGCTCTATACGGGTCTTGTGTACGAAGGGCCAAGCCTCATCAGTGAGATCAAGTCCGTCCTCACCGACGCCCTGAAGAGCAGCGGCCAATCGAGTCTCGCCGCCATCCGAGGCCGCCACGCCGACTACTGGGCGAAACAGCCGCTTTAGAGATAGAATGCCCGCGGGGACGGTACCAGTCGAACGCTTATCTCAACGAAGTCTGATACGTGCCGCGTAAAACCACCGACAAGCCCCCGCGCAAAGCGCGCCCGCCAACCTCGCGCGCCAAGCCGAAGCCGCGCAGCGCTGCGTTGGTCGCACCTCTTCCGAAGAAGAAATCACGTCGCGCCGAAGCTGCTCCCGATACGGCGCACCTCCCGCCAGAAATCGCGGACTGGTTTGCGGATCGCGGCTGGACGCCGAGGCCGCATCAGCTGGCGCTCCTTGAAGCCGCCCGCGAGCGCCGCTCGACATTGCTCATCGCCCCGACCGGCGCAGGTAAGACGCTCGCAGGTTTCCTGCCAAGCCTGATCTCGATTCATAACGGGGGCCGGAAGAAAACCGGCGGCGGGCTGTACACGCTTTACATCTCCCCGCTGAAAGCGCTTGCCGCCGACGTGGAGCGCAATCTCAACACGCCGATCGAAGAGATGGGCCTGAAGGTCCGCACCGAAACGCGCACTGGCGATACGTCCCTCGCGCGCCGCCAGCGTCAGCGCGTGAAGCCGCCGCACATCCTGCTGACGACACCGGAACAGGTTGCGCTGCTGCTAAGCCACCCGGACGCGTCCTATCTCTTCGCTGATCTCGATACGATCATCCTTGACGAGCTTCACGCGCTCGCCGCCTCGAAACGCGGCGATCTCCTGGCGCTCGACATCGCCCGCCTTCGAAAGCTCGCGCCGAATGTCATGACCATCGGCCTGTCGGCCACCGTCGCGCGCCCGAGCGAATTGCGCGGCTACCTCGTCGCACAGACCGATCCCGAAACGATGACGAACCTCGCTGGTCTCGTCACCGTCAAAGGCGGCGCCAAGCCCGTCATCGAAATCCTTGAAGCGGAAAACGATATTCCCTGGACCGGCCATACCGCCCGCTACGCCATGCACGAGGTCTACGACTCAATCCGTGCGCACAAGCTGACGCTCATCTTCGTCAACACGCGCATGCAGGCCGAATATGCCTTCCAGGAACTCTGGCGCATCAATGACGACAACTTGCCGATCGGCCTGCATCACGGTTCGCTCGAAGCTGCCCAGCGCAAGAAGGTCGAAGCGGCGATGGCCGAAGGCCGCCTGCACGCCGTCGTCGCCACCTCCACGCTCGACCTCGGCATCGACTGGGGCGACGTCGATCTTGTCATCCATCTCGGTGCGCCCAAAGGTGCAAGCCGCTTGCTGCAACGCATCGGCCGCGCCAATCACCGCCTCGATGAGCCGTCGCAAGCGATCCTCGTTCCCGGCAATCGCTTCGAAGTTTTGGAATGCCGCGCCGCCCAGCAAGCCGCCGAAGCCGGCGATCAGGACGCGCAGCTGTCCCGCAGCGGCGCACTCGACGTTCTTGCCCAGCACGTGCTCGGCATGGCCTGCGAAGCCCCCTTCGATCCGGACACGCTGTTCGATGAAGTCCGCTCTGCCCTCCCCTACGCGGGTCTCACACGAAATCAATTCGACCGCACCGTCGATTTCGTCTCGACCGGCGGCTACGCCCTTCGCTCCTACGAACGTTTCGCCAAACTCCGCCCGACCGACGACGGCAAGCTCCGCATCGCCAATCCGGGCATCGCGCAACAATACCGTCTGAACATCGGCACCATCGTCGATGCGCCACATCTCAAAGTCCGCCTCATCGCCCATCGCGGCGCCAAGCGATTGCCGAACATGGGCGGCCGGGTGCTGGGCGAAGTCGAAGAATATTTCGCCGAGCAACTGACGCCGGGCGATACATTCGTCTTCGCCGGCCAAGTGCTGCGCTTCGAAGGCATTCGCGATACCGAAGTCTTCGTCACGCGCGCCAACGCCGAAGACCCGATGGTGCCGAGTTACGACGGCGGCAAATTCCCGCTGTCTACGCATCTCGCGCGCCGCGTTCGCGATATGCTCGCCGACCCGAGCGTCTGGTCGGCGCTTCCAAATCCTGTCGCCAACTGGCTTGAGTTGCAGACCGAATTCTCAGTCATGCCTGCGCCCGATGAAGTGCTGGTCGAAACCTTCCCCCGGGGTAACCGCCACTTCCTCGTCGCCTATCCGTTCGAAGGCCGTCTCGCGCACCAGACGCTCGGCATGCTGCTGACCCGCCGCCTCGACCGTACCGGCGCCCAGCCTGTCGGCTTCGTGGCGAACGATTATGCGCTCGCCGTCTGGACCCATGGCGATATGTCTGACCTCATTGCCGGCGGTCGCCTTTCGCTTGCAGAACTCTTCGACGAAGACATGCTTGGCGACGACCTCGATGCGTGGCTCGCCGAAAGCGCCTTGATGAAGCGGACATTTCGCCTTGCGGCTGTCATCGCCGGTCTGATCGAGCGCCGCCACCCCGGCAAGGTCAAATCTGGTCGCCAGGTGACGATCTCGACCGACCTGATCTATGACGTGCTGCGCCGCCACGACCCGGACCACCTGCTGCTAGAAGCCGCCTGGGCCGACGCCGCCACGGGCCTGCTCGACATCAAGCGGCTCGGCGCGTTTCTCGCTCGCATTAAAAACCGAATCAGGCACCAAATTCTCGACCATGTGTCTCCGCTCGCCGTGCCGGTGCTGTTGGAGATCGGCGTCGAGCTGGTCTACGGTCAGGATCGCGATACGGTTCTGCGTGCGGCGGCCGACGAATTGATACGCGAAGCGACGGGGGATGCAGAGCAATGAACATGCTGAAACCGGAGCGCATCGGGCTCGATGATTTCGCCGATCAGCCGGTCAACATCTGCGGCAAGACCTTCCTCGCCCATAAGTTCGGTGCGCTCTACTGGCCTGCCGAGCGTGCGCTGATCGTCTCCGACCTTCATCTCGAAAAAGGCTCGGCGTTCGCGGCGCGCGGCCAGATGCTGCCGCCCTATGACACGCGAGAGACGCTGAGCAAGCTGGCAGCACTGATTGATCGCTACCAACCCGAAACAGTCATTTCGCTTGGCGACAGCCTGCATGATTCCGATGGCGCGGCGCGCATGGATCAAGCCGACATCGAAAGCCTGCACATGCTGCAGGAAGATCGCGATTGGATCTGGATCACTGGCAATCACGATCCCAAGATCGACCGCACGCTGGCGGGCTATGTCGTCGAGGAAATCATCGTCGGCGGTATCGCGCTCCGTCATGAGCCACGTCCCGGCGCGGCGACGCACGAGATCGCCGGACATTTTCATCCCGCCGCCCGCCTCGTGTTTCACGGCACATCGCTGCGGCGGCCATGCTTCGTCGGCAATCGCCTGCGTCTCGTGATGCCGGCGTTCGGTGCCTATACGGGCGGTCTCAATATTCTCGACATGGCCTTCGAACCGCTGTTCGGCGATGATGGTCTTGACGTCTGGATGCTCGGCCACGAAGGCCTCTATCCCGTCGCCCCCCGCCTGCTGCGCGACGATTGAGATCGAAGAGATCAGGCCGGCTTGCGGAATGCGAACGCCGCAGCAAGCCCTGATGACACCGCAAGCAGCACCGTCACTATGCCGTACAGAAACGGCTGCGTCATTGCAGTCTCGTGAATGTAACGCTCGACGCCTTCACGTTGCAGCATGACGCGATTGCTGTATTCGCCGAGCATGTGGCCGCCTTTGAACAGATACACGTGCGCCGTCAGCGGCCCGACCGGCACATTGGGCGGCAACGCAATCGTCGCACGGAAAAGACTTCTGCCTATGAACGACACGCCGAAATCCGATTTGACGTAGACCCGCTCTCGCTCCTTCAAACGGATCAGCGCTTCCTTGAACGCCTGCAACTCCGCCGGATCGGTCGCATCCGTCCGGCTCCGCGCGGCCCGAACCATCCGCACATGATCGAAGCCGATCCCTTGCGCATCGAGCACCGCCTTATCCGCGATCTCGTCGATCGGCCGCGTCGAAGCGATAGCATAGTAGCTCGGCACCGACGCAAAGCGCATCGACTGCGTATTGACCCAGATGCCGCCGACCCGCGACTTGAGACGCACGACGACCGGCGCCGGAATGCCTTCGACCACCACGATCACGTCATAGGTGCCGGCTTCTGGACTAGATTGCACGCCGTTGGTGACTGCACCGAAGACCAGAATTTCCGTGCCCGTGAAGCTCGATGTGATGGCAACCTGCCGCGTCGAGGCGTCGGCTTCGACGCCTTCTTTCGGCGCCTCCGCCGCCGCAGCGCCTGCGAAGCCGATCATCACGGCCATCGCTGCCAAAAACCACCGCATCAGGATGCCCCCGCCACTGCCGCGAGCGAGAACAGATCGGCAGGCGGTACGACAAGCTCGTACGCCATCCGCGCCGCAACGAGCAAAATCACCGCGCCCAACAACGCGCGCAGATGTTCGCCGCGCAATTTCTCCCCAACCATCGTTCCGAATTGCGCACCAATCACCCCGCCGACGATCAAGATCAAAGCGAGCACCACATCGACCGTCTTGTTCTCGACAGCGTGCAGCACGGTCGCCAGAGCCGCAACGAACACGATCTGAAACAGCGACGTGCCGATAACGAGCCCCGTCGGCATCCGCAAGAGATAGATCATCGCTGGTATGATGATGAAACCGCCGCCGATGCCCATGATCGCCGACAGGCAACCGATGAACATGCCGATGATCACCGGCGGCACGGCGCTTATGTAAAGCTTCGAGCGTGGAAACCGCATCTTGAACGGCAGGCCTTCCATCCAGCCATGCTGACCGGATTTTCTGGCCGTCGTCCCGCCAGTCGAGCGCACCCGGCGCGACGAGTTGATGCCCTCGACGAAAATCACCGTACCGACCACGCCGAGAAAAATGACGTACATGAGCGCGACAGTGAAATCGAAGTATCCCAGACGCCGCAAGATCTTCACCGCACTGACGCCGAGATAGGTTCCCGTCAGACCGCCCGCCAGCATGACGAGCCCCATCCGGATATCGACGTTGCCGCGGCGATAATGTGTGATCGCGCCCGATACCGAAGACGCCACGACATGCGAGGCGCTGGTCGCCACGGCGACCGCCGACGGAATGCCGAGAAACGTCAGCAGCGGCATGAGCAGAAAACCGCCGCCGACACCGAAAAGACCCGAGAGAAAACCGACACTCATCCCGAGAGCCAAAAACACGATGACGGAAACCGACATCTCGGCAATCGGCAGGTAAAGGGTCATCCTCGGATCCGAAACGGCGTGGTGCAGGCGATGGAACTAGCGTCTAGCAGGATTTCCCGCCAGGAGACACCACGCGGCGCGTCACGGCAAGCTCTAGCCGTTGAGGCCGTTTCGGGGATTTTGTTTCCATAGGTCGCCGGCAACGTGGGCATCATTGATCGCGCGATCCGTAGGCGTCATCCGCCAGGCGTCAATCATCTTTCTCGCAACGGTAATGTCCTGCGCCGTCAGCTTGCCGCGAAGAATATCGCGGCGGCGGACTGCATCTGCGTCACCACCTTGCGCGGCAAGCGAAAGCCACATGAACGCCGTCCTTAGATCGCGCGTCACGCCAAGACCGTTCTCATAAAGAACAGCCAGATTGAATTGGCTGTCGGGCAGGCCGCGCTTGGCAGCTTCCTCGAACCATTGCGCCGCCGTCGTGTAATCGGGGGCGCGATCCGATTGGTTGGCCGAGAGCACAGCAAGATTGTGCATGGCCTTGATGTTGCCCTGCTCGGCTGCGCGCAGATACCAGGTGCTTGCTTGCTTCCGGTCGGCCTTCAAACCGAGACCACGCTCATAAAGCGTGCCGAGACGATACTGCGCCAAGGCGAAACCCTGTTCGGCCGAACGCTGATACCATTTCGCGGCCTCAGCGAAATTCTGCGACACGCCCTCGCCTTCCGCGAACCGCGCGCCGACTTCGAACTGTGCCGATGAATCGCCGTTGGCCGCCGCGAGCCGAAACGACAGCGGACCGATCATCGCCGGCGGCATATCGAGCCGCGATGACTTCTGCCCCCCGGCCGGTGCGCTTGTGTTTTGCGCCGGCGGCGCGATGCCTTCCGTTTCCGCTTCTGTTGGAATCATCGACGCCGGGACCACGGCAGATTCGCCTGGCCGCGCCGCAGCGCTTCCAAGCTCGCCCGAAATGTTCGCCATCGCCTGATGACGCCGCGCCTGGATCAGCTCGGCTTCCGTTACCGGATGATCGAGATCGACCGCAACGCCTGTCATCGGCAGCGTCGTCCGCGGTGTAGAATCCGGGTCGATCGAGGCCGTCGTCGCAGGCGCGCCGCCGTCATGAGGCCCGAGATCGCTGCGCGGACCATTGACCCCGCCTTGAGCGTTCGGTTCACCGGCAGGCGCCGAAGGGGCTTGCGACCCCGACGACGGCTCGGAAGCCGACGGCGCACCCGAAGCCTTTGCTGCATCCGTGGCGTCGCCCGGTTGGACCGTCTTGCTTTGCGTGGTGGTTGCAGGAGCGGCCTCCTGCACGGCAGCCGACTGCGGCTTGCTTTCAAATCCGAAGGCATACCAAAGCCCGGCAAGCGCCACGAGCACGAAGCCCGCGATGATCATTAGCCGCGGCGACGGCGCAGAGGGTCCCGACGTGTTCTTGGCAAGCGCGCTCGAAGGCCGGATCGGCCGGCTGCCGGCTGGCGCCGAGCCGCTTGCATACGCCATCCGCGTTGCCGACAGCGATGGCGCGACGGAATCGTCAATGTCGTCGCCCTCGGCGCTGAGACGCATCTTGGCCCGGCGCGCATCAGCAATGAATTCCTGCCGCATCTTCTCGCTGCGCAGCGCCATTTCTTCCGGCGACATTCCCGTCTCGCTGACCGCCGAAAGCGGTGGCGGCGAGACGGCACCGAGAAAGGCGCCATGGCTATCGTCTTCGTCGAAAGCAGACGGCTCAGCAGCAAAGTCGTCATCGCGCAGTGCATCGCTGCCGAACATTTCCGTTCGCGCGCCGTAGTTGGCCGCATGGTCGGCCTCGAAGATCCGCGGCGGCGGTTGCTGCGGCGGAAAGTCGATCGCTTCCACCCGGTCGAGCAGACGAACCATAGCTTGCTGCATGGTATCGAGAAGCATTGCGGTTTGTTCGCCGCCCTGACGGTTTTCCATCATGAGCTGTTCGATCAGCGGACGAAGCTCGTCCGCTGCCACATTTCGCTCATCCGGAGGCTGGCTCGCAAATCGCTGCGCCGTTTCTTCCGCTACCGCCCGAGCGACCGCACCGATGTCTGCCAATTTGGCGTTCGCCGCCTGCATCTCCGCGAGTGTTTGCGACACGTTCGCAAGCTGCGCTTCGATAGTGTTGAGCCGATCGAGCTGATCGTTCGTCTTTTCGAGACGATTGACGATCTCTTCCATGTGCGCCTCGATCTGCTGCACAGTAGCGAGGTCGTCATGGGTGGCAACGCCTGCGAACACTTTCGCGAACTGGCGCTCGAACTGATCGAAACGCTGATCGAAGTCCGAGAACTTGCTCTCTGGCTTCACATGCGCAAGCGAATATTCGATGCCGCGCGCAATCTCGGCGAACCGGCTTTCAAGCCATGCCTCGTCGATGTTCGAAGTGCCGCCCGTGGCCTCGTCGGCATCGCGTGCAGAGGCTGCAGACGGCGGATAGGCGGACGCTTCATAGACACTGGCGAGCGCTTCCGCGTCGTCCCGGTCCCAAGGGTTGTTCAGATCGGCATGGCCCGGACGTGCTGCCGCCCGATGCTGGCGCGTCCGCGCCGCACCACGCGCGCCGCTTCGATCGACATCGACCAGCCGATAAGCCAGCTCGCCAATGCCTGCTTCGATCTGCTCGAAGGCCGGCGCGAATTGATCGGGAATGCGCATACGCAGGAGATCGGCCTCGCGCCCCATCCCCGAAATCCGATCCTGCATTTCGCTGAGCGCAGCCGTGTGCCGACGATCGGCGTCCTGAAGCTGGGCGGCAATCGTATCGAGGATCGATTTGAGTTCGTCGCGGCTGTCGTCACCGGACTCGTGCGGGTCCCTTCCCTCCCGACGCTCAGCACCCATTTCCGATTTCGACATCTTCCCCTCGAGACAGCGCGATTGCGAACGGTCCGGGAGAGCGCAGCCGCTGCGCGCTCGGGACATCGGGGGGTCCGTACCGCGCAGGTCAAATGCGATCGTTGGCGGACGCGACACAAATCAGCTTCGAAGGCAACTTTTGGTCGCCGGGAGTAAACGTCGAGTTAAGGAGCGTGCCAGGACGATAAAAATTGCGACTTTTCAATATATTATTAGAGGAAACTTTTGATCTGGCGGCCGCCGGCACTGCCACCTCGAACGGGTTGATTCGCGGAAATGGCTATGGCCAGCGGTCTTGCCATAGTTCCCGCATATGACCATTTCGCAGGTAACGGTCAGCGGAGGACTTGCAATGACCTTGAGGGCGACGCGGGCAACCATGCTCGGTCTTTTCATTCTGCCAATGCTGGCAGCGGCTTCAGTTGCAGAGCCATCGAGTGACACCGCCGAACGGTTCACGATGTCCCCCGTCGAGGGCGGCTTCCTGCGTCTCGACAAGCAGACGGGCGCCGTCGCCATGTGCGCCAAGAGCGGCAACGAATGGGCCTGCAAATCCGTCGACGATCAGACCGCCAACACACCCGCCGACAAGCTTTCGCGACTTGAATCGGAGAACCACGACCTGAAGGCGCGCGTCAAAGAACTTGAAGAGATGATCGAGACACGGCCGCCCGGTGTTCCAGCGCCACCCGGTCCGCTCGCCGACGCGCCACCGCCGGACGGCAAGGCCCAGCTCCCGACTGATGAGGAAGTCGATCAGGCTCTCGACTACATCTCGCGCGTTTACAAGAAGATCCGCGATCACGTCAGGGATTTGGATAAGCCTCTGCCGCCGGACGACCACGCCGCGCCGTCACCGCCGCCCGCGCCACCGTCGGCCTCGCCGGGTCCAAAAGGCTCGCTCTAGATAAAGATATCAGTCCGCGAATTTGCGCGTAGCGCGGATAAGCTCATGCACGAGTCCCGGCTCCGTCATGGCATGCCCAGCGTCAGGCACAATGCGTAGATCGGCGTTGCCCCAAGCCTTGGCGAGCATCACCGCGTTCCGCACGGGCGTCACGACATCGTAACGGCCGTGCGCAATAACGCCGGGAATGTCCCTCAGGCGATGGGCTTCAAGAAGCAACTCGCCGTCCCTGCGAAAGAAACCAGCGTTGACGAAGTAATGGCTTTCAATTCGGGCGAAGGCCAGCGCATAGCTGTCGGCGCCAAACCGTGCCACGCGATCGGCTTCCGGAATGAGCGAGAGCGTCGTCCCTTCCCAGATGCTCCAGGCACGCGCTGCGGCAAGGCGAACGCTGAGATCGTCGGACGTCAACCGGCGGTGATAGGCGCCGATCATGTCGTCGCGTTCGTCGGGCGGAATCGGCCGCTGGAATTCGGCAAAGGCTTCTGGGAAAATCCAGCTGCATCCGTCCTGATAGAACCAGCGCAACTCCGCCTGCGTCAGCAGAAAAATGCCGCGCAGAACCATCGCGGTCACGCGCTCGGGATACGCTTCTGCGTAAGCGATCGCCAGCGTCGACCCCCACGAGCCGCCGAATAACTGCCAGCGGTCGATGCCGAGTTCGCCGCGAATGCGCTCGATGTCGGCGACGAGATCGTGCGTCGTATTGTGATCGAGCGACGCGTTCGGCGTCGAACGCCCGCACCCGCGTTGATCGAACAGCACGATGCGATAACGGTCGGGATCGTGAAACCGCCGCATGGTCGGATTGCATCCGCCGCCTGGACCGCCGTGCAGAATGACGACCGGCCGTCCATTCGGGTTTCCGCATTCCTCGACGTAAAGCGTATGCCCGCCGCCGACCGGCAGCCGGGTCTCGCGGTACGGCGTCAGTGGCGGATAGAGATCGAGGCGATCGCGAATGGTCATGGATTGCTCTTTAGAGGCCCCAGACCGCCTGAGCAATCCTGAACGACCCGCAAGTCAGCATTCGAGCCATTACGTGCGCGAATGTTTACGCAGCTGGAGCCGCTGCATCTCGCGGTCGTAGATGATCTCGCCGCCCGGAACCCTGATGTCGCGTACCATCTCGACAGTGTGACGGCTGACTTCCGGCCGCATCAAGCTCGTACCGATGGCCAGCGCGAACGACACCGGCAGCCCGAGAATGCCCGCGATGGCGCCTGGCGTCGAAAGCGTCCCCATCTCGCCCATCATGATAGCGAACGCTCCGGCGATAAAGCCCGAGATGACCCCGACGATCGCACCGCCGACCGTCAGTCTCTTCCACCAGATCGACAGGACCATGACGGGGAAGAGGCTCGCACCCGTCAGCGACAGTGCCCACAGTACGAGCCGCAACGGATCGCTCGGCGCCGTGACGCACAGCATCGCGCCACAGAACGCTACGACCACGATAAAGCCGCGCACGATCCACACCCGGCTTTGCGTCGTCGGCGGCTCCCACGACATGCCTTGAACAACGTCCTCGCCAAGAACGGCCGCCAGCGACACCGTCGTCGCGGACGCCGTGACCAATGCAGCGGCAACAGCGCCGGCCAGCAGGAGATAAGAGAACGCCGACGGCAGATCGACCAGCAGCGGCAAAGCAAACAGCACGCCGTCGCGATCGAACTTCAAGCCGGCAAATCCCAGCCGTGTAGCTGCCTGATCGAACGTCACGATATGATGCGCCGCCGCGTTATGCAGCCATTGCGGCAACGGGCCGAGCCGCTCGCTCATCACGGCTTCGAGCGTGAAATCTCGAAGGAAGATTGCCGCCGAAGAAATCGTGAGGAGCGCCAGTCCGGAAAAGACCGTCGCCCAGCCGAGCGATTTCCGCGCTTCATACACGCCAGGCGTCGCCGCAACACGCGGCAATAGCCACGGCGCGGTGCTGACACCCGTCGCAATCGCGAAAACACCAATGATGAAAGCCAACGGTCCGATCGAGCCGAACGGCTGCGTGTAAGGCTTTGTCAACGCGGAAAAGCCCTCAGGCGGCAGCTGGAACGCCATCGGCCAGACCTTGATGAGCTGCAATCCTTCGTTGACTTCGTTCCGCACCATCCCGCGCACCATCGGACCGTTCGCGAGTTGCGGAATGGGCAGGCTCGTCACCATAACGCTGATCGTCGTGGCGACGCCAAGCACGGCGAGAAACAGCGCGATCGATTGCGCAACGCCCGTCCAGGTGAAGGAACGCTTGCCGCCTGCCGCCGTCGATATCGCAATCGTCAGCGCCAGGAGAAACACCAGATTGTTGGCGCTGCCGCCGACAAGGCGCTGCGCGACGTTACCGCCAATGCGCAATTCTGCCGACAGCACGAGCAGCATCGGCACAGCCGCGATGCCTGCCGTGATGACCCTCAGTCCCCGGCTCTCAAAACGGCGGCCGAGATAGCTCGGGACGGTGAAGGCGCCGAACTTCCGGTAGAACGGCGCAAGCCCGATCGCCATGATGACGAAACCGGTGAGGGTACCCATCAGCAGGATGACGGCATCGAACCCCGAGAAAAAGAATGCGCCCGTGCCCGCCACGATGAAGGTGCCGCCCAGCGCCGAAGCACCGAGCAAAAGCCCGGTATAGGCCGCGGGAACGCGCCGACCAGCCGCGAAATAACACAGGATGTCGTTCGTGCCGACACACAGGCCGATCACGGCGTAGATGATGATCGGCCCGGCGAGGAACGCGATGCGCAGGAAGCTCTCATCGAACTTCAGCTGCTCGAAGATCAGGACAAGAAGGAACAGCGCCGTATAGAGGGCGGCGAAAATGCTGAAATACGTGCCGAGGCGCGGATTGATCAATCTCGCGCGCGCACCGAACGCCATGCTCCCGCCTCACATATCTTCGTGCGCGCCGTGCCAGTGATCGATGGCATTCTGGCGGTTGACGTAGCTCGCGACCGTTATCAGGGCGATCACGAAAAATCCGTGAGCCGCAAGAAAGTACCCGAGCGGAAACCCTAAGAACCGGCTGGAGTTCAATTGCTCGGCATAGAGCGGCAAAACGATGACCAGTGCCAGAAACGGTATGATGCTCGCAATGACCTGCCACTTGGTATGGCGCCAGTAGGGCTTGCGTTCTTTCCGTTCAATCATCCGGATCCCCCAAAGTCGCCGCTTTCGCGCTCGGCGCCCCACCGCCTGTCGCCCTCATTATGCCCGTCGGCCAGGGCCTTTGTCCAATGCTACTCCGGGGATTTTGGCCGCCGTTCCGTTGTCCTGCGCTAGATCATCCCCTAACATTTCGCCGCGGGAATCGCGTGCCAGCCTTCCAGGACGAAGGCGCGACGTTCCCAGGACGGGAACGGCAATATCAGCAGGGAAGGACAATCAGCATGAGCATAATTGACGAATTCAAAGAATTCGCCATGCGAGGCAACGTCATCGACCTCGCCGTCGGCGTAATCATGGGCGCCGCCTTCGCTCCAATCGTGTCTTCCCTCGTCGACAATGTCGTCATGCCGCCGATTGGCTACATGATGGCAGGGATCGACTTTTCCAGTCTCTCGGTTGCGATCCCCACGCCGACCGACCCGGTGCTGATCAGGTACGGCGTGTTTCTCAACGCCGTCATCAAGTTCCTCATCACCGCCTTCGCGATCTTCCTGCTCGTCAAAGCCGTCAACACGATGAAGAAGCCTAAGGCCGCTGCGGGCCCGCCCCCGCCGACACCGACGGAAGAGTATCTCAAGGAAATTCGCGACCTTCTGGCGAAGAAAGCCTGAAGCCGTCCCACAATAATGTTTCAGCCAGCGCGCGACTATTCCAGCGGAATGGTTGCGCGCTCTCAGACTGTTGCGCCCCTGCCTGATCGGCGAGCGCGTTACTTCACGTTGTATAACATTTGCTGATTGACCCAGCCGCTGACGCCGAGGCTGATGGTCGGCTTTTTCTGCTGATCGATCTCCGTGCGGGTCGCTTCGAGATCCCTGATCCGCGCGTCCATATCCGACGACGATGATCCGCCCGATCCGACCGCTTGGTTGATCTGCTGATCGAGCGTTGAAGGCGCACGCTTGGCCGTACTCGTATCATCGGCAGCCGCGGGAGAGACAAGCAAGCCACCGCAAGCGCCCATGACAAGCGCGACAACGGCCCAAAGCGATTTAAAGGCCCCCGGCATTCATCCCTCTCCCCGAAGTTCGACGCACCATATCTAGCATCTTCGCCGACGCGGCCCCGATCAATTTTTGTAAATACTTCCTCGGAGCACTCAGTCATCGTGAATCGGCAGAGAAGCGGCTTTAGGCTTCGCCTCCTCCGGCTTTTCGGGCGCCGCCGTCACTATGGCGGAGATGACCGTTTCCGATAGCCCGTGCAGCAGCGCGCCAACGATCCCGCCAAGCAGAACTTCCGCACCCCGTTGAAAACCGACGACAGCCAACGGTGTCGCCGCGTCGGTGCTGAGAAAGACGATCGGACACGTCCACATGCAGACCCGGAGCATCGGGTAACGCCGCGCGATGATCGCCGCGACGGCCACTGCGACCGCCATCTGCACGACGACATCGGCATGAAGCGGTTCGAGAAGAGATCCGATTGTAACCGCAACGACGACGCCGACGACCGTGCCGAACAACCGCCCTATGGTCGCGCTTCGCGTCTCGTCCAGCTTTTCCTGCCCGACAATGACGCCGGACATCGCCGCCCACACTGGGTGCGGCAGCCCGATGGCGTTCGCAAGCATATAAGAGAGTGTCGCCGCACCCGAGCAGCGCAGCACGAATGCAACGTGCCGCGCCCATGCTTCTCTTGTCATCGGATCTCTATCGTCGTGATCGACGCCTTTCGGCGCGTTGTCGCCCCTCAGCGCAGTACCCTAGGGACAACGCGGCTACCAGCGATCGTACGGCTTGCGGGAACATCGTGAAAGTGTCAAAACCCGGAAAATCACGGCCTTCGCGGGCGTAGTTCAATGGTAGAACGGCAGCTTCCCAAGCTGCATACGAGGGTTCGATTCCCTTCGCCCGCTCCATCACGCCGCTGAATTTTTAATCACATAAAGTCGGCATTGATCCGGAGTTGAGATCGCAATTCATCTAGAATTGTTATTGATCGAAATTTGCGCGCCGAATTTCTCTCTTCGCGAAATGCAAGGCTGATATGTCGCGTCACCATCATGATTTCGCTCAACAATAGAGAAATCGGGAAATCGTGCTGAATGTCACGGGTAGGATTTCCAATTGTCGCATCCACTAATCGGCAATCGCAGTTGACGCGTTGCGGAATATGAACTTGATTGCGCCCGGTTGCTGTTCCGGGCTTCGCCCCGTCGCCGCAACATCCTGAGAAGACGTTCAAATCCCGAACGGTACCAGTGATGATTTTCGCATCATCGCTGCCCGAATATATGACAAAAACAATATAAAAGAGGGAAATTGAATGCCGGCTTCCGCCGGCGGTTGCGCACGGCTTTCGGCACCCGCCGAAGACGTGTCAAGTCGTGAATTGGAGGACTACAATGCGTGGAAAGATTCTAGCGGCGGGGCTGGCATTGTCCGCTTCGCTGGGTTCGTCCGCTTGGGCGAATGAAAGCGTCATTAAAGCGACGAGCGACCCGAACAATTGGGCCACTCAAAACGGCGATTACGCCGGTCATCGTTATTCGAAACTTAACCAGATCACGACAGAAAACGTCGGCCAGCTCCAGGTGGCTTGGACGTTCTCGACCGGCGTTCTGCGCGGCCATGAAGGCAGCCCACTCGTCGTCGGCAACGAGATGTACATGGTGACGCCGTTCCCGAACGTCGTCTATGCCCTGAACCTCGCCGACGAACAGAAGATCGTTTGGAAGTACGTTCCGAAGCAGGATCCGTCCGTTATCTCAGTCATGTGCTGTGACACGGTTACCCGTGGCCTCCAGTACGCCGACGGCAAGATCTTCATGTATCAGGCCGACACGACGCTGGTCGCTCTTGATGCCAAGACCGGCAAGGAACTCTGGAAGGTCGCCAACGGCGATCCGAAGATGGGTGAAACCGGCACGTCCGCTCCGCTCATCGTCAAGGACAAGGTCCTCGTCGGCATTTCGGGCGGCGAATACGGCGTCCGCGGCTCGCTGACCGCATACGACGAAAACACCGGCAAGAAAGTCTGGCGCGCCTACTCGACGGGTCCGGACGCTGAAATGCTTATCGACCCCGAGAAGACGATGTCGCTCGGCAAGCCGGTCGGCAAAGATTCTTCGCTCAAGACGTGGAGCGGCGATCAGTGGAAGATCGGCGGCGGCACGACCTGGGGCTATATGGCTTACGATCCGGACTTGAACCTCGTGTACTACGGAACCGGTAACCCCGGCACGTGGAACCCGGTTCAGCGCGCTGGCAAGGACGGCAAGCCGATCGATCTCAAGTGGTCGATGACGCACTTTGCGCGCGATCCCGACACCGGCATGGCCAAGTGGGCCTACCAGATGACGCCGTTCGACGAGTGGGATTATGACGGCATCAACGAGCCGATCCTCGCCGACATCGATGTCAAAGGCAAAAAGCGTAAAGTCGAAGTCCACTTCGACCGTAACGGTTTTGCTTACACGCTCGACCGTGCCACGGGCGAACCTCTCGTCGCCGAAAAGTATGATCCGGTCGTCAACTGGGCGACCAGCATCAACCTCGACAAGTCGAGCCCCGACTACGGTCGTCCGGTCCGCGTGAAGAAGTACTCGACCTTCGCTCACGGCACAGACTTCGACACGAAGGGCATCTGCCCTGCCGCTCTCGGCTCGAAGGACGAACAGCCGGCTTCCTACTCGGAGCTGACGGGCCTGTTCTACGTTCCCGCCAACCACGTCTGCATGGATTACGAGCCGTTCAAGGTTTCGTACGCCGCAGGTCAGCCGTTCGTCGGCGCGACGCTCTCGATGTTCCCTGGCCCGGATAAGCCGGAGCGCATGGGTACGTTCCTCGCTTGGGACGCAGGCAAGGGCAAGATCGTCTGGTCGAAGCCTGAGCAGTTCTCGGTGTGGTCTGGCGCTCTGACGACCGCTGGCGGCGTCGCCTTCTACGGCACGCTCGAAGGCTACTTCAAAGCCGTCGACCAGAAGACCGGCAAGGAACTCTACAAGTTCAAGACCCCGTCGGGCGTTATCGGCAACGTCTTCACCTACATGCAGGGTGGCAAGCAGTATGTCGGCGTTCTCTCGGGCATCGGCGGCTGGGCCGGCATCGGTCTGGCAGCTGGCTTGACGAACCCGAACGACGGCCTCGGCGCTGTCGGCGGTTATTCGGGCCTTGCTTCCTACTCGAACCTCGGTGGCTCGCTCACCGTGTTCGCACTGCCCTAACGATCTGCGAGATGGCCCGGCGCAGCCTGGGCCATCCCACATCCGCTGGGAAAACCGATCAGACAAAATTTAAGGGAGAGGACCGCGGGTCCTCTCCCTTTTTTACTGCCGGCACGGACAGGCGGAATGTGTTGGCTCTAAGCCGCCAGTTTTTCCTGGGGCTTCACATGCTCACCTGCGTCAGCGGCAGACGACTTTGCTGTCTGCGATTGCTTCCAGCTTTTCCAGCTTGTTGCGTTGTAGCTCAGCGCAAACGCGAAAAGGCACATCGCTCCAATGCAGATCGCCAGATAATAGAATTCGACCGTTGTCATGGCTGCCTCCCAAAGAATTTGAGACAGAGTAGGAGCGCAGAGCGCGGCGCAATTGATCCGCATCAACGGATGCAGCAATCCCCCTGGATCAAGATCCGCGCTAAATCAGATTTTCCGAAACGATCTGCCGAAGCTCTGATGAGCGTCAGGCCGCTTTACCAACCGCACCCCCCTTGCGCGTTTGGTTCGCATGCTGACTGAGGAAGCGCACGAAGCTGCGCACGAGCTGCCGGTCACCGTCGCTTTTCCGATAGGCCGCGAAGTGGCTCGACACGAACTGATAGGTTTGCGGCCGGAGCTCGCGCATCGATCCCTGCTTTGACCAGCTCTCACCGATGTGCCGCGGCAGGAAGCCGATGAAATAGCCGGACAGGATCAGCATCACCTGCGCTTCCATCTGAACGACGTTGCCTGACGCACGCGGATGATCGGCGCGGTAGAGATCGTCGAACTGCCGATAACCGCGCACCGAGAACTGCGCCTTCTCGATCGCTTCCCGCGTGATCGCGGATGTCGGCGCATCGAACAGCGGATGCCCCTTGCCGCAATAGAGTCCATGCGGCTCGCGGTGCAAAGCAACGTACGTCACACCCGGCGCTTTCTGCGAGAACGGTCCAATGACAACGTCGCGGCGACCATCCGCGATGGCTTGCTCAAGGTGATTCGGTGTTCCGAGTTCAAGATCGATGAACACGTTCTCGGCGTTTTCCATGAAGCGGCCGACGACGTGCTGCAGCCCGAGCGCCGAATTCGTGACGATGCCATCGACGATTCCGATGCGAAGCCTCCCGACGAGTTGACCGTTGTACTGACCGACCCGTTCCTCGAAGGAGCTAATCTCCGCAAAGAGCTTTTGGGTCGCGATATAGGTTGCTTCGCCGAAAGGCGTCAGCCGGAACCCTCGTCGTCCGCGCACGCACAATTGCGCACCGAGCCTGCGCTCAAGCGCCGCAAGGTGGGTGCTGAGGGTCGGTTGGGAGAGATTGAGCGCAATCTGAGCATCGGCGAAGCTACCGGCTTCAACCAGCGTCATAAACACCCTTAAAAGGCGGATATCGATGTTATCGAGCCGACGCACCGAAACTCCTTCGCACAAAGCAGCATCATATCACATCGGCAGTTTTCAATGTATCGTTCAAATAATCAATATTTTCATAGATGTTATTTTAGCCAACTCTCTATTGCCGAAGTGGTGTCGTCAGCGAGGGGTTATGACCATGCATATGGCAATAGGTTTCCGCCGGTTCACCGGCGTCGGTCTGGCAGTGGCGCTTTGGGCTGGCGTATCGGTCGCCGCAACCGCTGCGCATGCCGACGAGAAAATTCGCATTCTCTGCCCGACCTGGAGCGGATACGCGCCGGTCTTCGTCGCGCAGGATCTTGGCTACTTCAAAAAGCTTGGCATCGACGTTGACATCAAGTTCGAGGACGAACGTGCCAACGTCATGGCCGCGATGGACCGCAAGGACATCGAGATGGATATGCGCACCGTCGGCGAATATCAGGGCAAGCCGCGCGATGCCAAGACGCCTGGCGTCATCATCGGCACCATCGACGAGTCACTTGGCGGTGACGGCGTCATCGCGCCGGGTGACATCACCTCCGTTGAACAGCTCAAGGGCAAGACCGTCGCATCCGAGCCGAACATCCCAGGCCGGCTGCTCCTTCAGATGGCGCTCAAGGCAAAAGGCTTGACGCTTGCTGACCTCGACGTAAAGCAGATCGCGACCGCCGATACCGTCGCCGTCTTCGCCGATCCATCGATCTCCGCCGTTGTTTCCTATCAGCCGAACCTTTCGCAGGCCCTCGACAAGATCAAGCAGCGCAATCCGCACCTGCTGATCTCGTCGGCGCAATATCCCGGCATCATCGTCGACGTCATCATCGTCCGCCAGGACGACTTGAAGGCGAACCCCGAGAAGTACAAGAAGTTCATGATCGGCATCTTCAAAGCGATCGACTACTTCAAGAGCAACAAAGCGGACTTCATCAAGCTGGCAGCACCGCACTTCAACCTGACGCCGGAAGAGTTCGCCGCTTCTATTGACGGCAGCCTCGAATATACCGGCTATGCACAGACGGCCGGATATTTCGGCAAACCCGGCGCCCCCGGTTCGCTGTACAAAGTCTTTGGCGAAGTCATGAAGCTGAACCTGGAAAACGGCGCGGCCGATCACGACCTCAAGGCCGCAGACCAAATCGACAATTCGATCGTCTCCGGCATCACTGAAGCCGACCTGAAATAATCAGCCGCGAACCAGGCGAGCCAGGCCATCTCGTGACGAGCAAAGCAACAGTATCGACGGCAGCAGTGGTCGAACGGAAACCGGCAGCGGCGCCGAACGCCAAGGCGCCGCGCGCGGCGTACCGCACCCGGAACCAGTTCTTCGCGTTCCGGGGCACACTGTCGAGGCGGGCGCAAATCCTGACGTCGATTTGCGCCAGCCTGTTCGTCATCGCGGCATGGGAAATTTCGACCCGGCTCGGCTGGATCAACTCGCTCTTCCTGCCACCCCCCAGCGTCACCGTCGAAACTCTGTGGACCATGATCACGCAGAAGCATCTGCTTTGGAATGCAGGTGTCTCGACCTTGCGCGTGTGGGTGGCCTTCGCTCTTTCCGTCGTAATGGCGATCCCGATCGGCATCGCGATGTCAAGCTTCCGCGGCGTCGGCGCCGCCCTGGAGCCGATCGTCGACTTCATCCGCTATCTGCCGGTTCCCGCTCTCGTCCCGCTGAGCATCATCTGGTTCGGCGTCGGCGAAACGACGAAGATCTTTCTTCTCTGGCTCGGCACCTTCTTTCAACTCGTCCTGCTCGTCGCCGACGACATGCGCCGCGTGCCTCAGGAATACGTCGAGATCGCCTACACCGTCGGTGCACGTCCCTTCCAGATGCTGAAAGACGTCGCCTTCCGCGCCATGCTACCGAGCCTATTCGACAACTTGCGCATCACGCTCGGCTGGTGTTGGACCTATCTCATCATCGCGGAAATCGTCGCCGCCGATAACGGCCTCGGCTTCGTCATCTGGGCGGCACGACGCTACATGAACACCTCCGAGGTCATGGCAGGCGTCGTCACCATCGGCTTGATTGGCCTGCTGACCGATCAGATCCTGCGCCTCGTCCACAAGCGCTATTTCCGTTATCTCTGAGAGGCGCGCCGTGGCACCAGCTCCCTATCTCGTATTCGACGGCATCGCGAAATATTTCGGCGATCTAGAAGTCGTCGCGCCAACGTTCGACCTCACCGTCAGGCGCAACGAATTCATCGTCTTCCTCGGCCCCTCTGGTTCCGGCAAGACGACGCTGATGCGCATGGTCGGCGGCCTGGAAACGCCAAGCACCGGTGAAATCCGCCTCGACGGCCAACCAATCCGCGAGCCGGACCGCGACCGCGGCATGGTCTTTCAGTCCTACTCATCGTTTCCTTGGCTGACCGTCGCCGAGAATGTCGCCTACGGCATGAAGTACCGTCTCGATATGACGCCGGAACGCAAGGCGACGCGCCTTGCACATTACTTGCAGCTCGTCGGCCTCAGCGACTTCGCCGACGCCTATCCGAACAAGGTCTCAGGCGGCATGCGCCAACGCATCGCCATCGCCCGAACGCTCGCTGCAGGCTCCGACGTTCTGTTAATGGACGAACCCTTTGGCGCATTGGATGCGCAGCGCCGAGAAGATCTTCAGATCGAGCTGCGCCGCATCCAACAGCAGGACGCCAAGACAATCATTTTCGTCACGCACGACGTCGACGAAGCAGTTTTTCTCGCCGACCGCATCATCGTCTTCTCCAAGCGCCCCGCACGCATGCTTGAGGAAGTCGATATTGCGGCAGCTCTCGGCCCTGATCGCACGCTGGAGCTTCGCGATAGCGAGCGCTTCTTCAAGCTGCGAACGGAAGTTTTGAAATTCGTCCGCGCTGCAGCGGGCCACGACAATTAGGGCGCAAAGCGCCGCAGGAAAGCAGATGTGTATCAATCTCAAAAATAAAAGCGTCCTCGTGACGGGCGCGAGCCGCGGCATCGGTTTTGGTATCGCTGAGGGCTTCGCCGAAGCCGGCGCCGACTTAGCAATCCTCGCCGACGACGACACCGTGCATGAGGCCGCGGACAAAATCTCGAAGGCGTACGGCCGCCCTGTTCGTGCCTTCGTCGCCGATATCACCGACAAGTCCGATGTCGCCAAGGCGTTCTCGGAAATTTCCAAGCTAGACGTTCTCGTCAACAACGCCGGCCTTGAATTGATCACGCCCCTGACGGACCCAAGCGACGAGGTTGATGCCACGTTCGCCCGCATCATGGACATCAACGTCCGCGGCACCTGGAACGTCACGCGCACCGCGCTACCGCTTCTGAAGACCGGTGCGCGTATCATCAACACTGCGTCCGTCTGGTCCAAAAGCGCCGTCGGCGAATTCGCCGCCTACATCGCATCGAAGCACGCTGTCGTCGGCTTGACGCGCACTTTCGCACGGGAGCTTGGACCGCGAGGCATCACCGTCAACGCCGTCTGCCCTGGCTGGGTCCGCACCGTCGCATCGGTTCGTTCGGCGAAAGTCATGGCCACGCGGTCCAAGCGCAGCGAAGCCGACATCTTCGACGATGTCGTCGCCGCCCAGTGCCTCCCCGGCCTGATGGAGCCGCAGGACGTCGCCGGCCTCTACCTTTTTCTCGCCAGCGACCTTGCCACGAACATCACCGGACAGGCCATTGGCGTCGACCGCGGAGAATTTCTTGGATGAGCAGAGAATTAAAAGATCTGAAAGTCGTCGTTTGCGGCGCCGCAAGTGGCATCGGGCTTGCGACGGCCGATCTCTTCGAGAAGAAAGGCGCGCGCGTCGCTCGCCTCGATTTCGAACCGATCGAGAAGGGCCTGTCGTTTCAGCTTGACGTCACCGACGAGATCCAAGTTGCAGAAGCGATCGCCGCCGCCGATAGCGCGCTTGGCGGCATAGACGTCATGGCCAATTCGGCTGCCATCTTTCGCTACGGCCCCTTACTCGAAACGCCCGTTGCCGATGTCCGTAAGGTGTTCGACGTTAATCTCGTCGGCACGTTCCTCGTGACGCGCGAAACAGTACGTATGATGAAAAGCCGCGGCAAGGGCGGCAGGATCATTCTCTTCAGTTCCGAGCTGGCTCAGCTCGGACGCGAACATCACGCTGCTTATTGCGCCACTAAAGCCGGCGTCAGCGCTATGGTGCGCTGCTGGGCGAAGGAATTCGGCCCCGACATTCTCGTCAATGCCGTGGCGCCAGGCCCAACCGACACGCCGCTTCTCGATTTCGAAAACCTGCCCGACGAATGGAAACGCCTTGAAACGTCCAATCCGCTCGGCCGCATCGGCAAACCGGAAGAAGTCGCGGAAGCCGTCCTGTTTCTCGCCGGCCCCGGCGCAACGTTCGTCACCGGCCAAGTTCTAGGCGTCAACGGCGGCGCCTCGATGGTTTGAAGGAAAGAACAAGCATGACCGACCGCATCTTTATGAATGAGATGAGCTGGACGACGTACCAGAAACGCATCGAAGACGGTGCAATCATCTTGCTCCCAACCGGCGCCACCGAGCAGCATGGCCCACATCTGCCAATGGGCACCGATGCCCTGCTCGCGACCGCCGTTGCAGCCGATGTCGCAAAACAGATCGAGGCTGTCGTCGCGCCGGTCCTCTCGTTCGGCTACAAGTCGCAGCCGAAGATGGGCGGCGGCAATCACTTCTGCGGCACGACCAGTCTCGACGCCGATACACTTGCTCACGTACTGCGTGACGTCATCAAAGAGTTTGCACGCCACGGCGCGCGCCAGCTCGTTCTCATCAACGGCCACTACGAAAACATGATGTTCACGATCGAAGGCGTCGATCTCGCCCGTCGTGAGCTCGCCTATATGGGCATTCATGATTTCGAGGTCATGCGCCTCGAATATTGGGATTTCACCAAGCGCGAGACGCTCGATAAGATTTTTCCTGACGGCTTCCCCGGCTACGATCTCGAGCACGCCGCCGTGATGGAAACGTCTCTGATGCTCCATCATCATCCGCATCTCGTCGATTTGTCGGCGCTCCCCGACGACAAGCCCGCGAGCTTTCCGCCCTATGACATATACCCGACGCGCACAGGACTGGTGCCTTGCTCCGGCGTGCTGTCGCCCGCACACGGCTGCTCGGCGGAAAAGGGCAAGCTGCTGGCGAACGACTATGCCGAAGGCGTCGCCGCCGCGATCCGCAAAGAATTTCCAAATGCAAAGGTGAAGCCATGAGCGATATCCACGTCGTCCCGGCGCGCCAGGGCCGCGCTGTCGCGCTCAAAGCCGGGCAATCGATCAAGATCATCAACACGCATGGCCATCAGGTCGTCGATACGTGGGCCTTCAACGCCGACGATCTGAGCGAGTTCCTCTCGATGGAGCACATGCGCGCCGCCATCGACCGCATTCGCCCAATGCCCGGCGACAAGCTCGTCACCAACAAGCGACGCCCAATCCTGACGCTCGTCGAAGACACCTCGCCCGGCATCCACGACACCTTCATCGCCGCATGCGATATCTATCGCTATCAAGGCCTGGGCGTCGCCGATTACCACGACAACTGCGCCGACAATCTACGCTCCGGTATGGCGGGCCTCGGTCTGACACCGCCTGAAGTGCCCTCCCCCCTCAATCTCTGGATGAACATTCCGGTGAAGACCGATGGCACCATCGGCTGGGAAGAGCCTGTCTCGAAACCCGGCGACTACGTCGTGCTGAAAGCCGAGATGAATTGCATCGTCGCGATGTCCGCCTGCCCGCAGGACATCATCTGCATCAACAAAGGCGCGCCGACGGACGCGCACTACGAGGTTCTGGCATGAGCACGACGACCGTCTCCATTCCGTGGGGACTCGATTCAGAAACCGGCGTGCTCCGGCATGTTCTTCTCGGCAAACCTGACTTTTTCGAATGGCGGCCCGTCGGCGCCGTTTCCCGGCAGACGCTCGCGCTCGGACTCCGCTTCGATGCCCAAGCGGCCATGTCACAGCATCGCGAAATGGTCGATGTCTTCGAGCAGGCGGGCGTCACCTGTCATTGGCTCGATGCGCGGCCTGAGCTGAAATACGGCGTCTTCGCTCGTGACTCGAGCGTGATGACGCCCTTCGGCGCCGTCATCACCATGCTGCAAACCCGCTACCGCCGCGGTGACTATGCGTTGGTCCTGAAGTTCTACGAAGAAGCCGGAATCCCGATCTGGAACATGATCACCGCCGGCCATTTCGAAGGCGGCGACTTCATGGTCGTCGAACCGGGATTTGTCCTCTGCGGCTACGGCGGCGAACGCTCCGAGCAGGAAGGCGCCGAGCAGATGTGCGCGTGGTTCCGGGAAAAAGGCTGGGAGGCTTACGCCGTGCCCTTCCCACCGCATTTCGTGCACCTCGACGTGTCGGTCGGATTCATCAACAAAAAGCTCGTTGCCGTCGCTCCCGACGCGCACCAGCCGTGGTTCCTCGATCTTCTGAAATCGAAGGGCTACGAAATTCTACCCGTCTCCTATCATGATGCGACACAGCTCGGCACGAACATCGTCGCTCTCGGCAACGACCGCGTGTTGTCGACCGCAGCGAACAAGGATCTGAACGCCCGCATGCGCGCCCACGGCATCAAGGTCTTCGATCCTGACCTCCGGATGTTCACGCTGGGCGGCGGCGGCCCACACTGCCTCTGTCAGGCCCTGCGGCGCGATCCGCTCTGAGGCGATTTGTGCCCAACGCCTCACAAATGATCATCAGGCAGCGAGGATAGCGGCTGCCTGTTCATTTAGTCTTCCGTGACCGGCCTAATTGGACTGGCCAAACAATACTGAATTGTTGCATATGAGGCGGCCCTGAGGCCCATCGGTCATTCTCGGCAAAGGATTTGTCGGTATTGTCCGGGTATGATTCTGCTTGATTATAATTCATTGCTGATCGCTCTGAGCTTCTGCAGCGCAGGGGTGGCGCTGACGTTCTTTGTGAGCTGGCTGGTCTCGCAGTCTGACCGCACCCTGATGACGTGGACGCTCGGCTCGACGAGCCTAGTCGTCAGCATTCTGGCCTACAGCAATTTTGTCGCGCACTATTCGCCTTCGGTCGGCATCGTAGCTTTTTCGGCGCTTCAAATCGGGTTGGTATTCTTTCTCGGAGCTGCCTACCAATTCCGCACCGGATTGCTTCCCGCCAAACTGATGGTTGCCAGCGCGCTCATCGCCAGCGTTCTCACCACAACCATGATGGTTAGTGGTTATGACGGCCTTTGCTACATCGTGTTCAATCTCGCGGCGATGCTGATCTTATGCCAAACGGGGATCGAATATTGGCGTTGCCGCCACGAATCTCCGCTCCTGCTCACGACACTCGCAACCCTTTATGTTGTAGGCGGCCTGTCATTCGGCCTCTGTGCCTTTGCTCTGGCACAGCAGGGCGAATGGATCATGAACCGCCCGCCCGACGACTGGGCCGAAAATCTGAACCTCATCGTTTGCCTCGCCGATACGGCCGCGATCGGCGCGCTCTCCCTCGGTCTCAATCAAATTCGTCTGACACGGCGCCACAAGCGCGAGGCCGAAACGGATTCCCTGACCGGCCTCTACAATCGGCGCGCGTTCTTCGATCGCGCCGCCGCATTTCGTGCGCCGACGGGCATCGTGGTCGTCGTTTTTGACGTCGATCACTTCAAGCAAGTCAACGATGTTTATGGCCATCAGATCGGCGATACCGTGCTGCAGACGTTTGCTGAAATTCTGAGGGACACCGTCCGCGAGGGCGATCTCGCTGCGCGCCTCGGTGGTGAGGAATTCGCCATTCTACTTCCCGACGCGACACTGAAGGCGGCCCTGCTCGTGGCCGAGCGCATCCGCAAGAAATTCGCCGAGAAGCGCTTTTTTTCCGACGCTCAGCTGTTTGGCAGCTCGGTCAGCGTCGGAATATCCAAGGTCGGCGACCAAACGATGTTGAACGACTTAATCATTCAGGCTGACGCCGCTCTCTATGTCGCCAAACGGTCCGGACGCAATCGCGTCATTCTCTTTTCAAGCCGCGAGGACATCCGGCAGCAGAAGGACAGCATTGTTCCGATCGATCTGGAAGGCTCAGAAGCCGAGCGGGCGAACGTCTACGGCGCTGTGGCGGAAGCTGCACACCATCACTCCCAACGCAAGGCGCGCTTAACCCGCCGCATCTAAGACCTAGTCAGAAAAAATCCGCACTATCTTCCCGACAAGTCTTGAGGCTGCACTGAGCCCGCGATGTAAGGCCCCGACATCGGTGCCGGATGGGCCATCAAGCTCGGATTGGTATCGTCCAGCATCGGACGCAGCGCTCCGCACACGAACCAAAGCGCAAACGAAAATCCGACCAGCAGAAGAATGATCAAGGCATCGAGCACGCCATCACCATCGCGCATGCCAATACCGAATTGAGAGTCGTCGTTACGGTCGCCGCCAGAATAGAGGGCCATGGCTCTTTCCTCGCTTCGTCTCGCCTCCGTCAGTCCCTCAACAGTCTGCAGGCCGTCCGAATCCAACCGGATCCCCGTGACCGATCGCGCAATGGCCGCATTATGAATGTGCGCTCTCGAAAGCGCGGCGAAAAGACCCCAGACGGGCGGCAGGGGTTAAAATCGGTTACCGGATGATTAAAATACCGTTCACCGTCCGCGCGATTGGCAGTTGCCTTGTGCAATGCCTTTGCGCACCGATGCGCGCCCAGCAACCGAGCGCCAGCGGAAATGGCCGATCGGTTTTAAACGCTCGGTTTTCCGCGTCCATCAGCGACGAACAGCTCACGAAGGCTGGGGGAACCAAGGCCTCGGCTAACGCGTTTTGTCCAGAATATAAATTAGGATAATGCTCATGACCGTTGAAAGCATCGCAGTCAGTAATAATCAGCCGGTAGAGCTATTCGATGCCCGGTCGCGGATCGCCCACCTTGAGGCCAAGGTCGAGCAGGCGGACTACCTGCTCGCGGAAGCTCTCGATTCGTCCGTCGATTATGAGGACATGCTGCGAAAAATGCAGATGGCCCAGAAGACGCTCAAAGAGGCTCTCGGCCAGGAGCGGGAACTTATGCGCCTTGCGTGACGCCACCCGCTCTAAACCGCCGTTTCAACCGAAATTTTAGTGCCTATCGGCCTGCTCGACGCGGTAGCGGTACGGCAGGTCAAAACAATAATGAGCGCCGGCCTTTTCTGCCTCTTCCCAGGTTTCGAATTGGGCGCCGATAACCTCCGACGATCCCCCGAAACAGCCTTCGTCGTCTCCGCGACAGGATTCACACCAGACGACGACGCGATATTTGTCCATTGCCACCCTCGTAAAGTCCTTGCACGAGCATTTTAGCTGCGCTGCAGCATGACCTCCTTTTTCTGCCTGTGCCGATGAATTCATCATGAACGCCGCTGTCATCCGCGCTTCAATCGCGCCACAGTTGCCTATGATATCGGTGCCATTCGGCCTTTGCCTCAAACGGCGTCCGTCACGTCAGCGCTGCCCTATCGGGGCCTGAAAGCGGTCGCTGCCACGGATTGCTTGTCTGCCCCACGCGGAGCCGGAAAACCGTCCTCGGACGAAGCGCCGCAGGCTCCACGCGAAAACGCAGCCCAGAATTTCTGCTGCCGCAGCTTGTATGGGCTCGCAAAGAGCCCTATGCCGCCCGCTTCAAATTTGGAAAACAGTTTATCCGTTGGATTTCTGTATGCAAAAGCAGGCCGGAAAAATTCCTCTCTGCGAGGACGATCACGCATCGGACGGCTATTACGTCCTTATTTCCCTGATCTGCATCGTGGTTGCAATGACCTCTGCGCTCATCATCACTTATGGAATTGAAATGCTGATCTAGAAGACCCACCGTCCGCGGCGTAAACGTCTCCTACTAATCACCCGTTGCTAAGTATTGCGATGCAATTGCCTCTTGCCACACTTGAGCTAACTTTCGTTCAAGCGGACTATCCCGCCCCCACTGTTTTACATTTCGGAACGACGACGCGCGCGACAAGATAATGGTTCGTCAGCCTTCCAAAACAAATCGCTTCGCCATCAGTGCGTCCAGCCGCTTCGTCGCCGGTCTTATTCGGACCGTCAGACGAACATCATCCACCGTTTATGAGCCGGCCGATTTCCTCGATCGCCTTCGCGCCCAGGTGCCATTCATCATGGCCATGTGGCATGGGCAATTCATGATGCTGCCGGATCTGAACACCCGCGAATATCGGGTCGAAGCTATGGTTGCCCGCCACGGCGACGCCGAGCTCGTCGCTCAGGTTCTGGCCCGCTTCGGAATCTCTGCGATCCGTGGCGCTGGCGCCGGAGACCGCAAGCGAGATCGCGGGGGCGCCTACGCACTTCGCGCGGCAGTGAAGGCGCTGGAAAGCGGCTCCATCGTCGCCATGACGGCCGACATCCCACCAAGACGCCCACGGGTCGCGGGCGAGGGCATCGTGACGCTCGCACGGCTCTCTGGCCGTCCAATTATCCCGGTTGCAGCAGCGACATCTCGCTTCCTAGTGCTCAACACCTGGAGCAGGATGACGGTGAACTTGCCTTTGTCACGGTTGGCTTGGGTTGCAGGCGAGCCCATTTTCGTCTCGCCCGATGCTGACGACGAAGCGTTGGAGAAAGCCCGCCTTGCGGTCGAGGCTTCGCTGAACGCAGTCACAGCGCGCGCCTACGAATTGGCAAAGGCAACCGACCGCCACCCCCTCACCGGCAACAAGCAGAGCGGAACGCCGCGCCTGTTTCTTTAAGAGCGGAAGACGCGGCTATTCTGCCGCGACCGTGTGATCTGCGTTGGCCTGCTTCTCACGCTTACGCAGACGATCCTCTTCCGTTGCGATGTAGTCGCGTGTCCGCGGCACGCTGTCGATTTTTTTGGCAAGCTGGATCTGGAAGACCATCAAGCCGCCGTATCGAAAACCAGCCTCACCCGCGGCCAGATAAAATTCCCACATTCGACAGAAGCGCTCGCCGAGCAGTGCGGCGGCTTCAGCGCGCCGTGCCATGAACCGCTTCCGCCACGCCAGCAGCGTATCGGCATAATGCAGGCGCAAGACCTCAACATCGGTAACAATCAGACCGGCCTTCTCGATGGCCGGGAACACCTCCGCCAGAGACGGAACGTAACTGCCGGGGAAAATATACTTCTCGAACCACGGGTTCATTGCGCTGCGCCCGTCGAGCCGACCGATCGAATGCAAGAGCATGATGCCGTCGTCCTTCAGGCATCGCCGAACCGTCTTGAAGTACGTCTCATAATCCTTGAGACCGACATGCTCGAACATCCCGACTGAGACGATCCGGTCGAACGTCTCGGTCAGCGCCCTGTAGTCCTGCAGGCGAAAATCAATGCGTTTCGCAAGGCCCCTCTCGCTGGCGCGGCGCTTCGAAACTTTGAGCTGTTCCGGCGAAAGCGTAACGCCAGTTACCTCGGCGCCGGCAATACCCGCCAGATAGAGCGCCATGCCACCCCAGCCGCTGCCGATATCGAGAACCTTCGTGCCCTGCTTGACGAGAAGCTTCGACACGATGTGCCGCTTCTTCGCGAGCTGAGCGGTCTCCAGATCCTGGTCCGGCGTTTCGAAATAGGCGCACGAATACTGACGATCGGAATCGAGAAAGAGCTCATAGATGCGATCGTCGATATCGTAATGATGGTGGACATTATCGCGCGACTTGCCCTCGGAATTCGCGCGGTGGAATGGCTCCAGCAGATTGCGCAGCGTGTGCTGCAGCCAACCGAACTGCGGCGGCGTTAGGCTGTGAAGATTGTGTCCTAGCAGTTCCAGGAGATCGTAAACGGTGCCCCCAGATGCGGTCAGCCTGCCGTCGGTAAAAAGTTCTCCCAGCGCCATCTGCGGATGGAAGAAAAGTTCACGCGCCGCTTTGTTGTCTTTGAGGGTGACGACGAGAGGGACCCCGGTCCCGTCCCCCGATGAGAGCCTATCACCGTTGGGCATGACGACCGTGAGGCTTCCGGTCTTGATGCACTGTTTCAGAAACGATTGGAGCAGGCGTTTCATGGGCAGGCCGTCGAATATGTCCAATACTCAACACAACGAAAGGAATTTGGTTCCGGCCAAATTCCCGTCGACACCAGGAACTTAACAGATTTGCGTCGGTTTTTCATCATCGTTCTGTCATGCGTCAAAATACTCAAGCAGCGAGGAAGACATGGCGCCAAAAAATCAAATTGCTTCGGTTACGAAGCGTAAAACGCATTCAGCGAAGACGACGAAAAATGCTCGCAAATCCCCGCGCTCGACGCATCGCTGGTCTGCGCAAGTGACGAAGACGAGCGATGCCCTCGATCTCAAGGCGCATCTCTTCGAGGGGCGCGACCCATCCGAGATCGCCAAATCGCTGAAGCGATCGGCAGAAAGAAGCAAGCGCCGGAAGGGCACGCCCTACCAATCGGCCATGTCGATGCTGACGTTTTACATCAATCGCGCCGGAAAGAATCTCACCGCCCGCCGACGCCAGACACTCGATCGCGCCAAGGTCGAATTACGGAAGGCGTTCGGACGATCTGCATAGCGGCGTCGCCAATCATGCCCTTTGTCTCGCCATGCGAGCCTGTCGGCGCACGCCGTGGGTCGTCTTCTCCCAAAAGAAAGGTCTCCTGACGAGATCGAGGATCGCGCCATAGGCCGCGAGTGAAATCGCGAGCCAATAGATCGGCAGCAAGACGACGGAGAACACGCGTCCCGATATGCCCGCTGAAAAAGACGTCACTAAAATCAGCAGCGCCGCTGAACCATATCCCACGATCAGATTGGCTCCGAAGAGCCAGAAGAGAAATTCGTTCTCCGGCAGGACCCGACCTCTGAGCACGGCCTCCGTCCCAACGAGCACATAGAACCATGGATGCGCGAGCATCGAGATCAGCATGGCCGAGATGGTCACCTGAAAACCTAAGAACCTTCGGGCGCCAAGATCGCGCCAAAGCCGTAACGGGCGGCGCATGTGCACGAGATAGGTTTGCATCCATCCCTTGATCCAGCGCGTGCGCTGACCGCGCCAGACGCGCCACGTAACCGGCGCCTCCTCCATGGTTTCGGAATCGATGATCGAAACCTCGTAGCCAAGACGTGACAACCGGATTCCGAGGTCGGCATCCTCGGTGACATTGAACGGATCCCAGCCGCCACATTTCAAAAGCACGTCGCGGCGAAAATGGTTCGACGTCCCACCAAGCGGAATAGGCAATCGCAAATAATCGAGCGCCGGTAACACCCCTCCGAAAAGCGCCGCGTATTCGAGCGTAAATTGGCGGCTGAGAAAAGAGTCGTCCGGATTGAACACCACAAGCCGTGCCTGCACGCATGCGAGTCTCGGACCGCCGCGAACGAACGCTATCGCCGCCAGACGAAGTTGGTCGGGGTCGGGGCGATCCTCGGCATCGAACACCGCCACCAGCGTGCCGCGCGCTTCCTGCAGCGCATAATTGAGCGCTCTGGGCTTTGTCTTGGGTTGGCCGCGCGGAACCGTCACCACACGCATGTTGGCGCCGAGCCCGGCTTGCAAAAGCGCACGCCGCGTCACTGCATCATCTACTTCGGTGATGAAAAGAATTTCGAGCCTGTCGCTCGGATAGTCGAGCCGACCCATCGCGCGGACGAGCGCCGGCACGACGGCAACTTCGCGATAGAGCGGAACCAGGACCGAAAATGTCGGCAGCCGGTTATCGTACCGCCGGTCAAGCCATCGCGGGTCGACCGCTTCCTGATGGCCGCTCACGACACGCCAGAGCGCCGCCAGCCGCAAGACTGAAATCATCAGAAACGGCACCGCAATGGTCAGCGACCAGAGCACGAGACCGAAGTCGTCAAGCAAGAAAAGCCCGGCCGTCAAACCCGCTAGCGTGAGGAACAAAAGCACCCGCTGCCACAAAAGCAGCGGAGAAGCGGCGGAAAAGTCCGGTGCCCTCCGTCGCAAATCGTTGACCGCACGGTCCAGTTGCCCAATATCGCGTTGAAAGGGGGGCTGAGCGAACACGCGTCCAGACGGCGGCGGACGACCGCGCGTTACACGTGGCGGCACGCGGAATGTCCGCGTGGTCGGCGTTTTAGGCCGAGTCCCCAGCATGGCATGCACCTGACTGGCCCCTCCGACGGTCACGCCGCCCAGCCAGTGACAAACTATATGCTCAAGATGCGTAAAATTAAAAGCCAAGAATGGGCGTCGATCGCGGACACGAGAACTCGGAGTTCTTTTGAAATGAAAGCGCAACGACTGAACCGACATGCACTTCTGGCGACGGCCGTGGCTTTTTTCGCGGCGCTCAGCTTTGCGATGCCGGTCGCAGCCCAGGACGCATCAGGATCAGACCCTGCCGTTGCCAACGTCGGCGCATCGAAGGATGCCGCCCCGCCCCGTCGTGTCGTCATCCGCTTTCTGACTGACAACGACTATCCGCCGTTCGATTTCTACGACGAAGACGGCGTGCTCGTCGGCTTCAACGTCGATCTCGCCCGCGCCATCTGCCTCGAACTCAACACTTCCTGCGATATCAAGGTTCGCCCTTGGGACGAGCTGATCCCCGACCTTTTGAAGGGCGAGGCCGACGCCGTCATCGCCGGACACAAGGTGACGGCAGCGGCGCTGAAGCAAGTCGATTTCACCGATCGCTACTTCCACACGCCGGGTCGCTTCGCCGCCCGCAAGGACGAGCCGCGCGTGGGGATGACGCCCGGCAAGCTCGAAGGCAAACGCATTGCTGTCGCCCGCGGCACCCCGCACGAGGCGTTCCTCCGTGCGTTCTTCCACGACAGCCCGCTCGTCATTTACGAAAATCCCGACTTGGCGCGAGAGGCGCTGGCCGCCGGTAAGGCCGACTTCCTGTTCGACGACGGCATCTCGCTGGCTTTCTGGCTTAACGGTACGCTATCGCGCCAGTGCTGCGAAATGCGCGGCGGTGCATTCCTGGAACCCAAGTTCTTTGGAGACGGCATGGCCATCGCCGTCCCCAAGAACGATCCGCAGATTAGGCTCCTGCTGAACAAAGCACTGGAACGCGTTCGCGCTTCGGGACGTTTCGAAGAACTCGTCCAGCGCTACTTTCCGGTCAGAATTTACTGAGACGAGGCTGGTGTGCACTGCACGGCCATAAAAAAACAAGCTTAATGCGGCATCGGCACGCAACGGCACGATCCGCAAGCTAATTTGACGAGCTATGATTCAAACTGTGATCCGCGCCTTGCTGCTCGCCATTCTGTCAGCCGCACTGATCGTGTCGGGCGGCAGCTCGTCCGATGCGCGCTCCGGCTATCACAAATCCGGCTCGCGCAAATATCATAAGCGCCACTCGCCGCGTTATCATGCCCGCAATAAAACCAGACGTGCCAAGCTCGCAGTAAAAGCCGAGCCCGCGCAGCCGGCCTTGCCGCAACGGCCGCAAAAACTTCTGACGCGCGACGAAATCCTTGCATCCGATCCGCAGCGGCTCGAACGTCTCGGCGGACGCATCGTCGTCGGCTTCGATAGCTTTTCTCAGGTCAAGCCGCTCGTCGAGAAAAAGGCCATCGCCGGCATCTTCGTCACCGATCACAACGTCCAGGGCCGTAAAATTCAGGACGTCGCCAAAGACATCGACGACCTGCAGATGATCCGCCGGCAGCAAGGCCTGCCCCGCCTCATCGTTGCCGCCGACCAGGAAGGCGGATACGTGTCGCGGCTCTCGCCCCCGCTCAAGTGGCAGCCGACGCTCGGCATGCTCATCGCCAAGCTCAAGACCGACAGCGATCGCGAAAAAGCCGTCCGCCAATATGCCGAAACGCAAGCGCGCGAACTGGAACGCCTCGGCATCACGATGAACTTTGGCCCTGTCGTCGATCTGCGGCTCGGCAAGCCCAATCGCAACGACGGCGAAACCCGTATCTATTGGCGCGCCATTGACGACGATCCCTACCTCGTCGCCAAAGTCGCGGGCTGGTACTGCGATACCCTGACGAAATTCAACATCATCTGCACGCTGAAGCATTTCCCCGGCTTGGGTCGCGTTACGCGCGACACACACGTAACGTCGGCAGACATCAGCACCGGCGCAAGCCAGCTTGAACTGACCGATTGGGTGCCGTTCCGCCGCGTAATGACGGAGCCCGGCGTTGCGACCATGCTTGGCCACGTCCGGCTCGACACCATTGACAGCACGACGCCGGCGTCCTTCTCCGATATCGTCATCAACAAGGTCGTGCGTCCGCGCTTCGAAAACGACGGCCTGCTCATCACCGACGACTTCAGCATGGGCGCAGTCACGAAATCGCGCGACGGCTTGGGCGGCGCGGCCGTCAAAGCGCTCGATGCAGGGGTCGATCTGATCCTGCTGTGCAGCGTCGACAAGAGCTACGACATCCTGATGTCCGCGTTGATCGAAGCCGACCAGAAGGGCGAAATCTCAATCGCGCGCGAAAACGAGACGCGCGAGCGGCTGAAGCGCTACGTCTTCGTCGACGATCGCGACCTGCCACCGTCCGCTCCCGTTCAGGCGCAGCAGTAAGACGCGCCTCAAAGATCGGATGCAGGAGGCTTGGTCAGCGTCTTCTCGAACGGCTCGCCGATGGTCCTCGGATCGGCCGCGAGCGAATGGCGAACAATTTCCCACTTCTCGCCGACACGTTCGAATTCGGTCTTGTACCGCCCGCCAAGCAACATCCGCGTCCCTTTGCGCTCGCCGGTGATGCGATAGATCACGGGACCGCTGACGGTCGCCGAACCGCATCCGGCAACGAGCGATGCCGGGCGGATCGACAGCCGGGGATGCCGGGAAAAGAAATCCTGATAGTAGGTTCGGATCGCGTCGCGACCCTTGTAGACCTTGCCGTCCTTGGTCGCGACCAGAGTTGCATCATCAGCATAAAGGGTCGAAAGCTGTTCCGCGCTCCCGCTCACGAACGCTGCGCGCCAGCCATTGAGCAATTGAACCATCTGGACCTCGGAAAGCTTGGCGCACCCCGGTCCGTCTGTTTGGCCATCCGCCTTGGCCGGGCTGTAGGCTCCTCCGGCGCTGGCGATCATCAGAAGACCGATCGCTCGGAGCAATGGCCGGGCATTCCAGGATCCTGTCATAGGCGATCCTTTCGCAGGCGAAGCTGTCCAAGCCTCTCTTGATGTTATGATTCCCGCTGTGCGTGAAATTTCGGTTGCCGCCTTAACCGAAAAGGCGAAATTCCGCGGCCGAAAGGTCCCATTTGGCGTATTGTTCGCCCTAGCGGCGCCCCTGACGGAATTCCCGTCCTGCCGATTGCCAATCTCCATCGTCTTTGATACAAGACGGCCCAGAACACGCGCGGACACCGGCGGCCAAACCTCCGGAGTCGGTGTTTTTGCGCATTCAAGAGACAGAATTTCTTCAGAGGATACAACTGCTTGCAGGTTCTCGTTCGCGACAACAATGTTGATCAGGCTCTCAAGGCGCTTAAGAAAAAATTGCAGCGCGAGGGCGTTTTCCGCGAGATGAAGCTCCGCGGTCATTTTGAAAAGCCTTCTGAAAAGAGAGCCCGCGAGAAAGCCGAGGCGGTGCGCCGCGCTCGCAAGCTCGCCCGCAAGAAGCTGCAGCGCGAAGGTCTCCTTCCGAGCAAGCCCGCAACAGCGCGCGGCGCTGGTGGCAAGGGTGGCCCGGGTCGTGGCGGCCAGGGCGGTGCAGGCGGCGGTTTCCGCGGCGGCCAGAACGGCGGCGGCGCTGGCGGAGCCAGCAGCGGCAGCACCGGCAGCAGCTTCTAAGCCATCGCTGCAAAGCGACGACACAATCAAGGCTCGCGATGTCCGCGGGCCTTTTTGTTTTGCTGAAAGGTCTGTTTAGTCGCGCGCCAGCAACTTCCCCGCGCGCAGCCTGTCGATCCAGCCATTCACGAACGCGAACGTCGGTCCGTCATGGATGACGTGCCCTCCGCCGGGAATGATCTTGATCTCCTTCGGCTCATTGGCGGCAGCGAACAGCCGGCGCCCCATCTCGACCGGCACGACCTCATCGGCATCCCCATGCATGATGAAAATCGGCACATGGACGTCATGGATGTATTTGATCGACTCATACCGGTCCTTGAGCAGCAAGCGGACCGGTAGCCACGGAAACTCCGCCGACGCCAATTCAAGAATGGACGTGTAGGGCGCATCAAGGATGAGCCCCTCGACCTTCTCGTCCTTCGCTACCTGGATCGCGACGCCCGACCCAAGCGATTCGCCATACAGAATGATATCGTGGGGTTTCACGCCGTCGCGGATCAGCGTCTCGTAAGCGAGTTTCGCATCCGCCACGTTGGCCGTTTCCGTCGGCGACCCCGTAGAACCGCTGAAGCCTCGGTACGCCAGCATGAGCATGCCGCGTCCATGCTCGATATATTTCCGCATCGTCTCAGCGCGGAATGCCAGCGAACCGCCATTGCCGTGAAGATAAAGCAGCGTCGGCTGACCTGGCCGCGCCTTGCGGTACCAGGCAATCAGCTTCTCGCCGTCAGGTGTCGGAATGACGAGTTCAGACACGCCCACGAGCCCCGCAGCCGCGGGCGCCGTGCGCACGGGATCGGGGAAATACAGGAACCGCCGCTGCGCCACATACATCGCCCCCGCCACGACGACATAGAGGAGAACGAGAGTGATCAGAATGTATTTGAGAACCAAAAGCACGCCCGCCTTGGGTCAGTCACGATGACGAACCAGATACCCGATCCTGTCACCTTCTCGTTCACGAATGCTTTCGAGCGCTGCCATCGCGTCGAGTCCATGAAGCGGAACGCCCGTCTCAGCGACGCAATCCTGATTGAGCTTCATGAGTTCCCGATAGATCGGCTCGGCCGTTTTGTGCAACATCGCCACTACCGCAACGGTCTTGCGCGGCATGTTGATCGGCACGCGCGGAAAGACCGACGACAATACTTCCTTCGCCCCTTCCGAGAAGTGCGATGAAAAGCGGCCCAGCAGCGAAACCAGCTTGATCGCCGTCGTCTCTTCGAAGCGATAGTTGTATTTGTCCATCCACTCGAAAAGCTTGTCCATCGTGAAGTCTTGCAGGCGAATGCCGGCCGTATCGCGATAGTCCTGCCATTCGGCGACGAGATCGAAACCCGACTCCATGTCGATGTCGGCAGGCGCAAACGTCAGGTCTGTCGCGACGCCGACGCGGTCCAGAAAATCCTTGTTCTTGCGGGCGATGTGCGTCGGATAGGTCGGCAGCCTGAAAGTCCCGAAGCTGCCCTGCTCATAAGCGAGCCGGACCAGCTTCGAACAAAACAGGTTCCGCGTATCGTCAGTGCGCATCGAGAAATCGTAAAGGATGCGCTTGCCGCCTTTCGCGTGCGACGCCGCCACATAATCGAAAATATATTTAGCTGCGCGCGCCCCGAGATCGGCATCACGATGGCGATAGAGCACAGCGCGCACGATGTTATGGTCGAGCGCCTTCGCTAGCGGGGTGATGGTCGCACCGTCTTCGATCAGGCTCTCGACCATCCAGTGGTCGCCCTGGGGATCAATGTAGACGACGCCGATATGGCTGAACTGGCTATCGACGTCACCGATCCGGGCGATGGCCGCGCTGTTGTGCGCCGTGCCTCGCACCAGCACGACGTCGCCCGAACGGAAATGGTGCGCGGTTCCGCTCCTATAGAAAGCATAGTTCACGAGCGTGTTGTTGTCGGTGCCCGTAAAGCCACGGAGCAGATACCCGTTCTCATGCGTGCGCGGATGCCCGGTCGTGACCTCCCCGAGCATGTCGGAAACGTAACGGAGCACACGAAAGACGTCGCGAAAACCCTGCGTCGCCTCCGGCGTCATGAGGCCGAGCATTTCGTAATGCGCCAGATGATCGCGAAGGCCGACGCGAAGATCGAACAGTCGGTACATCAGCTGCGGCGCCTGCCGCGCGATGCCCACCACGTCGTAATCGGCAAACCGCGCCTTCGATGCCCGCTCGTAGATGAATTGCAGGTTGCGGGCGAGCAGCGCCGAATTCGTTACCGGCGTCGCCGCGATAATCTCGATGTGCTCGATATCGTTTTCGAAAGACGCCGACGCGACAGGAGCCAACACGGAAAACCCTCAAACTCACCCTTGGCTGCAAGTTATAGCAGACCGGCCCGGTTCTGACCCGAGCCACCGCAATCGGCAACCGCCTGTTGCCGATCCGCCCCTATGGCCGGCAATCTACGGCCAGACGGCTCGCTCCGACCCTTGGGCCAGCCCTCGCCTAGTCCGCAGCCAGGGATTTAACGATCTCTTCCGTCATTTTCTTGGCATCGCCCAACAACATCACCGTGTTGTCGCGATAGAAGACCGGGTTGTCGATACCGGCATAGCCCGACGCCAACGAACGCTTGTTAAAAAACACCGTTCCCGCCTTCCAGACCTGAAGCACCGGCATGCCGTAGATCGGCGACGTCTTGTCTTCTTCAGCCGCCGGATTGACGACGTCGTTGGCGCCGATGACGTAAACGGCGTCGGTTTGGGCGAACTCACTGTTGATGTCTTCAAGTTCGAAAACTTCGTCGTAGGGCACGTTGGCCTCGGCGAGCAGCACGTTCATGTGCCCCGGCATACGTCCTGCAACCGGGTGGATGGCGTATTTGACTTCGACACCGGCCTTCTTCAGCGCGTCCGCCATCTCGCGCAACGCATGCTGCGCCTGGGCGACCGCCATGCCGTAGCCCGGCACGATGATGACCTTCGACGCATTTTTGAGAACGTAGGCGGCATCTTCCGCCGAGCCGAGCTTGACCGGCTTCTGCTCGCCGCCGCCTGCAGCTCCGGCCGCCGCAGTCTCGCCGCCGAAACCGCCCGCGATGACGGACAGGAACTGCCGGTTCATCGCCTTGCACATGATGTACGACAGGATGGCGCCCGACGAGCCGACGAGCGCGCCGGTGATGATCAACGCGACGTTGCCGAGGGTGAAGCCGATGCCCGCAGCCGCCCATCCCGAATACGAGTTCAGCATCGAGACGACGACCGGCATGTCGGCGCCGCCAATCGGGATGATGATCAGGACGCCGATCAGCAGCGAGAGCGCCACGATCAGCCAGAACAGCCACGCCGACCCACCCGACACGATGAACGCGTAGATCATCAGGATCAGCAGAATCCCAAGGCCCGCATTGATCAGATGCCGCGACGGCAACATGATGGGCTTGCCCGACATTCGCCCCGAAAGCTTCGCAAACGCAATGACCGAACCGGTGAACGTAATCGCGCCGATCGCAACGCCGAGCGACATCTCAAGCAGGCTGCCGGCCTTGATCCCGAGATCGGGCGCCGCCGGATCGACGAGAATGCCGAACGCCGATGGCGCGTAAAGCGCACTGGCCGCAACGAACACCGCGGCGAGACCGACGAGTGAGTGAAACGCCGCGACGAGTTCCGGCATCATCGTCATCGGAATTTCGTGTGCCGTCTTGGCGCCGATAAAACCGCCGATGCCGATGCCAAGCACAATCAGGATCCAGGACGTCGCCGTCGGCTCGGCGAGCCCAAGCGTCGTAAGGATCGCGATCGTCATACCGATCATACCGTAGAGGTTGCCCTTGCGCGATGTCGCGGGGCTCGACAGGCCTCTAAGCGCCAGGATGAAGAGAACGCCGGCGGCGAGATAAAGCAGAGCGGCGACGTTTGCGGACATAGGTGCGTTCCCGGGCCTGTTATCGGATTCCTGCGGCGGTTCTCATGCGACGAGCGACGCGAGCGTCAGCCCTCTTTCTTCGGTGGAGGCGTTTCTTTTTTCTTGTACATGGCGAGCATCCGGTTGGTGACGAGGAAGCCGCCGAAGATGTTGATCGACGCCATCGTCAATGCGAGGAAACCGAACACGCGAGCGATGCCGCTGTCCGAATCCGTCAGCGAAACACCGACGGCGAGCAGCGCGCCGACCACGATAACGGACGAGATCGCGTTCGTGACGCTCATGAGCGGCGTGTGCAAAGCCGGCGTCACCGACCAGACGACGTAGTAGCCGACGAAAACCGCAATCACGAACACCATCAGCTCGTATACAGACGGGCTGACGCCATGCCCCTCGGCAGCGAACGCCGACGATGCCGTTAATGCCGTGACCGCAAGAGCCGCGATCAGAGTTTGGATCAAGCGCATGGCAAGGCTCCTCATGCCGTCTTCGTCGCAAGATTGGGATGCACAATCTGCCCGTCCTTGGCGATCAGCGTTCCCTTGATCAGTTCGTCGTCCCAATTCACCGCCAGCGTCTTTTCCTTCTTGTCGATCATCGTTTCGAGGAAAGCCAAGAGATTGCGGGCGTAGAGACTTGAAGCGTTGACGGCGATGGTGCCTGCAAGATTAAGCGGCCCGAAAATTTTCACGCCATTCGGCGTCTCGATCGTTTTGCCGGGCTCCGTCATCTCGGTATTGCCACCGCGCTCGGCCGCGAGGTCGACGATGATCGAGCCGGGCTTCATGCTCTCGATCATGGCGCGCGAAATAAGCTTCGGTGCCGGACGGCCCGGAATGAGCGCCGTCGTGATGACGAGGTCTTGCGATTTGATGTGGTTGGCGACGAGTTCGGCCTGCTTCGCCTGATATTCCGCGCTCATCGGCTTGGCATAACCGGCAGCCGTCTGCGCTTGTTTGAACTCATCGTCTTCGACCGCGATGAACTTCGCACCGAGCGACTGCACCTGCTCTTTCGTCGCCGGGCGAACGTCTGTTGCCGTCACCTGCGCACCGAGCCGCCGCGCCGTCGCAATGGCCTGCAAACCCGCAACGCCGACACCCATAATGAACGCCTTTGCCGCCGGAACCGTACCGGCGGGCGTCATCATCATCGGGAGCGCCTGACCGAACATCGAAGCGCCATCGACGACGGCCTTGTAGCCCGCGAGGTTCGCTTGGCTCGACAGCACGTCCATTGACTGCGCGCGTGTCGTGCGCGGCATGAATTCCATCGAGAAGACGATTGCGCCGGTCCCCGCCAACGCGTCGAGACCGTCGCGCTCGCCGTAAGGATCGACCATGCCGGCAACGATCGCGCCGGGCTTCAGTGCTTTGACGTCATCGATAGATGGACGGCGAACCTTGAGCAAAATATCGGCGCCGGAAAGCGCATCCGCTTTGCTGACGATCTCCGCACCGGCTGCACGGTAGGCGTCGTCGGAGAAGCGCGATCTGAGTCCTGCGCCCTGCTCGATGCGAACGAGCGCGCCGAGGCCGGTGAATTTCTTGACCGTGTCCGGCGAAACGGCAACGCGCGGCTCGTCGGCCGGCTCACTGGTGACAGCTATCGTAACCATGTCTCGGTCCAATCGATGGGCGGCAGGGGCAGAACCGGAAAAAGCAAAGGGGCAGTCCATCACCGGCCTGCCCCAAATTGACGTCACCTAATCGGCGTAGGTGAGCCGGGGATCAGACCAGAAAGATCTTCATGAGGACGAGAATGACGGCCACTGTGATGACGCCAATCTTCAGAAAGCGCACGAAATCGCGGTAGGTCTCAAGATGCGCTGCGTAGTCCATTGCCGGGCTACCCTTCGAGGTATCGATATCCAAAGTTTCACTCCCCAGTGGCGTGTTTTAAAATCTGCATGAGGTTGGTATCGCAAGATGTGGCGAGCTTCAAGGTGTCGCAGTCTGGCCTTTCGCCTAGTTTGCGCCGGGAACCCGGCCAAGACTGCGTATCCGCCATACGGCATCGAGCCTAGGTTGTAGAGACGAGCGCGCCTCGCTACACCGCAACCTGCGTGCCGACCTCAACGACTCGGTCGGTCGGAATCTGGAAATAAGTCGTCGCGTCTTCCGCGCTTCCTGCCAGCATAATGAACAGGCGTTCCTGCCAACGCGGCATCTCAGACTTCGCTGTCATGCGCAGCGAACGCCGCGACAGAAAGAACGACGTCGAACCGATGTCGATGTTGCAGTCCTTCCGGCGCGCATGTTCGAGAATCTTCGGCACGCTCGGCGTTTCCATGAAGCCGTAACGCGCGATGATCCGGATGAAATGATCGGACACGCGCTCGATCGTCAGCCGCTCATGACGGGCCACGCGCGGCGTCTCTTCCGTACGGATCGAGAGCAGAATGTTGCGCTCATGCATGACGCGATTGTGCTTCAGATTATGCATCATCGACGTGGGCGCAGCATAGGGATCGCCGGTCAGAAACACGGCTGTTCCCGAAACGCGATGCGGCGGCTTCGCTTCGAGCTTGCGCACCAGCCAATCGAGGTCGGCCTCGTTGCGCTTCGTGACTTTCGCCAAAACACGCGTGCCGCGCACCCAGGTGAACATGATGATCGCCAGCATGCAGGCGATTGCGAGCGGCACCCAGCCGCCTTCCAGCAGCTTCAGGATATTGGCTGAGAAGAACGCCTGCTCAATCAGCAACAGCGGAATGATGATGAGCGCAACGCGCCACAGCGGCCACTTCCAGCATTTCCAAATGACGAAGAACGCCATCAGCGAGTCGATGACCATCGCTGCCGTCACCGACACACCGTAGGCCGCCGCCAGATTGGACGACGTCCTGAAGGCAAAAATCGCGACAAGAACGGCTACGAAAAGGATCCAGTTGACCCTCGGCATATAGATCTGTCCGGCCATGCTCTCCGAGGTATGCCGGATCTCGAAGCGCGGCACGAGGCCGAGCTGGATAGCCTGACGCGTCAGCGAAAAGGCCCCCGTAATCACTGCCTGGCTCGCGATCACCGTCGCGAACGTCGACAGGATCAGCATCGGGATCAGCATGAAATCGGGATAAAGCCGATAGAACGGATTTTCGACCGCATTGGCGTCGTTCATGACCAACGCGCCCTGGCCGAAATAATTGAGCACCAGCGCCGGCATGACGAAGTACACCCAGGCGACAGAGATAGGCTTCCGGCCGAAATGGCCAAGGTCGGCGTAGAGCGCCTCGGCGCCGGTACACGCCAGAAAGACGAGGCCCATCACCGTCAGGCCCAGAAAGCCGTGGTGGTAGACAAACGAAATGCCCTCAATCGGATTGAGGGCACGAAGGACGTGCAGATTGTCGGCGATGTGGACGAGGCCGCCCAGCGCCAGGATGGCAAACCAGACGCACATGACCGGACCGAAAAATCGCGCGACCCGGTCCGTGCCACGTGACTGCATCCAGAAAAGGCCGGCGAGAACAATGACGGCGACCGGAATGACGGCGCGTTCGAATTGCGGCGCGATGAGTTGCAGGCCTTCGACCGCCGATAACACCGAAATCGCCGGCGTGATAACCGCATCGCCGTAAAAGAACGAAGCGCCGGCAATACCAAGCGCACCGAGCAGCGGCGCGCTGCGGCGGGCGACGGTCTGGCCCAGCGCCATCAGCGCGAACATACCGCCCTCGCCCTTGTTATCGGCGCGGAGCAAAAGGAGCACGTACTTCACGGTGACGACGAGCGTCATGCTCCAGAAGATGAGCGACAGCACGCCAACCGCCGCCTCCGCGGCAGTCAACCCGCGGTGCGAAGCAGCTGTGATAGCCTCCTTGAAAGCATAAAGCGGACTCGTACCGATGTCGCCAAAGACGACACCTACCGAGCCCAGTGCCAATGCCCAGAAGTTCTTACTGTCATGCCCCTCTCCGACGCCATAATCGGCAGCCTGAGAAGAGGCGGGCGCTTGTGCCATTCAGGCACCTCGACCTGTCGAATTGGGCTGCATCGCAGCAAAGTGGCGGGCTTCTACCCTCACGTCGAGCCGATGGAAAGCGTTAAATTCGCCACCCCCAAGTTGCCTTTCCAGCGGACCGTTCGGCAGCACACCTTCGCAGGATTCGCTGCACCGCCGAACAGTCGGTTTTATGAACGCTTTCTAGAGCAGGCTCAAGACATGGTTTCCAGTTCGTCGATCATCCCCTCGATGACCTTAAGTCCCTTATTCCAGAACTGAGGATCGCGCGCATCGAGCCCAAACGGCGCCAGCAGCTCCGAATGGTGTTTCGACCCGCCTGCTTTCAAAAGATCGAAGTATTTCGCCACGAACCCGGGGTGAGCTTCGGCGTAAAGGCCGTAAAGCGAGTTTACCAGACAGTCGCCGAACGCGTAGGCGTAGACGTAGAAAGGCGAATGAATGAAGTGCGGGATATAGGTCCAAAAGACCTCGTAGCCGGGTTTTAGATCGATCGCCGGCCCCAGGCTTTCCGCCTGAACGTCCATCCAGAAGCCGTTGATCTGCTCGGCCGTCAGTTCGCCCTCGCGGCGCGCTTCGTGAACCTTTCGCTCAAAAGTATAGAATGCGATCTGGCGCACAACGGTATTGATCATGTCCTCGACCTTGGCCGCGAGCATGGCTTTCTTTTCGCGCGCATCCTTGGTCTCAGCGATGAGCGCGCGGAACGTCAGCATCTCGCCGAACACGGACGCCGTCTCGGCGAGCGTCAGCGGCGTCGGCGCCAGCAGCGGACCCTGATCGCGCGCGAGCCACTGATGGACGCCATGGCCAAGCTCATGCGCGAGCGTCATGACATCGCGCGGCTTACCGAGATAATTCATCATGACGTAAGGGTGCACCGACGGCACCGTCGACGCCGAGAACGCGCCTGGCGCCTTGCCGGGCTTCACCGGCGCATCGATCCAGTTCTTATCGAAGAACTGCTTGGCGATCGTCGCCATCTCGGGCGCAAAACCGTTGTAAGCCCGAAGAACGATCTGCTCGGCTTCCGACCACGTGATCGTGCGTTCCGGCTTGTCGGGAAGCGGCGCGTTGCGATCCCAAGATGCCAGCGTCTTCTTGCCGAGCCATTTGGCTTTCATTGCGTAATAGCGATGCGACAGCAGCGGATAGGCCGCGCGGACACTCGACACCAGCGCGTCGACAACCGGGCCTTCGACACGGTTCGCAAGGTTGCGGCTGTCTGAAACGTCTTTGAAATTGTGCCAGCGGTCGGAGATCTCTTTGTCTTTCGCAAGCGTATTCGTGATCCGCGAAAACAGCGGCAGATTCGCTTGAAAAACTTTGCTGAGCGCTTTTGATCCTGCCTCGCGCTTCTTCTCGTCAGCGTGCGACAGCAGGTTGAGCGTCGGCTCAAGCGAAAGCGCTTCCTTCTCGCCTTCGACCTCAAATCGCAGCGCCGACATTGTCTCGTCGAACAGCCGGTTCCACGCGCCGCGGCTCGTCTGCGATTTTTCGGTGAAAAGCGTCTCGATCCGTTCGTCGAGCTGATGCGGCTTTTCCTTCCGCAGATCATCGAACCACGGCTTATAGCGCTTGAGGCTTTCGTGCTTCAGCGCCGACTCAAGCACGGCGTCGTCGATCTGATTGAGTTCGAGTTCGAAAAAGATGAGATCGGTGTAGAGCTTCGTCAGCGCTTCCGAGACGTCGGCATTGAATTTCGCACGCGCCGGGTCCGTCTGATTGAGAACATAGTAGAGCCCGGAAAACGATCCGAGCTTGCCCGCGAGATCGGACAGCTTCTCGTAATCCTTGACCGGATGGATCAGCTTGTCGCCGTCCTTGGCGAGTTCCGCTAAGCGCCCTTGATACGTCGCCTTGATGCGCGTCGCCTCAGCGGCCGCTTCTTTGAGATCGCGCTGAATGGCCGGATCGCCGGGACCGGAATAGAGATCGCTCAGATCCCATTGCGGCATGTTGCCCAGGGCGTCCCTATCGTCCGCCAGCTTGGTCGCGGATTGTGGAGCGAGAGTGATATCGGACAACGGCCACCTGCGCATGAGAACCTCTATAGTTAAGAATGCGAGCCGTGGCTTAGCACAGCCTCGGAAAAGATGAAATTTGACGATCCAGACAGATGTAGGGTCGGCACCGGCTGAAAAAAACTTTCGCGAGAGTTCAGCCTCTTAGCGAACGGCGGCGAAATTTGCGTCACCGCGAAACCTTACGTTTACCGTTGTCCGGCAATGATGTGCTCGTTGCGTAAGTTCCGGGTCACCAAGTGTGTGAAGCTGGGGCAGTCTGCTTCCATTGCTCAAAAACGACCCTCGTGTCTGCGTTAGAGTAAAAGTTGCGTGAAAATGTCAAAGCGTATTCTGATCGTCGATGACGATCCTGCCCAGCGTCGAATTCTCGAAGAGACGATCAAGCGATTTGGCTTCGAGACCAAGTCATGTGGCTCCGGCGAACAGGCCGTTCAAGTTCTCGAAGGCCAGGAACGCCCCCAGATCGGTCTCGTCCTGTTGGACTTGATCATGCCGGGAATGGACGGCATGGCCGTTCTTGACCGTGTCGGCCACGTTGCTGGCATGCCGCCAATCATCGTGCAGACAGCGAACGGCTCGATCGAAACCGCGATCAACGCCATGCGCCGCGGCGCAGTCGATTTCGTCGTCAAGCCCGCCTCGCCAGAACGGCTCGAGGTATCCATCAAGAGCGCCCTCAAAATTGAAGCACTGACGGACGAAATCACGCGCATCAAGAAAACCGCCGAAGGCAAGCTGACGTTCGGCGATCTCGTTCTGCGCGGCGAAGCGATGACGCGTGTCATCACGCTCGGCAAGCGCGCCGCCGCATCGAACATCCCGGTTCTGATCGAAGGGGAAAGCGGCGTCGGCAAGGAACTCATCGCACGCGCCATTCAAGGCGAGAGCGATCGCGCCGGCCAGCCCTTCATCACGGTGAACTGCGGAGCGATTCCCGAAAACCTGATCGAAAGCATTCTGTTCGGTCACGAGAAGGGATCGTTTACCGGCGCCATCGACAAGCGCACCGGCAAATTCCAAGAAGCCGATGGCGGCACGCTCTTCCTCGACGAAGTCGGCGAGTTGCCCTTGGAAGCTCAGGTGAAGTTGCTGCGCGCCCTGCAGGAAGGCGAGATCGATCCGGTCGGCTCCAAGCGTCCGGTGAAGGTCAACTTCCGCCTCATCTCAGCGACGAACCGTGACATGATCCAGCAGGTCAAGGACGGCAAGTTCCGCGAGGATCTCTACTACCGTCTCAACGTCTTCCCGATCTTCGTTCCGCCTCTGCGTGAACGCGTCGAAGACATCCCCGAGCTTGCGCGCCACTTCATTGCCCGCTTCGCCGCCGAGGAAGGCAAGCGCGTGACCACGATCTCTGACCGTGCCATGCGTTTGCTGCAGGCCTACTCCTGGCCGGGCAACGTTCGCCAGCTCGAGAATGCGGTCTTCCGCGCGGTCGTCCTGGCCGACGGTCCTGAACTCACGGTTTCGGAATTCCCTCAGATCGCCGCCCACGTCGACGGCTTCGAGGCCGAAATTCCGGCCGCACCTTCGGTCGTCCAGAAGCCGCAGGCCTACACCGGCCCGGCCCTTCTCGGCGCCGAGAACACCGTCCCGCATACCGTCGAGATGAAGACCTCATCGGCGGGAAGTGCGCTCGGTATCCAGGCTATGGCTGAGGACGGCGAAATCCGCTCGCTCGAAGCCATCGAAGCCGACATGATCCGCTTGGCTCTCGGCCGTTATCGCGGCCACATGACGGAAGTCGCCAAACGGCTCAACATCGGACGCTCGACGCTTTACCGCAAAATGCAGGAATACGGCCTCGAGCCCCGCACCAACTAGACACGTCACCGAACCTTAGAGGCTGCACGCCAAAGGCGAGAGTGGAGCGCGCATGCACGCGCCCTCCGTTCCCGCCACCATGCGACCAGACCGCACACGACATTCCGTTTACATCCGACCGGTCTTCAAGATCGCCGGCCAGGATGAGAGAGCGAGCCCCTTCGCCCTCGACAGCAAAAGCCCCGGCTGCATCCGGGGCTTTTGCATTTTCGCTATAGCTGTCGCGAAATCCGACGTGCCGCAATCAAATTGAAACTTTCCGCTTTCTATGGTGTTGGAAGTAAGCGAATCGGGTGGGCGCTTCGGACGCGCCGTATTGGCCCGTTTTCTGTGCATTTAAGGGCACGAAACAGCAACAGTTTCGCCACAGCGCTGTGCAACACAGCTATGTCCCGCGATCTGGTTGGTCAGACGAAACGCTGGCGCCTATCTATCGCCGGGGGAGTTGAAAGGTGGTTTTCGGAATGCGCGTCGCAAAAGTCCTGGCTGTCGGCCTGTTGCTGACGGCCAGCGCAGGATCAGCCGCGTTGGCACTCGATCCCGCCAGTGATCAGCTGACAAGTGATCAACAACCGACAAGTGGTCAGTCCAACAGCACGGATAGCGCGACACAACCTGCCGCCGCTCCCGCAGCCGGTTCACAGGAAACGGCGCCGGAACATCAACCCGCAGCGGACGCTGCCAAACCGGCACCGGATGCTTCCACTGTAGAACAGGCACCGGCAGCGCCCGCAACCGACAGCGCGGCAGCGCCCGAAAGCAAGCCTTCAGCCGAAGCTCCGTCGTCCGAAGCTAAGGCGCCGGAAGCACCTGCCGCTACCGACAAACCGACCGACACGGCGGTAACCGCGCCGGCTGCTGAAACGCCTGCACCTGCTGCCGACGCCGCAGCCGCCGAGCAGCCCAAAATCGCCGCCGACGATCGGCTGCTCTATCTGCCTATCGAAGACTACATACGGAACAACGCCAAGAAGGCGTTGTCCGGAACCGACGCTGAGGATCGCGACGCACTCGCAAAGTTCTATCACGATCGCATGGGCGCAACGCTGTGGGTCGACAAGCACGGCTTCACGCCCGAAGCCAAGAACCTCATTTCGGCGCTCCAAGGTGCCGACGATTGGGGCCTGCGCTCGGCCGATTTCAAGATCCCCGATCTGAAGGCGAACGCCGACGGCGGCTTCAATCCCGACGACCTGATGGCCGCAGAAGCCCGTCTGTCGCTTGAGGCGATGGAGTATGCGCGCGATGCTCACGGCGATCGCATCAGCGATCCGTCCGCACAGCTCGGCACGTACATCGACCGCAAGCCGGTTCTGCTTGATCGCAAGACAGTCATCGACGATCTCGCGGCAGCACCCGACAAAGCTGCCTATCTGACCTCGCTCAACCCGCAGCAGGAGCAGTTCCGCCGTTTGCGCGAGAAGCTCCTCGCACTGCGGGCGTCGAAAAAGGCCGAGGAAGCGCTCAAAATTCCCAGCGGGCCGAATATCAAACCCGGCCAGAGCGATCCCGCAATCGCCGTCCTGCGCAAGCGCCTGAAAGTCACGGCTCCGCCGGTCAAAGCTGACGGCTCGCCCGCCGACGAAAACTATTACGACAATGCGCTGGCCGACGCCGTGAAGGCCTACAAGGAGCAGAAGGGCATTCGCCCGGCGAGCTTCTGGATTACGAACGTGCTGCGCAATTCGTTGAACGCCGGCAACGGCGTCACGACGGACCGCCTAGTCGCCAATATGGAAGAGTGGCGGTGGATGCCCGCCGATCTCGGCAACTACTACGTCATGGTCAACATCCCGGAATTCAAATTCCGCGTGGTGTCAAATGGCCAGGTCATCCATGAGGAGCGCATCGTCTCTGGCCGGCCCGACGCCCAGTCGCCGATCTTCTCCGAGACGATGAAGACCGTCGTTATCAAGCCGCGCTGGAACGTTCCGGACTCGATCAAGATCAAGGAACTGCTGCCAGGCCTCAGATCGGGCTACGATTCATTGCGTCGCCAGGGTCTGGTCATGGAATACAACGGCCGCAAGGTCGATCCGCGAAATGTCGATTGGTCTCGCACCGACATTCGCAATTTCCATGTCTATCAGCCGCCCGGCGGCGGCAACGCGCTCGGCGTCGTGAAGTTCCTGTTCCCGAACAAGCACGCGGTCTATCTGCACGACACGCCGAGCAAAGGTCTGTTCAACGAACCCGTCCGCGCTTTCAGCCACGGCTGCATGCGCGTGCGCAACCCTGTATCGCTGGCCGAGCTGATCCTCGACAAGGATAAAGGCTGGGACAAAGAGAAGGTCGACGATCTCGTCAAGAACGGCCCAGAGGAGAACGAGATCGCCCTCGATCATCCCATTCCCGTGCACGTGACGTATTTCACGGCGTGGGTCGATGATAACGGCGAAGTTCAGACCTTCAACGACATCTACGGCCACGAGAAACGCATTACGCTCGCGCTCGCCGGCAAGTGGAACCAGATCGTCAAAGCTGACGAAAAGAAAGTGTCGCCCGAAGACATCCCGAATGAGGGATGGCGCAACGATGGTTTCGCATCGCTCTTCGGCGATGACGACGAATACGACAGCCGCGGGCGCCGCAAGAAGCACAACGGTGGCCTCGGCAGTTTCTTCAAGCAGGTCTTTGGCGGCTTCTGAGCACAGCCAACGACTGACGAAGCAGACATGAGAAGCCGGCCGCGTAAGCGGGCCGGCTTTTTCATTTGCCGAGCCCACTGGCCTTTTTATCGCCCTTTCCGAAGTTTTAGATATCGGCCGGGGATAGTTACTGCCTCTTAACGGTTCGGGGTTAATCGTTAACGGCCGAGCATTTTGGCCCCAGTCGGGCTCGGAATGTTTTTAGTAGGGACGGGGGAATTCGTGGCCGCTCGCCGCTCAGGGCTGGTATTCGGCGCACTCGCGCTGATTTTGTCTGTGTGTCTCAACGCCGACAAGATGACGGCGGCCGGGCAGCCTAATGAGCGCGTGATTTCCCTCTATCACATCCACACACACGAACGCCTGACCATCGTCTACAAGCGGAATGGAAAATACATTCCCGAGGCGATGACCAAGATAAATTACATCATGCGCGACTGGCGCAAAAACAAGATCATAACGATCGCGCCCGCCACTATCGACCTCGCCTGGGAAATGCACGAAGAACTCGGCTCGAAGGAGCCGATCAACATCATCTGCGGCTACCGCACGGCAAGCACCAATGAAATGCTTCGCGAAACGCGCGGCGGTCAGGCGCGGTTCAGCCAGCACATCACCGGCAAGGCGATCGACATTACCTTCCCCGACATTCCGCTGAAGAAGATGCGCTACTCCGCGCTGATCCGTGAGCGCGGCGGCGTCGGATACTATCCGACGTCCGGCATCCCCTTCATTCACATCGACACCGCCAACGTTCGCATGTGGCCGCGCATGCCGCGTCAGGAGCTTGCCCTGCTCTTTCCGAACGGCCGCTCGAAATTCGTGCCCGCCGACGGCCGTCCGATCACCCCGGCCGACGTTAAAATCGCGCGGAGCCGCTTCCACGATCTGGCAACTCAGGTCGCTGAATTCTTCCATGACCGCCGTGAGCCCGGAACCTCGCGCACCATGGTGGCGTCGCTCGAAGTCAGCCCGCCGAAGAAGCATCTCAACGTGGTCGCCTCATTGGGTTTCGGCGCACGCCCGAAAATCGCCGATGGCTCTACGCGTCGCAACGTCAACATAACGACTGAGCCCGACCCGTTGCTCACGCCACCGATACGCCCGTTCGCGCCGGCATCGACGGTCGCATCGCTCGAACCCAGCGATGGGCAATCACAGGCAATCGCTGTCCCGAGGCTGATCGACCGCTCGTCGCATTTCACGGTTCCGTCGCAAGCCGATCGCAGCAAGCTCAATGATCTGGTTGCGTCCGCCGCCTCCATGCCGCTGCCGGAACTCATCCAAGGTCCAAGACCCGCCGTTCGCCCGCAGAAAGCGCTCGCCGCCGCAGCCTTGGCTGAAAATCGCAAACCTTCGGAAGCGCCGATCGCTCAAGTCGCAAGCCTCGATCCGGCGGCCGGAACCGTCAGCGATATGCGCCCGGCCAGCATGACCGAATGGGCGCAGGCACCGGCCTACGACGAAGACCATCCCGACGAGATGGACTATCGCCCCTTCCCGCTTGCTCCGTTTCTGACCAACGAACCGACGGCCCGCGACAAGCCGCTCGCGCCGATGCAGGCTCCCGACGTCGCCGCTACGCTCGAAGTCCTGGATGATGTCGATACGCTTGAGCCAATGCGGTTCCGGCCGGGACGCCAATTGGCGGAAGCAATGTGGTGCGATCAATTCAAAGGCAAGGCCGTGCACGCCGAAGCCCTGAAGGAACTGGAAGACAGCCGCATCGCCACGGGCATCTCGAACCGCCCTGTCCAGACCAGCGCCCGCTGACAATTCGCTAAGTTGACTGGCGCTAAGCCTCGAGCGCCGCAACGCCGCGCTTAAGCGACACCTGCCCAGCCTCGTTGACGAACTTGCCCAACGCCAGAAAATCCGCACGCCGCGGACTTGAGCGACGCCACGCAAGCCCGATGGACCGCGACGGCTCAGGATCAACGAAGCGGATCATCTTGATGTCGCGGCCACGGCTTTCGATGCCGATGCAGATCTCCGGCAGCAGCGTGATTCCGAAACCTGCCGACACCATCTCGACGATAGTCGACAGGCTCGACGCTCCGAACGTGTTGACATCATCGACCTGCTGCAAGCTGCAATAGGTGAGCGCCTGGTCGCGCAGGCAATGCCCCTCTTCGAGCAGCAGAAGGCGGTCGTGCTCGACCATCTCCTTCGTTGCCCGCACGCGGCCGGAGAGCTTTCGGCTTTTCGGCATCGCCAACAAAAACCGGTCTTCGAAAACGGGTAACGTTTCGATATCCGGATTTTTGATCGGCAAAGCCAAGAGCAGCACGTCGAGTTTCCCCTCGACCAGCTCATCCGTCAGAACCTGCGTCTGCGTCTCGCGAACGTGCAGTTCGAGATCGGGATGATGCTCCTTCAGCAGCGGCAGAAGCGGCGGCAGCAGATACGGCGCAACCGACGGAATGACACCCAGCCGAAGCGTCCCGGATAGAAGGCCGCCCGCGTGCTGCGCATAATCGACGAGATTGCGGACGTCGTTGAGAAGCCGCTGCGCGCGTAGCGCGATTTCCTCGCCCTTCGGCGTCAGCTTGATGCCGCTGCGCGTTCGCTCGACGAGCGCAATGCCCAATGAGGCTTCAAGATCCTGAATCTGCATCGACAATGCAGGCTGCGTGACCGCGCAGGCATCGGCGGCGCGGCCGAAATGCTGTTCGCGCGCGAGCGCGTCAAAATACCGGAGCTGCTTGAGTGTGACGTGAACCATCAGAAGGTCTAATGCCCAGCGCAAGAAATAGCGATTTGTCCTTATCACGACCGGGCATTAGGGTGAACCTGAAGACGCGCAGAACCAATCACATTTCCGCGCGCACAGAGGTGGCAGTCGAAAGACTGCTGTCGCCAGCACCGCCTTTTCCTCAGCGCCGAATGGGGACTGGGCGGTGCTGTTTTATTACGGGTTGCAGATCGGCGTTACCGCGCCTTGCGGCCGGCAATGAAAGCCCACGCTGGCGACCGGCCAATCGAAGCCGCCGCCGGCTCGCGGAACGCGAGTCGCAGGGCGCAACTAAAGACTCACTTACTCAGCGGCCATCATCGCGTCGGCAAGCGCTTCCGTATTGGGTGCCTGATCCAACATTCCCAGCGCATGCATGTAGACTTCCAGGATGCTCTCTTCTTCTTGGCGCTCCTGGTTGCTCTTCTTGCGCAGCCGAACGATCTGGCGCAGCGCCTTGACGTCGAAGCCGACGGCCTTGGCTTCCGTGTATTTGTCACGGATATCGGCCGCGAGCTGCTTCTTTTCCTCTTCGAGGCGTTCGATCTGTTCGACGAACTGGCGCAGCTGATTTTGCGCCGAGGCTTGAAGCGTGCTCATGGGAACTCCTGCTGTCTTGTTCCGCCGACGCTAACGGCGAGCGTCGGCCACAGCAAGGCGGCGATCCCCGCTATCCAAAGGGATAAATTTGGTCCGCCATCTTGACGTTGTATATGTCGCGGAGCGTTTGTGAGTCGCTGCGGTGCCGCGCCTTGCGGCCGGCTCTCCAAAGGAGAGTCGCAAGGCGCAACAAAAAGCCGGCCGACTGCTTGCTCCAAAGCCGTCCCCGGCGGCCGGCTCGCGGAACGCGAGTCGCCGGGGACCACGATTAATGATCTCTCGGCCGGTTCTGTTCGAAGGCCGCCTGTTTATCGGGCGACGCTTCGGTCTGATGCTTGGCTTTCCACTCCTGGAACGGCATGCCGTAGACGATTTCGCGGGCGTCATCCTTGGACAATTCGAGCCCCTTGCCCTCCGCCGCGTCCGACATCCACGTCGCCAAGCAATTCCGGCAGAACCCGGCCAAATTCATCATATCGATGTTCTGAACGTCCGTTCGCGACCGCAAATGCTCGACCAGACGCCGGAATACCGCGGCTTCGAGTTCAATTGTCGTTTGCGGATCGAAAGTCTTCATGGCCAACTCCTTGACCGGCAGGATCCTGCGACGGGCTTACGACATAAGCACCATTCCGGCCACCCGAAAGCCCCGCCTAAGCTGCGGCCTCTGATGCCTTGACGGGGACGGAGCGTTTGCGCAAACCAGACCCCCAATAATGAGATAACAAGCAGGCATCGGCCTAGGGAGACACTATGAAAGACGGCACGAACGGCGGCGTCCGCGAGACTTTGAGCACGCTGTTCGAAACCGCTTATCGGACGGCCCACCCCGCGGTTTGCCTGCCTGCGCACCTGCCCAAGGTCCCCGAAGGCGGCCGGATCATCATCATCGGTGCCGGCAAGGGCTCTGCCGCGATGGCCGTCGCAGCCGAAGAGCATTACATCGCAACCGGCGAAGCCGGCAAAATCTCGGGCCTTATCTCGACGCGCCACGGCTTCGGCTTGCCGACCAAGATCATCGAAATCCTGGAAGCGGGCCACCCCGTTCCCGACGCAAATTCCATCGTTGGTGCCGAACGCGCCATTGCGCTGGCGAAGAGCGCCGGGCCGAACGATCTCGTTCTTTGCCTGCTGTCGGGTGGCGCTTCGGCGATCTGGGCAGCTCCGGTGCCGGATGTCAGCTTCGAAGCCAAGCAGGCCCTGACCAAACAGCTGCTGAAATCCGGAGCACCGATCTCGGAAATGAATTGCGTGCGCAAGCACCTCTCCGAAGTCAAAGGTGGCAAGCTCGCAGCCGCCGTCTATCCGGCGCGCTTGCTAACGCTCGCTATCTCCGACGTGCCGGGCGACAATCCCGACGAGATCGGCTCCGGCCCGACCGTCGCCGACCGCTCGACGCTAGCGGACGCACGCGCCGTGCTCGCCAAATGGAAGATCACGCCGTCGCCCGAGATCGCGAAAGCGCTCGACGATCCGAAAAACGAAACGCTGAAAGCCGGCGATCCAAAGCTCGCCAATTCGACTTACGAAATCGTCGCCGCACCGCGCGCTTCGATCGAAGCTGCTGGCGCCATCGCACGCGATCTCGGCTATCGCACCATCATGCTTGGCGACGATCTTGAAGGCGAAGCGCACGACGTCGCCCGCAAGCACGCCGAGATGGCGCTCGAAGCGAAAGCTAAGGGCGAAAAGGTCGCGATTATGTCCGGTGGCGAATTGACCGTCACTGTACGCGGCAACGGCTCCGGCGGCCCCAACCAGGAATACGCCCTCGGCCTCGCCATCGCATTGAATGGCACGCCGGGCATCGCCGGCCTCGCTGGCGACACCGACGGCATCGACGGCGGTGGCGGACACCACAGCGATCCGGCAGGCGCCATGGTTTTCCCCGATACGCTCGCACGGGCTGCGTCACAAAATCTCAATGCCGCCAAGTTCCTGGAGAACAACGACTCGACGGGTTTCTTTCGCCCCATAGGCGATCTTATTCTGTGTGGCCCGACCCAAACCAACGTCAACGATTTCCGGGTCATCCTTGTCGATCCGTAAGCAAGACACACGGCGTTGGCGAACGGCTGGGGACACAACCAGAACTCTCCGCTATAGGAATTGGAGCTTCTGACTTGCCATCCCGCAATTCTTCGCGCGCCATTGTCCGGCACGTCATCTTTTCGTTGGCCTTATGTGTTTACACGTCGGCGGCACATGCCGACCTGAAGCTTTGCAACGCGACATCAAGCCGGGTGGGCGTCGCGATTGGTTATCAGGACACCACAGGCTGGGCGACGGAAGGCTGGTGGAATATCGCATCGCAAACCTGCGAGACGCTTCTGAAGGGAGCCTTGCCGAGCCGCTACGTTTACGTCCACGCCGTCGATTACGATCGCGGCGGCGAATGGGGCGGCAAAAACGACATGTGCACGACAGAAAAGTCCTTTGCCATCCGGGGGGTTCAGGATTGCGTGAAACGCGGATATAAGCGCACCGGATTTTTCGAAGTAGATACTGGCGAGGCGAAGGAGTGGACCATCCGCCTCACCGATCCGGGCCAAGGAAATGCAGACAAATGAGACGTAATCGGCGGGTCAAGATTGTAGCGACGCTTGGACCCGCGTCTGCCTCCCCCGAGATGGTCGAGCGCCTGTTCATGGCGGGCGTCGATGTCTTCCGTATTAACATGAGCCACTCGACCCACGACGGTTCGAAGGCGCTCTATAACACCGTGCGCGCCTGCGCCGCGCGCCATCGCCATCCCATCGGCATCCTTGCCGACTTGCAAGGTCCGAAGTTCCGCATCGGCAATTTTGACGCCGGCCGCATCAACGTGCCGACCGGCGCGATCTTCAAGTTCGATCGCGACGAAACGCTCGGTTCGGAAGAACGCGTTTACCTGCCGCACGAGCAGATTTTCGAAGCCATCCAGCCGGGCCACAACCTCGTCCTTGACGACGGCAAGCTGCGCATGCGCGTCATCGAAGCGTCGCCCGTGCAAATCAAGGCCGAGATCACGACCGGTGGTATGCTCGCAAGCCGCAAGGGCATTTCGATGCCCGACACGCTGCTGCCAATCAGTCCGCTTACGGAAAAAGACAAGGCCGACCTGGCACACGCGCTGAAACTCGGCGTCGATTGGGTTGCCTTGTCGTTCGTCCAGCGCGCCGAAGACGTGCACGAGGTGCGCCGCCTAATCGGCAATCGCGCCGCCATTCTCTCCAAGATCGAAAAGCCGTCCGCTGTCGCAGCACTCGAAGAGGTGATCGCGGCGTCCGACGCAATCATGGTCGCGCGCGGCGATCTTGGCGTCGAAATGCCGGTCGAGAAGGTGCCCGGCATCCAGAAGAAGATCACGAGACTGTCGCGCGCCGCTGGCAAGCCCGTCATCGTCGCGACGCAGATGCTCGAAAGCATGATCTCCTCGCCGATGCCGACGCGCGCCGAAGTCTCCGACGTCGCGACTGCAGTGTTCGACGGCGCCGACGCGATCATGCTGTCGGCCGAAAGCGCCGTTGGCCAATATCCGGTCGAAGCCATCCAGATGATGGACAAGATCGCCCGCGAGGTTGAGCACGATCCGGTCTACGAGCCGATGCTCTACGCGACACAGACCGAGCCGCTGCCGACCGGTGCTGACGCTATCGCCGCAGCCGCATCCGCCATCGCCGACACGGTGAAGCTTGGCGCCATCGTCTGCTACACGGCGACCGGCTCGACGGTGCTACGCGTCACGCGCGAACGCCCCGGAATTCCGGTCATCGGTCTGACGCCGGTTGAATCGACGGCACGTCGGCTGGCCCTGGTCTGGGGCGTCCATACCATCCTGACGGGCGACCCCGAAAACCTCTCGCACATGGTGCGCAAGGCATGCCGCATCGCGTTCGAGGAAGGCTTGGTCAAGGCACGAGAGGGCATTTTAATCACCGCCGGTGTTCCGCTCGGTAGCCCCGGTGCGACGAACATGATCCGCATCGCCTTCATCGACGATTCCGGCGCACCGATCGCGGAAGAGGTGTAAGCCGCCTTTATTGCATCTCGCCGGTCTTCACCCACGTTTTGAAGATGCACGGCGACGATGCAAAACAAACCTACCTGCCGCTCAACACCCTGAAGCCGGTCGCGGAAAACGTGTGGCTCGTAGACGGTCCGCTGATCGGCTTCGCACTTGCTGGCCCGCCTCGGCGGTTGCCTCGCTCCGAACGGCGCCATGCCGCGCGATCTCCGCGCAACGTTTTCGAAGGAAAAAACGGAGTTTCGCAAAGCCATCGAAACGATGATCGGCTGGAACCCAGAACGCATCATCGTGGCGCACGGCCGCTGGTACGAATCCCACGCCGTAAGTGAACTGAAACTCGCCTTCCGCTGGCTCCTGACCTAGGCGCGAAAACGAAGGCTTCAGATACCCTGACCTTCGACTTCTTTCTTCAGTTCGTCGCGCGCCTTTTCGCCGCCCTCGATGTTCGGATGAACTTTGAGGAGCTGATCGTAGACTTCGAGCGCAGCTTTTTTCTCGCCCATCTGCACGAGGATCTTGGCCATGCCGTCAAGCGCCCGGAAATTATTCGGCTCAAGGGCGAGCGCCCGTCTCAGATCACCCAGCGCCGCTGCGTAGTTGTTCATCCGGTATTCGATATAGGCGCGATGGCTCCAGGCCTCCGCATACTGTGGCTCGAGTTCGACGGCCGCATCGAGGAAAGGCAGAGCCTTCTCGTTTTGATTCTGCGCCGAGAACAGCTCACCGCGATCGATCAGCAGATTGACGGTATCGCCGCCCTGCATACGCCAGAGCCGCTCGATGACACCGCTGATCTCGCCCGCCTGACGATGGTCGCCTTCGGTCGCGAGATAGGCGTAGAGATTGTCGAGGGTCTTGGAGACCTGTTCCGGTGTCTGCGGCCACGGCAGGCCCATCAGCCCCGGCGGCCCTTTCTGATGCGCTTGAGCGCCGGGAGACGGCGCCACCGGCGGCGCTTTCTTGACGGCAGGAGGCGGTTGCGGCGCGGGCGCCGGCTCGGCAGGGAACGGCTGGGTCTTCAACAGCTCATCATCGGCGGCAGCGTTTGCCGCCCCGCCCGCGAGGATCAGAAGACCTATAAGAAGGCGCGCAGGAAAAATCATGCCCCGAAATTAATCCGGGGCATGGCATTTGGTCAAAAAGACTCTGGTGAATTCGCCGTAACGTCGCATACGACGCCGGCAGCGCCTCAGCCCTGACGGGCCTTGAAGCGACGGTGAGTCTTGTTAATGACGTAGACCCGGCCTTTACGGCGTACGACGCGATTATCGCGGTGCCGCGAGCGCAGGGACTTCAAAGAGTTTCTAACTTTCATAACGACACCGGTTAAAGCTGGTGGACAGCTGGAGGCTGAACCTCCAACCCCATCGAGACGGGGCGAAGCTGCGGGATGAAGCCTGCGTTTTAGCGATTTTTTGGCCGAGGCCAAGTGCCTTTGTGCGCTTTTATGCGAATTTCGCCGTGGTTTTTCGGCGCTCCCTCCCCCAAATCCTGCTGTTTCTGAACATTTGGGCAACTTTGCCCCATGACGCCCTAGGAGATTTGCTCACTGCGGATAGAAACGCTGACGGGACGGGCTTAGTGCAGGAAGCGCCCAAGACGTCGCCCGAGTTCGTCGATACGGGCAATTTTCCCGGCGCTGAGTAGGCAAATCGCCGTTGCCATCCCATCTCCGCGCCTATTTATGCGGTGCTCCAACTGCTCGCATAGAGACGAGGTGAGAGAAAATGCGCATCAGAATTTTGGTTGCAGGATTGGCAAGCCTGGGGGTTGCTGCAGCGCTGTCGACATATGCGTTCGCCCAGGACGACCAAATCCAGCGGTTGACGACAGACAAAATGGAAAATTTCGAGCTGGGCACCATTGCATGGAAAGATGAGCCGCTGCTCCCCAAAGGCGCAAAAAGTGCGCTCGTCATAGGCGACCCCAGCAAGCCCGGCGTCTTTATGGCCTATCTAAAATTCCCGGCGAACTATGAGATTCCAGCTCACACTCATCCCTTCGCTGAAGTGATCACCGTTCTACAGGGCACCGTTTGGAACGGCATGGGAGAAAAGCTGGATCGCGAGAAGGGCAGCAAGCTCGGCGTCGGCGCTAGCTTCACATTGCCCGCTGGCCACGCACACTATCTGTGGAACCAGGAAGAAACCGTCGTTCTCCTCACCGCGACCGGTCCGTGGAACATCAAATACATCAATCCTGCCGACGATCCGCGCAAATAGGGATCGGCAATCGCCACTCTCGGCGGGTGACAGGCGCCCACTCGCGGCGAAACCGAAATCCTTTCCGGGCTCGGCCGACCTGACGTTGGATTTCGAGGGTATGTTGTATCAGTTGCCGAGGGCCGCCAGTCGGACGAAGGCCTCAGCTTAATTCAACGACGGCTTGTGGATAACGATAGCAGGAAACAGGCCATATCTTCCGCACTGTGAAGGTAGACAACGCTGCATCGATAGCAATGTGTTAAGAAACAACCGGCCACGCCAATCATTGCTGACATATCGGCGCATGAACTCGTTATCGATCAAACGATAACAGTCGTATGAGTAGGTGAAGGGCCAGTGCTGTTCTTCAAACCATCTTCGCAGTTGCGGCTCATCAGGATCACGTTCCGGAACGTGATCGGATGCCCCGGCCACTTCTTCGCCTATACCAAATTTTGAAGCGAGCTTCTCAAGCCGGAATGCAAATCCGGAGTGGAGCCATCTATAGACGATCACCGCGACCCCGCCAGGTTTCAAAACGCGCCACAGTTCCAAGATAGCCGGCCTCTGCAGATGGACGGGCAATTGATAGATGAGGTGATTGCATGTGATCGCATCGATCGAGCCGCTAACGAGAGGAAGCCTCGTTGCGTCCCCTTGGACGTAAATGCCCCTATCGCTGAGCTTTTGTTTGGCTTGCCGCAGACCGGTGATTGAGAGATCAATGCAAATACGCTTCTTGAAATTTTGCCCATAACTGAGAAGTTCTGGATGCGCGATCGGGCCGCTCCCAACGTCGACAATATAGTCGCCACCCTTTTCGAAATATTTGCTCAGCCGGGAAATGCAGTGACTGGTATGCTCGATTTGTACCTGTTTGGCTTCGTTGAGAGCGTCTGTTTCTTTGAATTTGCCATTGGCATTCTGCGCCCACCCGAATGAATCATACCAATCAATGATATTCGATGGGGTTGTCGGCTCATTCACCTGCGGAAGAAGCACTGCGATGTCATCGAAGACGCGATAGCTCCCGACTTCATCGTCCGTGACATACATATCGCCTCGCCGCCGAAGGGGACGGCCAGTTACAGGACACTGAAAAATATTATCCGCGTGCGCCATAATGCCGATGCTAGTGCGGCAAAATGGTAAAAGCCCATTCGGCTAAAGGACGTATACCGACAATCCCCGATGCCCGCCTAAAGCTCACGAAGGCCCGCTTCTTTCGGTCTAAAAGCGCGGATTCTCGTCCTCGACGCTCAAGTCAGATCAATAGACGGGCAATGATGGGAAAGACCGCAGGCGTTCCGGAAAACCAAAGAAACCAGAGGCTTCGATGGTGGGCACTAGAGGGATCGAACCTCTGACCCCTACCATGTCAAGGTAGTGCTCTACCGCTGAGCTAAGTGCCCGGAAGAAACGAGCTTCTAGAGGGTTAGCGATACCCAGGTCAAGCCCCGGAACGCCGCAATTTGACGATTATCGTCGAAAGGCCATTTCAAGCTGCCAGCAAGCGGTCGACTTCCTTCACCAAGTCCTTGAGATGGAAGGGCTTGGAAAGAACACGTGCGTCTTTTGGCGGCTGGTTTTCACTATTGAGCACGACCGCCGCAAAGCCGGTGATGAACATGATCTTGAGATCGGGATCGATTTCGCTGGCGCGCCGCGCCAGTTCGATGCCGTCCATCTTGGGCATGACGATATCCGTCAGCAGCAGCGTGAAGGGCTCGGATTTCAGCCGGTCGTAGGCGTCTTCGCCGTTTTCGAAAGCGACGACATCGTAGTTCGCTTTCTCCAGCGCCTTAACGAGAAAGCCGCGCATGGAGTCGTCATCCTCGGCAAGCAAGATGCGACGGATCGGCAGGCTGGATGGCTTAGCGGTCATGGCTACTCTGAATGTGCGAAAACCCCGGACGAGAAATACCCCATATCTCGTCGTACGCAAACTTGGCCCAACTTAGGTAAACGGAGCATGAAACTGTGGAAAGGATCGCTCGACTTCGTGGCGGAATGCTTATTTACCTGGAAACGGCATTGTCGCGCGTAAGCTATGTGCAATCCGCATCACATTAAAAGTCTTGCATGGACTTCGCGCCGCACCGTTGGCAATGTAGGCCGCTCTGAACAAACATTCTCAAGCCGGGATCTGAACGAGACAACGCCGCACCATGCCCGACGATAGATCCCACGACGTGCCCAGCGCATTTTTCCCGTCCTACGATGTCCTGTCGCCGCGGACACAGGGCGTGCCGTTCGTATTCTCGTCACCGCATTCCGGCCGCCTCTATCCGCCGGAATTTCTAGCCATTTCCAGGCTTGACCCGAAAACGCTACGCCGTTCTGAAGATTGCTTTGTCGACAAGCTGTTCCGCCCCGTAGCGAGCCTTGGCGCGCCGCTCATCAGCGCGCGTTTTCCCCGCGCCTATCTCGATCTCAACCGCGAGCCCTATGAACTCGACCCGGAACTGGTGCTCGAACCGCTGCCCGCCCACGCCAACACGCAGTCGATCCGCGTCGCCGGCGGGCTCGGTACTGTCGCCCGCATCGTTGCCGACGGCGAGGAGATCTACCCCTCGCGGCTGCGCCTCGAAAACGTGTTGGCGCGCATCGAGCAGCTTTATTTTCCCTTCCACGCAGAGCTTTCCCGTCTAGTCACGCAGACACGGGAAAACTTCGGCTATGCCGTCCTAATTGATTGTCATTCGATGCCGTCGACGGCGATGGCGCCCGGCGGCGCCCAGCGCCCCGACATCGTCATCGGCGATCGCTTCGGCGCATCCGCCGATCCGCGCCTCACGCTTCTTATCCGCGACGAATTCCAGCGGCGTGGTTTCAAAGTGCAGTTGAACCGTCCGTATGCCGGCGGCTACATCACCGAGCACCACGGCCGTCCCGGACGAGGCACCCACGCCATCCAGCTCGAAATCAACCGCGGGCTCTATATCAATGAACTGACGTTCCAGGAGAACTCAGGCTATCAGCGCCTGTCTGAAGTTCTGATCGATATCGTATCGACGCTGTTCCGCGAGGTGCCGGGCATTCTCGACTACCGCGCCGCCGCCGAATAAAGGGCGCGCTCCGAGGCATCGGATTCACCATAGAAAAAGGGCCGTCCGAATTCCACGAACGGCCCAAGTCTAGGGAGGAAACGCCCAAGGAGGGCTGCGAAGCGCGAGCGGAGCTCACATATCGCACTGCAAAAATTAAAGGTGCAGCGCATCACCAGCAAATGCGTTTTCCGCAAATCTGGCCATCAAAAAGTGCAAGGCTAAAATTCAGGCATTTCAAGCGCCTAAGCTTGGCGCAACCACTGCGGGCAGGAAAATTCTCAATAAAGAAAGGCCGTCCGAACCCGAACGGCCCAAGTCTAGGGAGGAAACGCCCAAATTGGGCAGCGAAAGCGGTGAAGCGTGTCATCGCACTCGCAGCCATCACGATGAGCCGGTTCGTGGCGCATCGCAATCTAAACGCGTATTGCACTAGCACATTAAAAGGTGGCTGTATCCAGCTCGCCACAACTTACGTTACTAATATGTATCTAGTTCAACCTTGCTCTATAACGGCATAGCAACTGGCGCTATCAGGAGCGTCTGTCAAACAATTGAAATCTCAGGGTGACCGCGTGGCGGAACGTGTGCCGGCGACCGAATTTCAGGCCCTTGTCCGCGTCGCGCAGGAGCTGGCCGATATTTCCGGCTCCGTTATCCTCAAGCATTTTCGTAAACCAATGCCTGTGGAAAACAAGGCGGCTGGCGGAGCTTTCGATCCCGTGACGAAGGCCGACCGGGGCGCCGAGAAAGCGATCGTCCAGGCGCTCTCAACCCGCTTCCCCGACCATGGCATCGTCGGCGAGGAGTTCGGCACGCGTCCCGGCACCAGCTCCTATAAGTGGGTCATCGACCCGATCGACGGCACCCGCGCCTTCATCATGGGCTCCCCGCTTTGGGGTACGCTGATCGGGGTGATGAAGGACGACCAACCGATCTTTGGCTTAGTCGATCAGCCATTTACCGGCGAGCGCTTCTGGTCGGGCGACAAGGCGGCCTACCACAGTCTGCGCGGCGGCCGTCCGGCCCGTATCAAGACGCGCGAATGCACCAAGATCGAAGATGCGATTCTGACCTCGACGCACCCCGACCTGTTTGAGACCCCTGAGCAGTCGGCAGCACTCACGTCCCTCAAATCGAAAGCCCGCCTTACCCGTTACGGCGGCGACTGCTACGGCTATTGCCTGCTCGCGTCCGGCTTCGTCGACGTCATCATCGAATCGGGCCTGAAGCCTTACGACATCGTCGCCATCATCCCGATCATCGAGCGCGCCGGCGGGGTGATCACCACATGGACCGGCGGCGACCCCTCGTCCGGTGGTGACATCATCGCGACCGGCGATCCGCGTCTGCACGAAGACGTGCTGGCCCTGCTCAACAAGATTTAGTTTTATAGGCGACCTTCCGACGGCAACGTTTCGACGCCCATGTAGGCGTCGAAAGCGGCCCAGAACCGCTGCCGGATGGCGTCTGTCTCTTGCAGAATCTCATGCCGCGAACCCGGCATCAGAACGTGGCCGCCGGATTTAAGATCGACGGCAAAATCTTCGATCGCCTGCATCGAAACGACATGATCGGCGCCCGCAGCAAAGAGCATCATCGGCACGCACACGTATTTCGGATAATCGGGTCGCGAAAGCATGGCGCAGCTTCTCAGCGCCGCCCGGAGCCAGCCGACCGTCGGCGACCCGAGCGCCAAGTCAGGCGCAGCCTCAATGATCGATTTCACCCGCGACCAGCGCACGTAATCGCTCGTCAGCCTGTTATTCTCGAACGCCATGAGGTCATTCGGCTGGTCGGTGCCACCGCGAACGTAGGCGGTCGCCAGCCCCAGCATCGACGCCGTCGAAGCATAAGCCTTCGCTAGCGGTCGGCTCGCCCCGAGCATGCGCTCGTGGATGTCGATCATTGGCGACAGCAGAATCATGCGCGAGAACGGGCTCGCTTCGTCCTGCGCCCCGCGCAGCAGAATGTTGCCTCCGAGCGAATGACCAAGCCCGACGAACGGCTCCGGCAGGTTCGGCCGCACGATCTCGTCGATAAATATCGCTAGATCGCGGTCGTATTCGGTGAAGGCGACGACGTGCCCCTTATGCCGGTTCGACAAGACACGCTCGGACCCACCCTGCCCGCGCAAATCGAAGATTGCCACGGCGAAGCCGCGCCGCCTGAGATCGGCAACGACCTCGAAATACTTCTCGATGAACTCGCCTCGCCCCTGCACGATGATAACGGTGCCCCGCACCGGCCCGCGCGTGGCCTCCCAAAGCGCCGCGCGCAGCTTGCGGCGGTCGTAGCCGTCGAAAGCCAATACCTCGGCGCCGCTCGGAACGGGATTGATCGAAAGCGAAACCAGTTTCATCTGCCGCTCTTCATGCTCATGCGCGCAAGGCGAAAATATTGAGGAAGAAACGCGAACCAACGCGATTAACACATGATCTTGGCAGGCAGCCTCTTGAAGCGAATATTCGGCTTCCTACCTTTTTAGTGTGGTTGCCGCAAAGCGGGACCGCACTGGAAAAACCGAGCCAACTGGCCCGTTTTTACATGTCGCTTCTCATGGAGGATATGTCATGCGACACGCTGAATTTGCCCCCTTTTACCGTTCTGCTATCGGTTTCGACCGCCTGTTCCAGGCGCTCGATCGCTCCGTAAGCTTCGATAGCGAATCCACCTACCCGCCTTATAACATCGAACGCACCGGCGAGAACGCCTACCGGATCACGCTCGCTGTTGCTGGCTTCTCCCAGGACGAGCTGAAGATCGAGGTCAAAGAGCAGACCCTTTCGATCGCCGGCGAGAAGGCCGCTGACGCCGAAGGCAAAACCTACCTTCACCGCGGCATTGCCGCCCGCGCGTTCGAGCGCCGCTTCCAGCTTGCCGACCACGTCGATGTGACGGGCGCCAAATTCGAGAACGGCCTCCTGCACGTAGATCTCGTCCGCAACGTTCCGGAGAGCAAGAAGCCCCGGACAATCGCGATCGGCACGGGTGAACCCGTCCACCAGCTCGAAGCCAAAGCGGCTGCGTAACCTCACGTCTCTCGTGTAGCCTGGAACGGCAGCCTTGCTTCGGCAGGGTTGCCGTTTTTTTTGCCTGCCTTCGGGCCTGCACTGACCATAGGAAATTTTGTTGCCCGGTACTCGCTCGGAGCTTGCCGAAAAAGATCATTGCCACGGCTGCGTGTTACCGCTTGTGCCGCAGTGTCAAATCTGTAGAATTTGCTAGATAGGTCAACATTGCTGTCCTTTGTGCGCCGGTGGGTGGGCGTCTGAGAACAGCTCGGACGTTTGCATCGGCCGTAGCGTCGCTTTACGGCTTCCGAGTGGCGGCGTGGGAGAAATAGAAGTGCTCGAATACAGGATATGCGGTTTGCAGGGCCGTGCGATCGGCAGCGGGCTCCATTCCATTAACCACCACGTGTTATCGCGCCCTGACCGAAAACGGCGGCGCTTGGCGTAATATTCTTCGACCGACGAGATTGCGCAAAAGTCGAACAAACAAAGCGGCCCGCACCCGGGCACGTTTCCGAATAACGAAGTTCTGAATTTAGGCCAACGGGCCATACGAGGCGAGAAATGAGCGAAGGATATCTGTCTCCGCTGGAAGACGAAATCGGCACGGGAAGCCGTCCGGCGGCAGCAGGCCTTTTTGATCCGGCTCTTGAGCGCGACGCATGCGGCGTCGGCTTCATTGCGAACCTCAAGGGTCGCAAATCACATAGCATCGTCGAAGGCGCCTTGAAGATCCTCGAAAACCTCGAGCATCGCGGTGCGGTCGGTGCCGACCCGCTTTCCGGCGACGGCGCCGGCATCATGATTCAGATCCCGCATGACTTCCTGGCCGCCGAAACGAAGGCGCTCGGCTTCGATCTTCCGGCACCGGGCGAATACGCTGTCGGCCACATCTTTATGCCGCACGACGAACGTCTTCGCGCGCATTGCGAGCGCGTCTGGGCGCGCTGCCTCAAGGAAGAAGGCCTTGAGCTGATCGGCTGGCGCACGGTCCCGGTTGAAAACGGTTGCTTGTCGGACATGGTGCGCGATGTCGAGCCGGTGCATCGCCACGTCTTCATCCGCCGCCCGGCGAGCATGACCGATCAGGAAGAGTTTGAGCGTCACCTTTATATGGTCCGCAAGGTCGTCTCTAATGCGATCCACGACGCGTATAAGGGCCGCGACATCGGCCACTACACCGTGTCGCTGTCGACGCGCACGCTCGTCTATAAGGGCATGTTCCTGTCCTTCCAGGTGAAGGCCTATTACTCGGACCTGTCCGACCCGCGCCTCGTGTCGGCGCTCGCCCTCGTGCACCAACGCTTCTCGACGAACACGTTCCCGTCGTGGAAGCTCGCGCACCCCTATCGCATGGTTGCGCACAACGGCGAGATCAACACCCTGCGCGGCAACGTCAACTGGATGGCCGCACGCCAGGCATCGGTGTCGTCGCCCCTCTTTGGCGACAAGATCTCGAAGCTCTGGCCGATCTCGTATGAAGGCCAGTCCGATACCGCCTGTTTCGACAACGCGCTCGAATTCCTCGTCATGGGCGGCTACAGCCTTTCGCACGCGGCGATGATGCTGATACCCGAAGCGTGGGCCGGCAATCCGACGATGGATACCAACCGCCGCGCCTTCTACGAATATCATGCCTGCTTGATGGAGCCGTGGGACGGCCCCGCCGCCATGGCCTTCACCGACGGCCGCCAGATCGGCGCGACGCTCGACCGCAACGGTCTGCGTCCGGCCCGCTACCTCGTGACTAAGGACGACACCGTCATCATGTCGTCCGAGTCCGGCGTGCTGCCGGTCGAAGAAGAAAACATCGTCAAGAAGTGGCGCCTGCAGCCCGGCAAGATGCTGCTCATCGACCTCGAAAAGGGTTGCATCATCTCCGACGAAGAGCTGAAGGCCGAGATCGCCGCCAGCCACCCGTATGAGACGTGGCTGAAGCGCACGCAGATCAAGGTCTCCGACCTGCCACTGCCGTCGAAGAGCGCCACCGCCGCGAAGTCGAACGTCGCCCTGCTCGATCTGCAGCAGTCGTTCGGCTACACCCAGGAAAGCATCAAGTTCCTGCTGACGCCGATGGCGGAAAAGGGCGAAGAAGCCACCGGCTCGATGGGCACCGACACGCCGATCTCGGCGCTGTCGTCGAAGTCGAAGCTGCTTCACACCTATTTCAAGCAGAACTTCGCGCAGGTCACGAACCCGCCGATCGACTCGATCCGCGAAGAGCTGGTGATGAGCCTCGTCTCCTTCATCGGCCCGCGCCCGAACATCCTGGATCTGCAAGGCACCTCGAAGCAGAAGCGCCTCGAAGTCGATCAGCCGATCCTGACCAACGAAGACCTGGAGCGCGTCCGCGGCATCGGCGCGGTGAAGGACAACGACTTCGAGTCGATCACCATCGACATCACCTACCCCGCCGATAAGGGCGAAGGCGGCATGGGCCCGGCGCTCGACGGCATCTGCGCCGAAGCGGAAGAGTACGTCCGCGCCAAGGAATTCAACATCATCATCCTGTCCGACCGCCGCGCCGGACCGGACCGCATTGCCATTCCCTCGCTGCTCGCGACGTCGGCCGTGCACCACCACCTGATCAAGCAGGGCTTGCGCACCTCCGTCGGCCTCGTCGTTGAGACCGGCGAAGCTCACGAGATCAACCAGTTCTGCACGCTTGCGGGCTATGGCGCCGAAGCCATCAATCCGTATCTCGCATTCGAAACGCTCTACACCATGATCCCGGAACTCCCCGAGGGGACGACGCCGGAAATGGTCAAGAAGCGCTTCATCAAGGCCATCGGCAAAGCCATCATGAAGGTGATGGCGAAGATGGGCATCTCGACCTACCAGTCCTATTGCGGCGCTCAGATCTTTGATGCCGTCGGCCTGCGGTCGAGCTTCGTCGAACGCTATTTCACCGGCACGCACACTCAGGTCGAAGGCGTCGGCCTGCGCGAGATCGCGCGCGAAACGGTTGAGCGCCACAAGGCGGCGTTCGGCGATATCCCGGTCCTCGCCAACGCGCTCGATGTCGGTGGCGAATACGCTTACCGCGTCCGCGGCGAAGCCCACATGTGGCGTCCGGGAACGGTCGCCGACCTGCAGCATGCTGTCCGCGCAACCGATAATAAGGAAGCGATGAGCGGCCGCATTCCGCAGAAGTTCCGCGACTTCTCGAAGGCGATCAACGACCAGTCCGAACAGCTGATGACGCTTCGCGGCATGTTCCGCCTGCGCTCGGCCGAAAGCTTCGGCCGCAAGCCCATCCCGCTGGAGGACGTCGAACCGGCTGCCGCCATCGTCAAGCGCTTCTCGACCGGCGCGATGAGCTACGGCTCGATCAGCCGCGAAGCCCACACCACGCTTGCCATCGCGATGAACCGCATCGGCGGACGTTCAAATACCGGCGAAGGCGGCGAAGAATCCGACCGCTTCAAGCCGATGCCGAATGGCGATTCCATGCGCTCGGCAATCAAGCAGGTTGCCTCCGGCCGCTTTGGCGTGACGACGGAATACCTCGTCAACTCCGACATGATGCAGATCAAGATGGCCCAGGGTGCGAAGCCCGGCGAAGGCGGTCAGCTGCCCGGCCACAAGATCGACGCGACGATCGCGAAGGTCCGTCACTCGACGCCGGGCGTCACGCTCGTCTCGCCACCGCCGCACCATGACATCTATTCGATCGAAGACTTGGCGCAGCTCATCTACGATCTGAAGAACGTCAACCCGAAGGCTGACGTCTCGGTGAAGCTCGTCTCCGAGGTTGGCGTCGGCACCGTCGCTGCGGGCGTCGCCAAGGCACGCGCCGATCACGTAACGATTTCGGGCTTCGAAGGCGGCACCGGCGCATCGCCCCTGACGTCGATCAAGCACGCGGGCAGCCCGTGGGAAATCGGTCTCGCCGAAACGCATCAGACGCTCGTCGCCAACCTGTTGCGCGGCCGTATCGCCGTGCAAGTTGATGGTGGCGTCCGCACCGGCCGCGACGTCGTCATCGGTGCGCTGCTTGGCGCCGACGAGTTCGGCTTCGCGACCGCCCCGCTCATTGCGGCGGGCTGCATCATGATGCGCAAGTGCCACCTGAACACCTGCCCGGTCGGTGTCGCCACACAAGATCCGGTTCTGCGCGCAAAGTTCTCCGGCAAGCCTGAGCACGTCATCAACTACTTCTTCTTCGTCGCTGAAGAAGTCCGCGAGATCATGGCTCAACTCGGCTTCCGCACCTTCAACGAGATGATTGGTCAAAGCGATCAACTCGATAAGGATCGCGCCATCGAACACTGGAAGGCGCGCGGCCTCGACTTCACGAAGCTGTTCCATAAGCCGCACGCCTCGGCAGGCGTCGCGATTTACAACAGCGAGCGCCAGGACCACGGCCTCGAAAAGGTTCTCGACGTCAAGCTGATCGATCTGGCGAAGCCTGCTCTCGAAGGCAAGAAGCCGGTAAAGGCGGAAGTCGACATCAAGAACGTCAACCGTTCCGCGGGCGCGATGCTCTCGGGCGAGGTTGCGAAGCGCTACGGCCATACCGGACTGCCGGAAGATACCATCTGGATCTCTTTCAAGGGGACCGCGGGCCAGGCATTCGGCGCGTGGGTCGCGCACGGCGTCACGCTCGATCTCATCGGCGAAGGCAACGACTACGTCGGCAAGGGATTGTCGGGCGGCAAGCTGATCGTACGCCCCGATCCCAAGTCGAGCATCGTTCCGGAAGAAAGCATCATCGTCGGCAACACGGTGCTCTACGGCGCCATCACCGGCGAATGCTATTTCCGCGGCGTGGCCGGTGAGCGCTTCGCCGTCCGTAACTCGGGAGCCTACGCCGTCGTTGAAGGCACGGGCGACCACGGCTGCGAATACATGACCGGCGGCGTTGTCGTCGTGCTCGGCCAAACCGGCCGCAACTTCGCGGCCGGCATGTCGGGCGGCATCGCCTATGTCCTCGATGAGGACGGCAATTTCGAAAGTCGTCTCAACAAGGACATGGTGCAGCTCGAAGCCATCACGGCCGATCCGGGTTCGCTGCAGAAACTCGCCCAGCAGGGCGGCGATGTCGCGATTGCGGTCCACAACGTCATGGTCGACATGCGCGAGCAGGACGCCGAGCGTCTGCACACGCTCATTTCACGGCACGCGCATTACACGAATTCGCGCCGCGCTCAGGACATCCTGAAGAACTTCCAGGCCTACCTGCCGAAGTTCAAGAAGGTGATGCCGGTGGAATACCGCCGCGCGCTGACCGAGCTCGCCAAAGCCCGCGAAACCAATCGCGAGGCTGAGCTCGAAGCAGCCAAGCAATAACGATCACACCGGCACATCGCGGATAGACAAGACGAAAGAAGAAACACGAGAATGGGCAAGCCGACTGGTTTTCTGGAAATCGAGCGCGCCGACCGTAAGTATCGCCCGGTCGAAGAGCGCCTGAAGCACTATAAGGAATTCGTCGTTCCGCTGTCGGAGCCTGAAATAAAAAAGCAGGCTGCGCGGTGCATGGATTGCGGCATTCCCTATTGCCACAACGGCTGCCCGGTCAACAATCAGATCCCCGACTGGAACGACCTCGCCTATCGCGGCGACTGGAAGGAAGCCGCCGACAACCTGCACTCGACGAACAACTTCCCGGAAGTGACGGGCCGCATCTGCCCGGCGCCGTGCGAAGCGTCATGCACGTTGAACATTGACGACACTCCGGTCACGATCAAAACCATCGAATGCTCGATCGCGGATCGCGCGTGGGAAGAAGGCTGGGTGCAGCCGCTACCGCCCGAGCAGAAGACGGGCAAGAAGGTTGCGGTCATCGGCTCCGGCCCCGCGGGCCTCGCCGCCGCGCAACAGCTCGCGCGCGCCGGCCATGAGGTCCATGTCTACGAGAAGAACGCTCGTCCCGGTGGCTTGCTCGTTTACGGCATCCCCGACTTCAAAATGGAAAAGGGTGTCATCGCCCGCCGCGTCAAGCAGATGGAAGCCGAAGGCGTAACCTTTCATTGCGGCATCCATGTTGGCCAGGATCTTTCGGCGAAGTATCTGGAATCGAAGCACGACGCCGTGCTGATCGCCATCGGCTCCGAGCAGCCGTTTGACTTCTTCGCCAAGTCGCCGGGCCGCAATCTCGACGGCCTACACTACGCGATGGATTTTCTGCCGCAGCAGAACCGCCGCAACGCCGGTGAACCGCAGAAGCCGAAAACGAAAGAGATTTCGGCGGCGGGCAAGCACGTCATCGTCATCGGCGGCGGCGATACGGGTTCCGACTGCATCGGCACCTCGTTCCGCCAAGGCGCGCTGAGCGTGACGCAGCTCGAAATCATGCCGATGCCGCCGGAGAAGGAAAACAAGGCACTCTCCTGGCCGCACTGGCCGCTGAAGCTGCGCATCTCGACGTCGCAAGCCGAAGGCGCCAAGACCGAATATTCGATCTCGACCACGGGCTTCACCGGCGAAGACGGCAAGGTGAAGAAGCTGAACTATACGCGCGTCAATGCCAACTTGCAGCCGATCAAGGGCACCGAGGGTGCGCTCGACGCCGATCTTGTGCTGTTCGCGATGGGCTTCTCGGGTCCCGTCGAATCCGACATCGTCAAGGAATTCGGACTTCCCGTTGTGCCACGCGGCCGCTTCAAGGGGCTCGACGCGACGGACCGCGACTACAAGCTCAGCACTTCGCCGAAACTGTTCTGCGCCGGTGACATCCGTCGCGGACAATCGCTCGTCGTCTGGGCGATCCGCGAAGGCCGCCAGGCTGCGCACGCCATCGACAAGTTCCTGATGGGCTCGACCGTCCTGCCGCGCTGACGCGAGATAAACAACGCGTCAGCCTTCTGCACCAATGAAAACAAGCGTTACCCGCGCGGCTGCTGCATCGCGGGTTTCGCCTCGCTTGTCGTATCGGGTTTCGGCGGCCACGTCAGATCGTCGGCGCGTCCCGGCTTCGGCTGCAGCCGTTCGCCCTTCACGAGCAGGCGGAAGTAGGGCGCTTGCGTCGGCGACAACCGCCCACGATCTCGATTGCCTGACGGCGAGATCGAACTCATCAGCGTCAGCCCCCCCGCGATTTGATCGACCAGCAAATCTCCACGCTGGCCAGACGCCTCGCGCCGCGCCATCAAGGCCACGACCGACGCCGGGATCGCCGGACGAACAATCGGGATTGTCTGCGTCTCGGCCCGGCCATTACCGCTGACGATCTTCAAAATGATTTTGCCGTCGTCCTCCTTCTGATCGCCCGAGGCGTCTGCAGTCGCGGACGCCGGAGTGCCGGTCACGCCATGCGCGCGAACAATAGGCGTCTTCGCACTCGCGTCATTGTTGGCAGCTACAGGCGACGACGGCGCCGGTGTTTTCACGGCATTCCCTGGATTGATCTTCGCCTGCTCGGCATCCGACCCGAGCAGCGGAATGTTCCGGTTCTGCTTCGCCTGGATGAGATCCGGCCGCAGCTCCTTCTCGACGAAATGCGCCAGCTTGCGATTGCCCGCGACGGTGAAGTTCACGCCGTCCCGGAGACGAAGCAATCGGATTGCGCCCTCAAGATCGGGGCCATATGCAGAATAGCCGCCGTTATCGTCGGTGAACCCTTGATATGCGTCGATGTACTTAAAGCCGTTGAGATAGGCCCGCTCGCGGATCACATCGTTGATGCGCTGCGCAAGGTCGTTGGCGTCGGAGCGCGCGAGATTAGGCAGACCGACCCAATAGACCGCCGCGCTGCGCGTCTTGAAGACCCGCATGAGCCGGTCGATCCGACGGGTATATTCAATGAGCCAAGCTTCGCTGCCGATTGGGAGGCGCTTGCCGTCGTCAGTACGGATCGAAATGCGATCGTCCTGTCCGGTCATGACGATGGCGATGTTGAACGGTTGGCTCGCCACCGCCTTTTCCAACGCCGCGACTTTAGCGTCGAAGTTGCGCGACGCGATAGCGGCGAGCGGCGTCACCTGCTTCTGGATGTTTAAACGCACATCGGAATTGAACGCCACTTGCAGGCCGCTCAATAGCCCAGGCGCAAAATCGTCACCGAAAACGCTCACCTGATAGACGTCGTTGTCCGGAAACGGCGTGAGAAACGTTCCGACCTGATCATCGTCGGCAGCCCAAGTATCGGTCGTCCAAGCCAATGGCGCGAGCAAAGCCGCGAGCACAACGGCAAGGGCCGCGCCAAGAAAGCGGAAATGCCGAAGCAAAGGCTTCATGCCGTGAAGTGCCCTTCGTGAGTTTCAAGGCGACCGGCGCCGACGAATCCAGCGATCAGCATACAGCGTCGCGATCTCCGCTCCAACGCCCGCCGCGCTCCTTCCCGTCAGCGCTTGGCGGCCTGGGACTCCACATGCGCCAGCACCCGTTCCGACGGCCAGCAATCGATGGAGAGACCGTTGGCCTTCTCGTAAAGGCCGATCTGCTTACGCGTGTTGGACCCGATCTTCCCGTCGATCTTGTCCATCGGATAGCCGAGTTGCTGTAGCCGCGCCTGAATGCCGGCCACGGTATGGGTCCTCGGCTGCGCGAACGACGCCCACGGCGTGACGAAATCGCCGCCGCCACGGATGCGGTCGCCGAGGTTGCCAACAAACAGCGCATAGAGATCGGACGTGTTGTAGAGCCGAATGACGCGGAAGTTCTGCGCCGCCAGGAATGCCGGACCGTAGGCGCCCGCCGGCATCATCAGATAGGCGTCCGACGCCAGTTCCGCCTTCGTGAACGGCCGCCCGCTGGCTTTCTTGAAGCCCATCTTCACCCAATCGGCAATTGGGCGCGTATCGGGCGGGCCTTCCAGCGAGCAATCGGCATGCTGAGGCGCGATGACCTCGTACCCCCAGCGCGCGCCAGGGACCCAGCCCTTTCCTTTGAGCTGCATCGCCGTGAACGCCAGCGCATCCGCAACGGAGCGCCAGATATCGATCTTGCCGTCGCCATCACCGTCGATTGCAAATTTGAGATATTCGGTCGGCATCGCCTGCGTCAGCCCGACGGCGCCCGCCCACGACGACTTCATGTCTGAGCGCGGAATCCCCTTCTGCAGCATGACGAGCGCCGCGATCAGCTCATCGTGAAAGCGTTCCTTGCGCTTGCCGACATAGGCGAGCGTCGCCAGCATCTGGATAGCATCCTTCGACGGATGATAACTGCCATAGGCCGTTTCACGTCCCCAGATCGCAACGAGCGTATAGCGGTCAACGCCCGTCAGCTTTTCGATCCGCTCAAGCGCCGTCCGATGCTCGGCGAGAAACTTTTTTCCCTCAACACCGAGCTTCTCAAGATAGGGCTTCGACAAATAATCGGCCGCCGTCTTGGTGAACTCGGCCTGTCCGGCGTTGTCGATCTTTGGCCGCCCTGGAATGTCGAGATCTGGGATGCTGTAATCCGGCTTCACGCCCGCAAACGCCGTATCGAACGTTTTGCGGCTAACCCCTGCCGCCTTCGCCTGCGGCCATAGGCTCGCGATGAAACTTGAAAAATCCTGAGTTGGTTTGGCATTGGCGGCGATCGATGTCAGCGCCAGCAGCACCGATGTCAGCACAGCCGCGGCGCTTGCCCTAAAATACGTGTTCTTCAAGAGCATTGCAGCGCTGCCTTCTTTGAACGTGGCGGCCCGACACGCGCCGCTCTTATGCGCGTGCCCGATGTTAAGGGCATTTTTGCGGCTCAGCTCGCCAGTGCGCCCGCCTTCAGCGCATCGACGCGGCGTTCCCAATTCAACGCCTGCGCCACGATTTGTTCGAGATTATCGTGCTCCGGCTGCCAACCGAGTTGATCGCGAATTTTGGCCGAAGCCGCAACGATAGCCGCCGGATCGCCCGCGCGACGCGGCGACAGCAGAACTTTGAAATCGACGCCCGATACGCGCTTCACTGCAGCGATAACTTCGATGACGGAATAACCCTTCGAGTACCCGCAATTGAAGATGTCCGACGCCCCGCCCCGGCGCAAATGCTCAAGCGCTACCGAATGCGCATTCGCCAAATCACTCACATGGATGTAATCGCGGACGCACGTGCCGTCGGGCGTCGGATAATCGATGCCGAAAATTTCCATATGCGGACGTTTCCCCAACGCCGTCTCGCACGCGACTTTAATCAGATGCGTTGCGCGCGGCGTCGATTGCCCCGACCGGCCCTTCGGATCGGCCCCAGCGACATTGAAATACCGCAAGGCGACGAACCGGAAATCATAGGCGCGCGACGAATCCGACAGCATGATTTCGGTCATCAGCTTCGAGGAGCCATAAGGCGACAGCGGGGCAGGCGGCGCCGTCTCCGAGACGGGATTATCCTCCGGATTGCCGTATACGGCGGCGGTGGAGGAAAAAATGAAATGCTTCACGCCGGATTCGACGGCAGCCGCAATCAGTCCCCGTGATTTCACCGTATTGTTGAGGTAATAGCCGAGCGGATCAGCAACCGAATCCGGAACAACGACAGATCCCGCGAAATGAATAATAGCATTTACGTTATGCGAACGGATCGTTTCCCTGACGAGATCGTTATCTGCAATATCTCCAACGACCAACGCCGCCCGGCGATCGACAGCCCAACGAAATCCCGTGGACAGATTATCGATGACGACGACATCTTCGCCCACGTCCAGAAGCTCCAGAACCATGTGGCTGCCGATGTAGCCGGCGCCCCCCGTGACGAGCACGCTCATAGTTGCAATGAACTCCTGATGTCTATACCCACAACAACTGTCGATTCCGCTCGAAGACCGGCTCAGACCTAATGGAGACCGCTGCTTTGTGCAAATAACTCATTCACATTTCTGCGCGACAACTTCGTCTTTCGGGCACGCTTAAATCCAAAATCGTAAACAATTGAACCTGGAGCGCGAGCCGGCGCACTTGGAGCATCTGATGAACGCCATCAAGAAACCAATTCGCAAAGCCGTATTTCCTGTTGCCGGTCTCGGTACCCGGTTTCTGCCTGCAACCAAGGCCGTGCCGAAGGAAATGCTGACGGTCGTCGACCGTCCTGTGCTCCAGCACGTCGTCGATGAGGCGCGCGCCGCCGGCATCGAGCATTTCATATTCGTCACTGGACGGAACAAGGGCGTCATCGAAGACCATTTCGATAAACAGTTCGAGCTTGAAGCGACGCTCGCAACGCGCGGCAAGAAAAAGGAGCTTGAGGCCCTCGAACGCGACCTGCCGCAAGCCGGTCAAACGAGCTTCACGCGTCAGCAGGCGCCGCTTGGGCTGGGCCATGCCGTTTGGTGCGCCCGCGAGCTTGTTGGCAATGAACCGTTTGCGTTGCTTCTGCCCGACATGCTTCACCACGGACGCACGTCCTGCCTCGCCGACATGATCGACGCCTATTCGCAAACCGGCGGCAATCTGATCGCGGTCGCGCCAGTCCCCGAAGATCAGACGCACCAGTACGGTATCGTCGGCGTCAAGGATGTGAAGGCCAAAGTCTCCGCAATCACGGAAATGGTCGAGAAGCCCAAGCCCGGTACGGCGCCGTCCAATTTGCACATTACCGGCCGCTACGTCCTGCAGCCTGAAGTATTCGATCTCCTCGCCAAGCAAGAGCGCGGCGCCGGTGGCGAAATTCAGCTGACGGACTCCATGATCGCTATGATGAACGGCGCCGGACAGCCGTTCCATGCCGTGCGTTTCGACGGCGATATCTACGACTGCGGCTCCAAGCTTGGCTTCCTCACCGCCAATGTCGCCATCGCTCTCGAACGCGACGACCTCGAAAAGGACTTCCGACGCGAGCTCAAGCGTCTCATCGGCACAAACGTCTGAGCGATCGGTCTGCCGGGTGTCCTCCCGGGCAATTCCCGACGCGAATCAGAGAACGCCGACCTTCGCTACCATTGCGCCGCCACAGACGAAGAAGGTGGCGCAATGGGCCGCCATCAACAGTGCAAGGCTTCGCTGAGCCCCCGCGGCGGCGCGTCCTCCCCTGAAAACACTTGGTTAATGCACGGCTGCGGCGCCGCTGGACTTGCATGGACCGCGCTAGAACGCGAAAAGTGTTAACGCCAAGCCGCCGGGTCCTTTATGTTCAGGCAGACGCGGCAGGCGAACGGGGGACATAAAGCGCATGCAACGGGTCATTCCATTCCAGCTACCTGAAATTGAGCGACAGGAAGCAGACGTTGTCTCCGGCGAGACGACACCGATTTCGTCCGCCCTTCGTACACTCAATCTCGCGGCCGAAGGGCTCGCCCAGGTCGCGCACGATATCGCTGGCCCCCTCTCCGCCGCTTTCGATGAAGCCGTCAGCCGGCTGAAGGCCGTCGACGGCCGCGTCATCGTAACGGGTATCGGCAAGAGCGGCCACGTCGCCCAGAAGATTGCCGCGACGTTCGCATCGACCGGTACGCCCGCGTTCTTCGTCCATCCGAGCGAAGCCTCCCACGGCGATCTCGGCATGATCACGAAGTCCGACATCATCGTCGCGTTTTCCTGGTCGGGCGAAACGGTCGAACTGAAACCGATCATCACGTATTCGCGGCGCTTCGCGGTACCGCTCATCGCCATCACATCGCAGGCAAACTCTGCTCTTGGCAAACAGGCGGACGTCGTTCTGCAGCTGCCGCGTGTGAAGGAAGCCTGCCCCCACGGCCTTGCGCCGACGACATCGACGACCATTCAGCTCGCCCTCGGCGACAGCCTTGCCATCGCGCTTCTCGACGCGCGCGGCTTCACCGCCCACGATTTCAAGATTTTCCATCCCGGTGGCTCTCTCGGCGCTAACCTCAAATACGTTTCCGACGTCATGCACCAGAATGAGCGGATGCCGCTGATCGAGAGTGGCGCTTCGATGTCGGAGGCGCTTGTTGCGATAACGGCGAAAAGCTTCGGCTGCGTCGGTGTCACCGATGCCGACGGCAAGCTCATCGGCGTCATCACCGATGGCGATTTGCGTCGCCATATGGGGCCGGACTTGCTTCTGGCCAGCGTCAATGACGTCATGACCGCCAAGCCCAAAACCATTGCACCGACGTTGCTGGCATCGGCCGCTCTGGAACTCATCAATTCCTCGCGGATCACGGCGCTCTTCGTCGTCGACAAGCAAAAGCCGGTGGGCATCGTGCATGTCCACGATCTGCTGCGCGTCGGCGTCGCCTAGGAACCGCGGCGCATCAAACCCGTGAAACGACGAGCACCGTGCCGTCAGCGCCCGTGACTTTGACATTCGCGCCCTTAGGGCCGTCCTCGCCTTTCGCCACCCAGACGGTGTCGCCGACCCGGACCTTCCCGCGTCCGTTGACGATCGCATCCTCAATCGTCACGATACGGCCGATATACTGCGCGCCGCGAATGTTGAGATCGGCAACGTCAGGATGCGCCGACTCTTCACGGCTCTTGTGCCGAACCCAGAACACTGCCGCCATGGCGATCAGCGCGAACGCAATAAGCTGCCACTCCCAGGCGAGCGGCGTCGTCAGGCCGATAACGCCAACGATTGAGGCCGACAATCCGAACCATACGAAGTGCACGCCGGGAACGATCGACTCCATAATGAACAGAACGACGGCCAGCGCGAACCAGAGCCAAGCCCCGAATTGTCCGATCAGTGACGAAAGACTTTCCATTGACGCCATCGCTCCCTCTGCGAGTAAGCCTTGGCCTTATGTCGTCGGTACCGAGCCGGAGCGCGGCGTACGCGACGGCGACGACTTCGGAGCATCGCCGCCGAACGCTTCGCCCGCAATCTGCGCAATACCGCCGAGCGATCCGATGACGGACGATGCCTCCAGCGGCATCATAATGATCTTCTGGTTCGGGGACTTCGCCAAGGCTTCGAGCGCCTTCATATAATTGTTTGCAACGAAGTAGTTGATCGCCTGGACGTTTCCGCCCGCAATGGCGTCGGAGACCATTTTCGTGGCCTTGGCTTCGGCTTCCGCCGACCGTTCGCGCGCTTCTGCATCACGATAGGCAGCCTCGCGTCGGCCCTCCGCTTCCAGAACGACGGCTTGCTTTTCGCCTTCGGCTTTCAGAATGGCCGCCTGGCGAAGACCTTCGGATTCAAGGATCTGCGCGCGCTTCTCGCGCTCGGCCTTCATCTGCCGGGCCATGCTGTCGACGAGATCTCGCGGCGGCGCGATGTCCTTGATCTCGATGCGCGTCACCTTCACGCCCCACGTTTCGGTGGCGGCGTCCACGACTTGCAGCAGCCGGTGATTGATCTGATCGCGGTTCGACAACAGTTCGTCGAGATCCATCGAACCCATCACTGTACGGATGTTCGTCATCGTCAAGTTGACGATGGAATGTTCGAGATTATCGACCTCATAGGCCGCCTTAGCCGCATTCAGGATCTGGTAGAAGGCGACGCCGTCAACCGTCACCATCGCATTGTCGCGGGTGATGACATCCTGACTAGGAATATCCATCACCTGTTCTTTCATGTTCAGCCTGTGCGTCACCTTTTCGAGGATGGGGATCAGAATATGCATTCCCGGAACCAGCGTCCGCGTGTAGCGGCCAAGGTTCTCGACCGTGAAGTTCGAGCCCTGCGGAACGATTTTGACAGTCGACCAAAGCCCCCAGATCGCAGCCGCCAAAAGAATAAAGCCAAAAAAACCGAAACCGCCGAAATCGGACATGCCGTCCTCCCCTCACGAGCGAATCGAAATGAAAATGGGAAATTCGCGCGTCAGGTTTAAGTCTCGGAAACAAACATTCGGTAAATATTGGGTAATATATCGATATATGGCAGTAAAAAGCAGGAAATTGAACAAGAATTAGTGGCCAATAAGAAATATTGGCCACTTTCCAGTGTCTAAAGCCATCCCGCCAGTTCGCGCCGAACGACCACTTCAATAACGTCCACCCCTTCGGGACTATCATTGAGAGCCGGCAAATAGGCGAATTTTTCTCCGCCGTTCGACTCGAAGATATGCCGGTTCTCGCGATCAAGTTCCTCAAGCGTTTCGAGACAATCGGCAGAAAAGCCCGGCGCAACGAGCGCGATCTTTTTCACACCCGATTTCGCCAATGCTTCGACAGTCTTGTCAGTATAGGGCTGCAGCCAGGGATCGGTACCGAAACGCGATTGGAATGTCGTCAGCCACCGGCTTTCCGGAATTCCCAATTTCTCACGCAAAAGCCGCGACGTTTTCTGGCATTGGCAATGATAAGGATCGCCCGCCGCGAAATACTTCTCCGGCATACCGTGAAATGTTGCGATGATTTTCTCGGGCTCAAAATCGAGCTTCGAAAGCTCCGCACGCATCGACGTCGCCAGAGCCCCGATATAAGCCGGATGATCGTGATAGCTGGGCGACGTCCGGATCGCCGGCTGCCAACGCATCTTCATCAGCGCCCGGAAGGCCTGATCGTTCGCTGTTGCCGTCGTCGCCGCGGAATACTGCGGATAAAGCGGGACCAGCAGAATGCGGTCGCAGCCTTGCTCCTTCAGCGCCCTGATCCGGCTTTCCGTCGTCGGATTGGCATAGCGCATCGCCCAATCGACGATGACACGCGGATCGTTGCCGAGCCGCTGCGCCAGCCGTTCGGCCTGATTCCGCGTGATCGTCTTCAGCGGACCTTCGTTCTTTTCGTTATTCCAGATCGTCGCGTAGTCGCGACCTTTGCGGGACGGGCGGGTCGTGAGGATGATGAGGTTGAGGATCGGCCACCATTTCCATTTGGGTTCCTCAATCACTCGGTCGTCGGAGAGGAACTCCTTGAGATAGCGCCGCATCGGCCAATAGCTCGTACCGTCTGGCGTGCCGAGGTTGAGCAGCAGAACGCCGATCCGCCCGAGCGCGACAGGCGCATGCTCTCCCGGCAGCGCCGTCCGTTCACTGTCGAAATCACCTTGTTTCGGAACCTCGTTCATTCGCTCTCCCAACGCCGGCATTTATTGTGATCCGACCGGATCAGGCCCGGCGCTGCGACGGAGCACGCGTCTCGTCTTTCGCGGCCATTCTCGGCTTTGCCGGAGCGGGCCGTAGTTCCGGTGCCGGATCCCGGACTTTCGCCGCAACCGGCGCGGCTTCGTCCTGAGCACCTACTTGGCCCGACGCAGGCTGGACTTCAAGCTGCGGATCGATCGAACGGCTGCAGCGCCAATAGGATGCTACGCGGCCAACGAAAGCGTCAGACTTCTCGGCAAAGAGTCGTTTGGCGCGATATTCCGCTGTGGCGCGCAAGAGTTGCTGCTGCTGCCGACAGAGAGTTACTGCAGCATCTTTCTGCTCATCGGTCATCGCTGGAGACTTGCCCGCCGCTGCAATCAGTACTGCCAGATCATGGTCGTCGCCGAGCAACTGCGAAAGTTCGCGTGCCGCGTGCGCCCTGACGGCAAATTCATCGGGCCACGCCTTCGACAAAAGCGACATCTGCCGCCAATGCCATTGCACCGCCTTGCGCAGATCGTGAAAATTCTCGTCGGTCGGTTCTTCGTAGGCATACTTCGATGCCTTGCGTCCTTTGCGATAGCTTTCCGTAAGCCCCCGGGAGAGCGCAGCAAAGCCACGCTTGCCGAAAGGCATCTTCGCGAACTTTGCGGCTTCGCGCTCCAACAGATGCTGCGCCCTGCGCGCAATATCGGGATCAAGCGTTTCCGGCTCGTCTGGCGTCTCGGCCGTCAGCGCCAACTTCAGCGGCGCAAGCGACGCCGCAGCATTCGCAACATCGTTCGAAAGTTTGCTGATTGTTTCCAGCATGACGGTGCGGTCGCGGCGCGCTGACAGCAGTCTGGCAATCTCACCCAGCGCCTTATTCCGCTGCCGAGCCTTATCGTCGCCGATGGCATCGGCAGATAACCGCACGAGCGAGCGCAACCGCTTCAGCGACTTACGGCACTCGTGGACGTTTTTAGGTCCGACAGCCACCCCAGCGAGTTCAGCCAAGGCGGCGTCCAACTGCTCGCGCGCAATCCGGCGAAAGCCTTTTTCAACAGGCTCATGGGTTTTGAAGCGATACGGCATACGCAGAAACGGCTCTGAACTCGGGCGAGGACGGGGAAATCGTTAGCGTAAATTCGAACCACACAAAACTGTCATAAACGAGTGCGCTGACAAGGTCCTGGTTAACACGAAATTCGCCCGTCTATCGAGTTTGCAACTGTCGCAACCAGAGTTTGATCCGCGCCTCTGGATCCGGCGCTGTAAAGAAATCCGTAATCACAGCAAGGCTGTCGGCGCCGGCTTCTAATACTCCGGCGGCGCGCTCCGGAGTCAAACCTCCGATTGCAACGAGCGGCAATGCACCGATCCTCCGCCGCCATTCCTTAATTTTATCAAGCCCTTGCGGAGCCCAAGCCATCGCCTTCAGCTTCGTTTCATAGATCGGCCCGAGCGCCACATAATCAGGTTCGGCCGCCAGCGCGTTATCGAGTTCGACAATATCGTGCGTCGAGATCCCGAGCTTGATCCCCGCAAGCTTGATGGCTTCGAGGTCAGCGTCGCGCAGATCGTCCTGTCCTAAATGGATAAAACCGACGCCCGCGTCCAGCGCTGCTTCCCAATAGTCGTTGAGCACAAGCGTACAGCTACGCTCCTTGCAAAACGCATTGGCACGTTTGGCTTGCGCCGCAATATCCGCTGCTGACGCGTCCTTGATCCGAAGCTGCACGAACGTCACACCGAGCGGCACGATGCGCTCAAGCCAGCCGACATCCGGCACGATGGGATAAAAGCGATCGAGGATCATCTGCAGAAAACTCTGATACCGCCGCTACTCAATCGAGATCGAAAAACGGCGTGCCTGCGACGGGCGTTGAGGGCACGGCCATATCACGCGCCGGAATGAGACCAGCTTCGTATCCCAATCGTCCCGCCTGAATCGCAGCTGCGAAAGCGGCCGCCATGCGCACCGGATCGGCAGCCTTGGCGACTGCCGTATTGAGCAGCACCGCGTCGTAGCCTAGCTCCATCGCTAATGCCGCGTGCGACGGCGCGCCGATACCCGCATCGACGACGAGCGTGACGTCAGGGAAATAAGCCCGCAAACTCTTTAGCGCTGGAGCATTGGCCAAACCGCGTCCGCTGCCGATCGGCGCGCCCCACGGCATGATGACTTCGCATCCTGCGCGCTGCAGCCGCTCGGCAACTGAAAGATCTTCCGTCGTATACGGAAGCACTTTGAAGCCGTCGCGCGTCAGCACACCCGCCGCCTCGACCAATCCGAAGACGTCGGGCTGCAACGTGTCGTCGTTCGCGATCACTTCGAGCTTGATCCAATTCGTGTCGAACAGCTCGCGCGCCATTTGCGCAGTCGTGATCGCCTCGCCCGCCGTCCGGCACCCGGCCGTATTCGGCAGCACGCGCACGCCGAGGTCGCGAATGATTTCGAGAAACCGCTCACCGAGCTTACCGCCGGCCGCCTCGCGACGCAGCGACACCGTCACGACGCTCGCGGCCGAAGCCGTAACCGCACCTTTCAGGATCGCTGGAGACGGATAGCCTGCTGTCCCAAGCAAAAGCCGCGATGCAACCGTCTCGCCGTAGATCAAAAGGCTCTGCGCCGTGTGCAGCTTGTCGTCACGAATGTTCATATCGACCCAAAGGCCTCATCTAGCCGCCCAGATCTAACCACCTTGGCGCGCGGAAACGATCTCAACCCGATCGCCGCCGTCGAGCGCCGTCGTAGCACGCCGCGCCTCGGGCACGAACTGGCCATTAAGCGCGGTCGCGACTTTGGCACCGGCAAGCCCTTGCTCTTCGATCAGAGCTGCGAGCGTACGGGCCACGCTTTCGGTTTTTCGGCCGTTGACGACCAGTTCGATCCTGGCCTCGTGTTGTACCATCGCCCTATCTTCTGACCTGATCGCCGGACATGGGAATTTCAACATCGTTTACCAGAGAGCATGCCGATTTTTTACCTCATATCGTCAAAATCGATCAAAAAGGTCCCGCCAATCCGCCGCATTGCTCCCTTCCATCTCTCCGCTTCGCAGGACAAGGACCGCCGCACATGTTCGCCCGCCTGTTGTCGTCGCGCCGTTTCGCTCCGCTGTTCTGGAGCCAGCTGCTGGCGGCGCTCAACGACAATCTGCTCAAGAACGCGTTGGCCATGCTCGTCGTCTACAAGCTGGCGATGGAGAATGGCGCGGCGTTGGGCACACTGGCAGGCGCCGCGCTCGTGCTGCCGTTCTTCCTCTTTTCTGCACTCGCGGGCCAGCTGGCCGACAAGTTCGATAAGGCTAAAGTCGCCGCGCGCGTCCGGTTGATCGAAATTCCAATTGCGGTCGCTGCCGCCGCGGGCTTCCTGATCCCGTCCGTGCCATTGCTGTTCGTTGCGCTGATCCTGTTCGGCACCCTGAGCGCCTTTTTCGGCCCGGTGAAATACGGCCTGCTGCCATCACACCTCGAAGTGAAGGAATTGCCATCTGGCAACGCCTTGATCGAAGGCGCAACGTTTATCGCCATTTTGATCGGCACCGTCGGAGGCAACTTCGCCTCCGGCAGCCACGCCGAGTTGATCGCGGTCTCCTGCGCCATCATCTGCATTTCGGTTCTGGGCTGGCTGTCCGCACGCCAGATCCCGCCCGCGCCGTCATCCGTGCCCGATCTCAAGATCGACAGAAACATCGCAACCTCGACAATCACGTTGCTGAAAGATCTGCGCAGCGACAAACGAATCTGGCAAGGCGCACTGATCACCTCATGGTTCTGGCTCGTCGGCGCAGGCGTCCTCGCGCTGTTGCAGAATCTCGTTCCACAGGTGCTGAACGGCGCCCCCTCCGTTTACACGTTGGCGCTTTTCACATTCGCAGTCGGCGTCGCTTTCGGATCGGTCGTCGCCGCCCGCGCCAGCTCCAACCGCCCGAACCTCGCCCTCGTTCCGATCGGCGCTCTGCTCATGGGCATTTTCCTGCTTGATCTCGCCTGGCTCGCTTCAAGAACACAGCCCGCCGCGACGCCAATGACGCCGTGGGACGTGCTCACGACGCTCGGCGGACTCCACATGCTTATCGATCTCGCAGGCATCGCGATCGCGGGCGGCTTCTACATCGTGCCCGCGTTTGCCGCGGTGCAGGCTTGGTCGCCGGTCGATCACCGCTCGCGCGTCATCGCGGGCTGCAACGTCCTCTCGGCTGCGTTTATGACCGTCGTCGGCCTACTGATCGCCGCTCTGCAGTTCGAAAAAATTTCCGTCGCCACGCTTTATGCGGGCCTCGGCCTCGCCAACATCGTCGTGGTTGCGCTCGTCCTCCGCGCGTGGGGCGCCGAGGGGGTGAAAGACGTCAGCCTGTTCCTGTTCAAGACGTTCTTTGGACTCGAGGTGCATGGCCGCGAAAACCTTCCCAAGGCCGGCGAGCGCGCGATCATCGCGCCAAACCACGTCAGCCTGCTCGATGCGGGTCTCATGCACGCCTTGGTGCCGTCGCACACGGCCTATGCCGTTGACACGATGATTGCGCAAACATGGTGGGCAAAGCCGTTCCTGAAGCTCACGCGTTTCTACACCATTGACCCGACACGCCCGCTCGGCATGCGCGGCCTCATCACCGCGGTCAAAGAAGGAACGTCCATCGTCATCTTTCCGGAAGGTCGCCTGACCGTCACCGGCGGCCTGATGAAGGTCTACGACGGCACCGCCATGATTGCCGACAAGGCCGACGCGCCGATTATCCCTGTGCGCATCGATGGTCTCGAACGCTCGCACTTCGGCTACCTCAGCAAAGCGCAAACACGCAAAGCTTGGTTCCCGAAAACGACGGTGACGATCCTGCCACCCGTCTGGCTCAAGATCGATCCGGTCCTTCGTGGCAAAGCCCGACGTCAGGCAGCGGGAGCGGCCCTGCAAGACATCATGACCGACACCGCCGTGCTGACGACGCCGATCGACCAGACGCTATTCGAAGCACTCGTGTTGGCCCATCAGACCCGCGACACCGGCAAGGCCGCCATCGAAGATCCACTCGGCACCAAGCTCACGTACAAAAAGCTGATTGTCGGCGCACAGGTGCTGGGCGCCAAGATCGCGCCAATGCTGCCGCCCGTCGGATCATCCGTCGGCGTCCTGTTACCGAACTCGGCTGGCGTCGTCGTCACGTTCTTCGCGCTGCAGACGATCGGCCGCGTCCCTGCGATGCTGAACTTCTCTGCGGGCCCGGCAAACGTCGTCTCGGCGTGCAAGGCTGCGAAGGTCGACATCGTTCTGACGTCGCGCGTGTTCGTCGAAAAGGGACATCTCGAACCGCTGATCAAAGCTCTCGAAGGCGTCGTGCGCGTCGTTTATCTCGAAGACATTCGCCCGACGATCACCTTCGCCGACAAGGTCAAGGGCCTGATGCAGGGCACCCGCCCGCAGGTGGCGGTCGATTACAACGCTCCGGCCGCCATTCTGTTCACGTCGGGCTCCGAAGGCACGCCGAAGGGCGTCGTGCTTTCGCATCGCAATCTGCTCGCGAACTGCGCACAGACACTGACGCGGGTCGCATGCAATGGCACCGATAAGGTCTTCAACGCTCTTCCCGTCTTCCATTCGTTCGGGCTGACGGCAGGCGTGCTGATGCCGCTCGTCGCTGGCGTGCCGATCTTTCTTTATCCAACGCCTCTGCACTATCGGATCATTCCGGAACTCGTCTATCAGTCGAACGCGACGATCATGTTCGGCACCGATACGTTCCTGACAGGCTACGCCCGCGTCGCCCACCCTTACGACTTCGCCCGCGTACGCTTGGTCGTCGCCGGTGCCGAAGCCATCAAGGACCGCACGCGCCAGCTTTACATGGACCGCTTCGGCGTACGCATTCTCGAAGGCTACGGCGTCACCGAGACTGCGCCTGTCCTCGCGCTCAACACCCCACTTGCGAACAAGGCGCACAGCGTTGGGCGCATGTCACCACTGATGGACTACAAGCTCGAAGCCGTGCCCGGCATCGAGCAAGGCGGCCGCCTCTACGTCCGCGGCCCGAACGTCATGCTCGGCTATTATCGCGCGGAAAATCCCGGTATCCTCGAACCGCCGGCCGAAGGCTGGCATGACACCGGCGACATCGTCGAGATCGACGCACAGGGCTTCATCTTCATCAAGGGCCGCGCCAAGCGCTTCGCCAAGGTCGGCGGCGAGATGATTTCGCTGTCTGCCGTCGAGGCGCTCGCCGCGGAACTCTGGCCGCAACAGACGACCGTTGTCGTCGCGCTTCCCGATCAGCGCAAAGGCGAACGCCTTGTGCTGCTGACAACCGACGCCAAATGTAAGCGCGAAGATTTCCAGAAATTCGCTCGCCAGAAAGGTACGACGGAGCTGATGGTCCCGGCGGAAATTCTCGTTGTCAGCAAGATCCCACTGTTAGGCACCGGCAAGCCCGATTATGTCGCCAGCCTTGCGCTTGCCAAGGAGATCGTTGCCGCAAAACAGACGACGTCAGGGGGCGCTGAACAGAAGCCCCTCACGCCGGCCGTCTGAGAGGTAAGCCAGCACCTCGCGCGCGAGCGCCGGCGCCAGTAGGAACCCGTGCCGGTACGCGCCGTTGACGCGGATAACTTTGCCGCCGTCTTCGACGACGATGCGCGGAACGTTGTCGGGAAACGACGGCCGAATGCCTGCGCCCATTTCCAATACCGAGGCTTCGCCAAACGCCGGATGCAGTGCATAGGCGGAGCCTAGAAGATCGAGCGCCGATTTGAGCGTCATCGGTCCATCGTCCTCGCGCTCGACCACGCTCGCGCCGACCACAAATCGTCCGTCGCCTTGTGGCACGATGTAGATCGGCTGCCGCGGATGCAGCAGCCGCACGGGCCGCGCGAGCGACACGTCTGGAGTTGCGATCAGCACGCGCTCACCACGCACGCCGCGCAACGCCTTGAGATCACGCTGCGCGCCGATGCCCCGGCAATCAACGACAACGCCGTCTGCGTCACCGTCCCACGGCGCACCTAAATGAACCTCACCGCCCAGAGCTTGAACTTGACTGAGAAGCCAGCCGAGCGCCTTCCGCGCATCGAGATGCGATTCCGCTTCAAAATAAAGCCCCCGCTCGAACCGCCCCGCGAGCGCAGATTCGAGTTCGCCGATGCGCGCCGCACCTACGAGGTCATGTCCCTCGGTCATGTTTTGGAAGCGCGCCAGATCTCCTGCGTCGCGCGCATGCGCGACGACGAGCGTGCCGTTGTCGATCGTCGCCGGATACATATCGCGCCAGATCTTCAACGCCTCGCGACCGAGATCGCGAACGATCGGCGGCGCGCCTTCCGCCTCGCATTCCGGCGCGATCATTGCGCCCGCCCACCGGCTCGATGCCTGAGCAAACGGCGCGTCACTTTCCTCAATGAGGCGAATGCGATAGCCGGCTTTGGCCAGCGTATAAGCTTGCCAAAGGCCGAAAATGCCTGCACCGACGACGGTGATGGTCGAATTGCTCACGTCTAAAGCTGCCTGCTGCTGTCTCTCAATCGCCGAGCGCTACACCTTCGCGGCGCGGATCTGCACCGCCTTCGAGCAAAGCGCCATCTCGCGCAACCGTATTGACGCCCGACGTCATCGTCGCGCCAGAGACGGCCTGACCGTATAGCGTAAGTTCATAAGCGGGCCAAAGGATCGGCTGCGAATATTCGATCAATACCGGTCCGCCCTGGCTGCCGAAGTTGGTCAGAGACGCCGCCTGTTGCGCGTTCATATCCCAATCGATCATCGCAACGAGCGTCTTCACGACATAGAGAATGATCTGCGACCCACCAGGCGAGCCGGTCACAATCTCCGGATTCCCGTCCGCGCTTAACACGATCGTCGGCGCCATCGAGCTACGCGGACGCTTTCCGCCTTCAACGGCGTTAGCGACCGCCACGCCATGATCGTCGACAGGCTTGAACGAAAAATCCGTCAGCTCGTTGTTGAGCAGGAATCCCTTCGCCCACAGATGCGAACCGAACGCGCTCTCGATGGTCGCCGTCATCGAGAACGCATTGCCGTCATCGTCGATGATCGACATCTGCGTCGTGCCGGGCACCTCATACGTCGCATCGACGCCGAATGTCTTCTTCGCGAGTCCCGGCGGCAGACCCGGCTCGGCTTTCTCCATCGCTCTCTTCGGATCGATCAGCTTCCGCCGCTCGGCGAGGTAGCCATCGTCGAGCAAACCCGAGGGAACAGGAATGCGCTCGGGATCGCCGATGTAGCGGTTGCGATCGGCATAAGCGAGCTTTTCAGCTTCCGAGATGATGTGCAGCGCTGGCGCGGTCATCGCCGCAGCCGGACCTTGCACTTGCGGGAACGGTTCGATGAGCTTCAGCACCGCGCCGACCGTCAACCCGCCCGACGACGGGGGCCCCATCCCGCAGACCTTACGCCCGCGATAATCGACACAAACCGGCGGCCGCTCCGGCGCGGTGTACGAAGCGAGATCGGCGGCGGTCATATCGCCTTTGATGCTTGTCGCGCCTTGCACAGCCGCAACGATCGCATTGGCAATATCGCCGGAATAAAAAGCCTCCGGCCCCTTATCCGCGATCAGGCGAAGCGTTGCGGCATATGCCGGGTTCTTCAGCAATTCGCCTTCCGCACGCGAGCGCGTTCCGCCTTCGTAAAAGTAAGCGCGCGCTTCCGGCGCAAAGTTTTGCGGGTCATCTTTCGCAAGCAGAACAGCAAGCCGCGGCGAAACGTGAAAGCCGTTCTCCGCAAGCTTGATCGCCGGATCAAACAAATCCTTCCACGGCAGCTTGCCGTGCTTTTCATGCGCCACATAAAGAGCGCGCAACACGCCCGGCACGCCGACGCTCAGGCCCGACAAAACGGCATCTTCGAAGGCCATCGGCTTGCCGTCTTTGGTCAGGAAGCGGTCCGGCTTCGCGGCGGCAGGCGCCGTTTCGCGTCCGTCGTACATCGTGACCGAACGCGTCTTCGCATCCCAGTACGTGATGAAAGCCCCGCCGCCGAGCCCCGACGACTGCGGCTCGACCAGCCCAAGCACCATCTCAGCCGCGATTGCAGCATCGACCGCGGACCCGCCGCGACGCAGAATCTCGCGGCCGGTCTCCGCCGCCAGCGGCTCTGCCGCAGCGATCATATGCCGTTTGGCGGTAACGAGTGCTTTCTCGGTTGTTCCCGATGCTGCCTCAGGCGGCGGCCGAAATTCCTGCGCCGACGCTACGGTAGCGACAAGCAGACACGAAGCGGCGAGTAAAATTCGAAACGTCATTCCATCTCCGGGGAGGGTGTGCCGCACCCGGCCCAAAGCGCGTGCGGAGATCAATAGCTTTGCTGGATGAAACTCTCGGGCGTTCCGTCTTCAGGGTTGACGAAGATGATATCCTTGGGATCGCGCCGCGGCGTATCGACCGAAAGAAATACCACTGGTCCTTCAAGGATATCGGGGAGCGCATGGACCGTCCCCTTTTCAAAGAATAATAGCTGACCGGGACGGAATTCCGCAATCGTCGCCGGATCTTTCATCCAGAACGTGCCGCGACCGGAAAACACGTAAAGATACTCGTCGCACGTGGCGTGATAATGCGGCGGCGTCGGCTTGTAGACGCGGAAAACCCGCGCGCTCGCAGCCTCCCTGTTCGTGAGGTAACGGTCGACGAGCAGAGTCGCAGCCGTCCCGGGAAACGACGCAGCGACCTCGGCGATATCGAAACGGCCCGTCGCCGAAGCTTCCTGCTTTTCGCTCATGAATAGAACCTCGAGTTTCCTGGTCTCGACAGTGCCCCGCAGTGGCAAATCCGGCACGCGGCGCAATTCCCTTGTTTATGGCGCTTTGACAGTGGCTGTCTTTCGAATGTGCACCCGCTAGTTTCCGGCCGGGGAGACCATTTCGATCTGGAGGGGCAAATGCGCTCATTGAAACTCGGGTTTGCAGTGGCTGCAGTAACGTGTGCGCTTTCCGTAACGGCTCAGGCCGGCAGTTGCGTCAGAGTTGCAGCGGTCGGCGATGGCCTGACCCACGACCTCGCCGTTATCATGTCGACCCACGGTCTCGCGAACATCATCGAGGGCAAGGGCCGCACCGGCAAAGGCCCGGTTCACACCAAATGTGTGCCTGGCACATTCGGCACCCAGTGCACCTCCTGGCAGAACGCCTGCAACTAAGCTCTCGATAGCAGGGCTGACCAACATCATCGCGCGGCCAAATTCCGTCGGCCTGTTTCGCGCGATGATGTCTGAGCCCCTACGAGTCACGGCCGCAGCTGCAGTGTTTCCGCACACCCGCAATCCATGCTGAACGATCGTCTCGAAAACGGACGCGGCACAACGCGGCCGATATTCCTATTTTGTTCCCACCACAGCCCTGTCGAAGCCGGCACTGGTTCAGACAAAGAACGAACATCGTCTGCCCCCGTCATCGAACCGCAACACGCAGTGCGAAAATTTCGAAAACTCTTGGAAAGTCAGCGATCCGAGCACAATCGGCGCCCCACTGTGACTTCCCTGCTCTGCCGATAAAAACGGTCCTGAACTATACCCGCTCTTCATAATTCGGCGCACAGGATGATCACCCGTTCTGTGCATTGTTAACTATTGTTGCCAAACCGGAGCATCCCCCCGATGAATCTGCCACGTCGCCTCAGCGGATTAGCTCTCGCCGCCCTCATCATGGCTGGCGGACTGGTTTCCGCGTCTTCGGCCAAAGCCGAGGATCTCGTCGATTTTCTCTGGGGTGGCAGCCCCGAATATGGCGGTGGCCGCAGCGTCGTCTCGTTCGACCCGCAATATAAGCCGGGCCAGATCATTGTCTCGTTCTCCGATCGCCGCCTCTACTGGATCATGAAGCCGGGCGTTGCGCTGACCTACCCGGTCGCCATCCCGACCGGTGAAGCCCGCTGGCAAGGCGTTACCAAAGTCTCTTCAAAGCGCGTCAACCCACCGTGGACGCCGACCCCCGACATGGTCCGCAACAACCCGCGCCTGCCGCGTTGGGTACCGGGCGGCCATCCCATGAACCCGCTCGGCATTCGCGCTATGTATCTGGGCTCCAGCGCCTATCGCATTCACGGCACCGACGCGCCGTGGACCATCGGCCAGGCCGTTTCGCACGGCTGCATCCGCATGACGAACCAGGACGTGCTGGACCTTTATCCGCGCGTGCCGGTCGGAACGCGCGTGACGGTCACGTGGCAGCAGTTCAAGACGCAGACCATCTCGGATGGCAGCAACCTGCCGCGCTATACCGACAAGGACTCGAACCCGCGAGCCGCAGCAGCGGCGCCCGCCCAAAGCCAACAGCCCGAGCAGACGGCCGCCAAGCAATCGACGGGCGGCGGCATCGAAAGCCTGTTCTTCTGGGACGAGCCGAAGAAGCCGGTTGCGACCGCTTCCGCCTCTGAACCGGAGCCGCAGAACGATCAGCAGAACGCGCGCGACGCCACGAAGGACGATGACGATTTCGTGCCCGAGAAGAAGGCCGAAGCGGAAAGGCCCGCAAAGAAGGTTCACGAAGCGCGCGCCGTAATTGAAGAGCAAGCCCCGACCGACGCGCCGAAGAAGAAAGCAACGAACGCCTCGGCCGCCAAAAAGAAGCCGACGGCCGCTGCTGTCGCGAAAGTCCCCTCGGCTTCCGATCCGTCCACGGACCCGACGGTTGCAGTTCCCGACCCTGTCAAGCCGACAGCTGCGACACGGGCATCCGACGCGACGCCTCGTGCCACTAAGGCATCGGTTTCGAGCAGCGAAATTGCTCATGTCCAGCAGGCATCGGTTCGCGTGCAATAAGCCGCCACGATCCGGCCTTGGAAATGCGAGGGCGGCTCCCACGAGCCGCCCTTTTTATTATCCTTCCCCGCGTCTGTCGCCGGTCAGCCTAGCCCTAGGTCTTGTTGCAATCTGACCGCCACGGCGGCTATGCTCGGCCAACCTTCAGTTGGACAGATGGCGACCTTGACCACTCTGCTCGATACCGTCGGCATGCCGCCACGTCCGCGCCATCCCGAGAAAGCTTCGCACACCGATACCCCGGCGCTGCCCAAGCCGAACTGGCTACGCGTGCGCGCCCCCGGCTCGGCGGGCTACGACGAAACCCGCTCGATTGTCCGCGGCCATCGCCTGCACACCGTCTGTGAAGAAGCCGCCTGCCCCAACATCGGCGACTGCTGGCAGAAACGCCATGCCACGATGATGATCATGGGTGGCGTCTGCACGCGCGCCTGCGCGTTCTGCAACGTCGCAACGGGATTGCCCTCCGCGCTCGATCCTGACGAACCGACGCGCGTCGCTGATGCCGTCGCCAAACTCGCCCTTGAGCACATCGTCGTCACGTCAGTCGATCGCGACGACCTGAGCGACGGCGGCGCGGCCCATTTCGCCGCAACGATCCGTGCCATCCGCACGGCATCTCCCGAGACGACCATCGAAGTTCTGACGCCGGATTTTCTGCGCAAGGACGGCGCACTTGAAGTCGTCATCGAAGCCCGCCCGGACGTCTTCAATCACAACCTCGAAACCGTACCGGGCCTCTATTTGAAAATTCGCCCCGGCGCGCGCTATTTCCATTCGCTGCGGCTGCTGCAGCGGGCGAAGGAACTCGACCAGAGTGTCTTCACCAAATCGGGCATCATGGTAGGCCTTGGCGAAACACGCGAAGACGTTCTACAGGTCATGGACGATCTGCGTTCCGCCGACGTCGATTTCCTGACGGTCGGACAATACCTGCAACCGACGCGCAAGCACGCCGAGGTCAAGCGCTACGTCCCGCCGGATGAGTTTGCCGGTCTCGAACAAGTCGGACGCGCCAAAGGTTTTCTGCTCGTCGCCGCCTCGCCGCTTACACGGTCGTCATTCCACGCAGGCGATGATTTCCGCCGCCTCAAAGCGGCCCACCGCGCCCGCGTCTCGCCTTAGCCCGAATAGAGAAACCAATGCCGAAGTTTGCGGCCAACCTGTCGCTGCTGTTCAACGAGCTGCCGTTTCTCGATCGCTTCGAGGCCGCCGCAGCAGCGGGTTTCGATGCCGTGGAATTCATGTTTCCCTATGACTTCGAAGCCGAGGATATCCGCGCCCGCCTCAAAGCCAACGGGTTGCAACTCGCCCTTTTCAATCTTCCCGCCGGCAACTGGTCAGCCGGAGAACGCGGCCTCGCGATCTATCCGAACCTTGTCGGCGAATTCCACGACAGCGTTGCCCGCGCGGCGAAATACGCGACGACCCTCGGCTGCAAACAGCTTCATTGCCTCGCGGGGGTCGTCCCCGTCGGCGGCGAAATACGCGCCATGCGTAAGACCTATGTCGAGAACCTGCGCCATGCCGCGCATGTGTTGGCCGACAACGGCATCACGCTCCTGATCGAAGCCATCAACACCCGCGACGTTCCGGGCTACTTTCTTGACACCACGGCGAAGGCCGCCGACATCGTCGAAAGCGTGGAAGCAGAAAACCTCCGCCTGCAGTACGACGTCTACCACATGCAGATCATGGAAGGCGATCTTACCCCGACCATCGACAAATACCTGAAGATGATTGCCCACGTGCAGATCGCCGATACGCCAGGCCGCCATGAACCCGGCACCGGCGAGATCAACTATCCGTTCATCTTCAAGCATCTCGACAGCGTCGGCTATACCGGCTGGATTGGCTGCGAATACCGCCCCCGCACGACGACCTTCGAGAGCTTGGCGTGGCTTCGCGCGTTGAAACCGCACGTCGGCTAAGCAGGACCGAGATCAGCGTTCTTATGCCGACGCATCAGTCGGCGCCGCCGTCCCTGCCTTGACGATCTTCTCGGTCAGCGCCGGCGCGCAAAGCTCGATGAAGCGATAGGCGAATCCCCGCAAAAAACGTCCGCGCCGTAGCGCAATCCGAGACGTTGACTGCGGAAAGAGATGCGTTGTGTCGAGCAGAGTCAGACCTGTGTCTCGTTGTTCATCGTAAGCCATTGAGGCGACAATGCCGATGCCGAGCCCGACCTCGACATAAGTCTTGATCACGTCCGCATCGAGCGCGGCCATGACGATATCAGGAGCAAGATTGGCTGACGCAAACGCCGCATCAATTGCCGGACGTCCCGTAAAACCCTCATGATACGTGATGATCGGCCAATCGGCGATCTTATCGAGCGTCAACGGAGCGCCGTCGGCGAGCGGATGCCCCTTTGGAACAATCACAGCATGGTGCCACGAATAGAATGGAAACGACACATGCTCGGGCGTGTCTTCCAGCGCCTCGGTTGCGATTCCGATGTCCGCGGTGCCATCGCTCAGCATAGCCGCGATTTCCTTCGGCGTGCCTTGCTGTAGTATCATATGGACGTTGGGAAACTCCTTTCGGAATGCTGCAATCGGGCCCGGCAACGCATACCGCGCCTGCGTGTGTGTCGTCGCAATGGTGATCTCACCCCGATCCGACTTTGCGAATTGATCCGCCAGCCGCTTGATGTTTGCCGTATCGAGCAATATGCGATCGACGATCTGCGCCAGCTCCTTGCCCGGTTCCGTCAATCCCAGAAGCCGCTTGCCACGGCGCACGAACAGCTCAACGCCGAGCTCATCCTCGAGATCCTTGATGTGCTTCGAGACGCCGGACTGCGACGTGTAGAGCGCATTCGCAACTTCTGTCAGATTGAAATTACGCCGCAGCGTTTCTCGAATAATGCGGAGTTGCTGGAAATTCACGACGCGTTGCTACCGTTCTGATCTGAGAAGACACTCAATTTGCGTGCCTTGAGCTTAACACGTTGCCCGGCCGAAAGGCCGAGTGATTGCAATTCGAGGCCCGGAATTTCCACTTCAAAGAATTCCTTCCGGCCCTGTCGCGCCTCGCCGTTAGCAATAAGTTCCACACGCGCAAGCGCACCATTGCCCAGAATTCGGTTAATGCGTGCCGATACGCCGTCCTCAGACTGGTCATAAGAAACAATCTCAGTGTCCTGCGGCCGGCTGAACGCAACGACCTGCTGGCCGTCGGAGAAATGCTTGTCTTCGATGCGAAGCCTCTCGTCACCGATGCGCACGTAGCCTTGTTCGACACGCCCTCGAAATTCGTTGACGGATCCGATGAAGCCATAGGCGAACGCCGTCTCTGGATACTGATAGATTTCGCCCGGTGCACCAATCTGCTCGACTCGCCCCTTGTTGATCAGCACGATGCGGTCCGACACTTCGAGCGCTTCGTCTTGATCGTGCGTCACGAAGATCGACGAGATATGCAGCTCATCGTGAAGCGTGCGAAGCCAGCGACGAAGCTCTTTGCGTACTTTTGCATCGAGCGCGCCGAACGGTTCGTCGAGAAGAAGAACGCGCGGTTCGACCGCGAGCGCACGCGCTAGGGCGATACGCTGGCGCTGGCCGCCCGAAAGCTGCGACGGAAAGCGGTTTGCAACCCAACCAAGTTGTACAAGCTCGAGTAGACGCGTAACTTTCGCGCGTATCTCTTTCTCACTCGGCCGTTCGCGACGCGGCCGAACCCGCAGCCCGAACGCGATATTCTCGAACACAGTCATGTGCCGGAACAGTGCGTAGTGCTGAAACACGAACCCGACGCGCCGCTGCCGCACGTCCTTGTCCGTCGCGTCGACACCGTCGAGCAATATTCGTCCGCTGTCGGCGTGTTCAAGCCCGGCAATCACGCGCAGAAGTGTCGTCTTTCCGCATCCCGACGGGCCAAGCAAGGCGACGAGTTCGCCGTCCGGGAATTTCAGCGAAATGTCGTCAAGCGCCTTGAACGTACCAAACGTCTTGTTGACGGCTAAAACTTCGATGCTCATCAGCCATGCTCCTCGGTAGCCGACTGGCCTGCACGCCATTCGACGTAAGTCTTCAACACCAGCGTCACGAGTGCCAACAGAGCGAGCAGCGACGCCACCGCGAACGCGGCCGCGAATTGATATTCGTTGTAGAGAATTTCCACATGCAGCGGCATCGTGTTGGTCTCGCCGCGAATATGCCCGGACACGACCGACACGGCGCCGAACTCACCCATGGCGCGCGCATTGCAAAGGATCACGCCATAGATCAGCGCCCACTTGATGTTCGGCAGCGTGACACGCCGGAACGTCTGAAAACCTGAGGCGCCAAGCGAAACCGCTGCTTCCTCTTCGTCCCGCCCCTGCGCCTGCATCAACGGAATAAGCTCGCGCGCAATGAATGGAAACGTCACGAAGATCGTAGCCAGAACGATGCCCGGCACCGCGAATATGATCTTGATATCATGATCCCGGAGCCAAGGCCCGAACCAGCCCTGCAGCCCGAAGATCAGCACGTAAATCAAGCCTGCGATGACCGGCGATACCGAAAATGGCAAATCGATCAGGGTGACGAGCAGATTTTTTCCGCGAAACTGAAATTTCGCGATCGCCCATGCCGCCGCCACGCCGAAGACGAGATTTAACGGCACCGATATCGCAGCAGCCAACAGCGTCAATCTGATAGATGCCAGCGCGTCAGGCTCGACGAGAGACGCAAAATACGTGTCCACGCCTTTGCGGAAGGCTTCGGCGAACACGGCAATCAATGGCAATAGCAGGAACACTGCAAAGAACGTCAGGCCAAGTCCGAGCACGACGGCTTTCACCCAAAAAGCATCGCGCGTCGCGGGATTGGCTTCGAACTTTCGCGCCCCGTCGAGACGCGCATCGAACGTACCAGCAAGACCGGCCATCAGATCGCCCTCCCAGTTCGGCGCGACGTCCACGCCTGCAAGCCGTTCACGATCAACAGCAGAATGAACGAGAAGACGAGCATCACCGATGCAACGGCCGTAGCGCCGCGATAATCGAACTGCTCAAGCTTCGTGATGATGATCAGCGGTGTGATTTCCGAAACCATCGGGATATTGCCGGCGATGAAAATCACCGAGCCGTACTCTCCAACGGCCCGCGCAAATGCCAGCGCGAAGCCCGTCAGAAGTGCAGGCAACAACGCCGGAAAAACCACGCGTTGGAATGCCTGCCAGCGGTTAGCACCAAGGCTTGCCGCAGCCTCTTCGAATTCCGTCTCAAGGTCTTCGAGGACTGGCTGCACCGTTCTGACGACGAACGGCAGGCCGATGAACGTCAGGGCAACAAGCACACCAAGCGGCGTGAACGCGACCTTGATGCCAAGCGGCTCCAAGAGACTGCCAATCCAGCCGTTCTTCGCATAAATGGCGGTCAGCGCGATGCCTGCGACCGCCGTCGGCAAAGCGAACGGCAGGTCGATCAGCGCGTCGACGATCTTGCGACCGGGAAATGTGTAGCGCGTCAATCCCCACGCCAGCAGCAAACCGAACACCGCGTTGATGAGAGCCGCAAGAAGCGACGCGCCGAACGTCAATTTGTAAGACGCGACAACTCGCGGTGCAGCGACCGCTGACCAGAACTCACCCCACGACATCGTCGCGGTTTTGAAGAAAACGGCCGACAGCGGAATAAGGACGATCAGCGACAGGTACGCGAGCGTAAACCCGAGCGACAATCCGAATCCCGGAAGAACGCGTTTGCGTGAAGCGCTTGCCATGACCCGCTAAATCCTAGGCCAGAAGCGCGACGGCAACGATGAAGCCGGAGACGGCCAGAACCGTCGCCCAGGCAACCACGGTGCCCAAGATCTGCGTATTGAGGATCATTTCCGCGCCTCTGCTAATGCGAACAGAGTGCACACTATGTGAGAGGCCGCGCCCCTCTAACGAAGAAGAGTTGCTAAGCATTTTCGATTGCCGAATGAATGGGAGAGATGACGTCAGACTTGGCGTTTACGAGAACTCGTTGCTTCAAACGAGCTCGAGACAAGCAATGCCTTTGCGTCTTTTTCGCCGGGATTGAAAAAGGTATGCGCAGCATCGCCGTTGAAAAGGGCGGCATCACCGCTCGAAAGACGCATTGGCGTCTCTTCGCCGACCGTAATTTCCAAATGACCGGCGATCATCACCAGTGTTTTTTTGCTGCCCGCCGGCGACGTCCGGAACGTCTCGATGAAATGCGGTGCGATCGTCACCTCATAGATCTCCACGCTCTGCGGTTCGCCCCATGGAAAAAGCGCGCGGCGGATAAATCCGCCTTCGCTCGACGCCACAATGGTTGCGCGATCATGCGGAATGACGATTGTGCCTTTGACGCCAGGGCTCGAAATCAGCCCGGAAACCGAGACGTTCAAAGCTTCAGCAATGCGGCCCAATAGGTTGATGGTCGGCGCGCTTTTGCCTGTCTCAATCTGCCCGAGCATCGCCCGGCTGACGCCAGAAACGGAGGCAAGCTGCTCCAGAGACAACCCTTGCCGGCGGCGAAGATGACGGAGATTTTCGCCGACGATCATCGACAGCTTAGTCGATGCACCCGCGATCGAGTGAAGCTGCGGACTGTCTTCTTTTCTTGCCATCGCAATCGCCATCGGCCTACTCGCAGTTGAGTGATCCTCTGCGAATACAGATAGCCGAGCTACGATACCGTCAGAACGAAGAAGAATTGCTGAGCTTATGCGGCGCCTTCAATAACGGCCGCCCGGAAAATGACAGTGCTTCTTATAAAATTGCGAGAAGGAGGACATGCAATAGTCCTCCTTCTCGCGAGACTCTGACGGGAGGGTCAGATTTTTGTACGTTGACCTCGGGCATACGCCCGAAATCAGAAGTTGATCTTAGCGCCGGCGATGACCTGCTGGATGGCCGACAGGTCGGTCGGTGCCGTATTTGCGACATTCCCAACGGTGACGTCGCCATCAACATGCTGGTAGACGAGATACATCGTCATCTCGGCCGCTTCGAAGTTTTGCGCAGCACCAAGCGCCCAGAAGTTGATGTTGGCATTCTGCGTCTGAACTGTGCCCGTGGCCGTTACATTCGAACCAGCTTCATCACGCCGATATTCGCCGAAGAAGTTCGTCTTGCCGAACGAATTCCATTTATTCTCGATGCCGCCCTGTACGAACCAGGTGAGATCGTTGTCATCTACGAGGTTCTTGATGCCCGGAGCAACGAGATCGGCGCGGGTATCATTATTTTGGTCGCCGTACCCGCTGTAAACATACAGTCCTGTCGGCACGTGCTGAATAAGACCCGCAACGCCCCACCACTCGCAATTCATGCCGTTATAAGGAGCGGTGGCCGATCCTTGGCACGGCGTCGAAGCACCGTCAGTCGAGTTTCCGTAACCGGCGCGGGCTGTATATCTAAAGTCGCCCGCTTGCCCGACATAAGAGACAAGCATGTCCCAGACATCGTCCTCGCCCCACGAGGTTGCAAAGGTGAAGCCTCCAAACGTCGGCGTTTCATAGCGCACGACGTTGCGGCGACCGCTGTCACCGGGCGTCGAGTTGTTGAACCCGCGCAGCGCATCGCTCCATCGCAAGCCCGCGCCGGGACCGACTTTATTGCCCGCGCGGTCACGCAGGAAGAAGTTCTGCATGTAATCCGGCGCACCTTCCGCATCGTAGAAGTTTCGCGTCATCGTCGTGTCGGCATCGTCGAGCAAGTGGTAGGTCGCCGTACTTTCCTGTCCGACGGACACTTTGCCGAAGGTTTTGCTCTTCAGGTACCAGCTGCTTTTGCGAACAAGAAGACTGTTGGAACCTGTCGAACCGTCCGGACTGTTTTGATCGAACCTCGAGCTATTGCCACCCCAAACGCCGATCTCGAGCAAATAGCCGGCCGAAAGATCCGGAGTGACCCGCGCTTCGCCGACGAATCTGAAGCGCGACTGCTCAACCGGGTTGGTTCCGACGTAGGCGTTGCTTTCGTGGCCGTCGTCCCACCAGATGACATTCTCGTTGACCCAGCCGGAAACCGTCAGGCTGACTTTGCGATTGCCTTTACGTGCCGTCGTAGCCTCCAGCTCGGCAACACGCTCTTCAAGATCCGCGCAGCAATCTCCCCCGAGATCTGCAGCAGCGGCGGGCATCGCCCAGCCGCCAATCAAAAGAACGGCAGCCCCATATTGCCACGCCCGCCTTTTTCCCCACACTCGCTTCATGCCGTCAGACCCCATAAGATTGGCAGAATTTGCCTCTGCCTACCGCTTTGTTTTCAATAACTTTCTTTGTGGACGCCGGGCCGTGTCAATTGCTCAACGCGTCCATTACACTTTTCTGTCATAGCGGAGTGGCTATCTTGCCACCTATGATATCAGAGTCGGGGCCATGCACGGCCCACCCCGCCGCGCGCAGCACGGCAGCAGCTCCGCCGAGGTCCCGAACATCGGCCGAACTCCCTTCGCGCCTCCGAAATCCGTAAGGCCGTCTCGCTAGCAAATGCTTTGTCTGGAAGCGCGACTGCAGCAGGCTGAGAGCCGCAAGCCGCTCCGAAGACTGACGAAATTCCGCTGCCTTTCGCAACCGTTCGAGCAGTGTCAAAGCCTCTGGCCATGGGCCGAACCCGGCTTCAGCATTGATATGGCCCGCGGCACCGAGATTGAGGTAATCGGCTCCCCAAAAACGCGACCAACGCTCAGCCGCCTCTGCCGACATCCACGGATCGTTGCTGCTCGCAACGACGATCGTTGGAAAGGCCAGCCGTTTCGCCGGAAGAAAATCGGCGACGCCAAAGTGTTCGGGGTCGGCCGGTGCAACGAGCAGCACACCGCTGATTCGTTCCGCGTGATCGCTGGCAGCTTGTACAGCGGCAAGGACGCCGAACGAGTGGGCAGCGATGAAGATCGATCCCTGAGCCCGGACGATCTCACGTCTGATCCGAGCCGACCATTCCGGCAGATGCGGATCGTTCCAATTGCGTTGCGTGATGCGGACGCTGCCAGCGACGCGATGCTGAAGCCAAGTCTGCCAATGCGTCGGACCGCTAGAATGGAGGCTAGGCACGATGAGGGTCGTGGACATGAAAGTCATCCTCGAATGCAGAGCCGTAAGCGGCTCTTGAGTTTATGGGTTCGTTCGTCGGGAAGGCTGGCGCCGAAGACATTCGACATTTCTGGAAGCCCCCCAGGCAACAACTCTCGCGCTTATGCATTCGCATCGGTTCGGTTCTCTCTTCTGATGATCCTTCGCGCGCCGCCCAATCCCACGCCCATTGGCAAAAGTTGCAATGAGAACATCAGAATTGGCGCGGCGCACGGCTTTAAATTGAAGGCTTCAGCTTTTATTTCCGGGCGTATAGATCTGATCGAAGATGCCGCCGTCAGCAAAGTGCTTGGCCTGCGCCTTCGCCCAACCGCCGAAAACATCGTCGACGGTGAAAGTCTTCACAGGTGCGAACTGGCTTGCGTATTTAGCGGCGACTTTCTCGTCACGGGGACGATAGAAGCTCTTCGCTGCGATCTCCTGCGCCGGTTCGCTGTAGAGATGCTCGAGATAGGCGTGCGCGACCTCTCGCGTACCGTGCTTGTCGACGACCTTATCGACAACCGCGACATTCGGCTCAGCGAGGATGGACACCGAAGGCGTCACAATTTCGAACTTGTCTGGACCAAGTTCTTTGAGCGAAAGATACGCTTCGTTTTCCCAAGCAATCAGCACATCGCCGATGCCGCGCTCGACGAATGTCGTCGTCGATCCGCGTGCACCGGAATCGAGAACCTTGGTGTTCTTGTAGATTTTGCCAACGAAATCCTTCGCCGTCTGCTCATTGCCCCCCGGCTGCTTTAGCGCATAGCCCCACGCCGCGAGATAATTCCAGCGCGCGCCGCCCGACGTCTTCGGGTTCGGTGTAACGACCTCGACGCCGTCCTTGGCAAGATCCGGCCAGTCCTTGATGCCCTTCGGATTGCCCTTACGGACAAGGAACACGATTGTTGACGTGTAAGGCGCCGAATTGTTCGGGAATTGCTTGATCCAGTCGGCTTTGACCAGATCGCCGTTCTTATGCAGGGCGTCGATGTCTGCGGCCAGAGCCAGCGTTACAACGTCGGCATCAAGACCATCAATGACCGCCCGCGCCTGCTTCCCGGAGCCGCCATGCGATTGCTTGATCGTGACTGTGTCGCCGGTCTTGGCTTTCCACCACGATGCGAATTCCTTGTTGTAGGCCTGATAAAGCTCGCGCGTCGGATCGTATGAGACGTTGAGCAGCGTGATGTCTTTGGCGACAGCGAGGCCGGAAAATCCGGCGAGGCCCAGGCCGAGCGCCGCGCCGATGGCGGTTCGGCGGGTCAAAGTATGGAATGACATAAGGGAACCTCTCAAGTGTGCGTTAACTTGAAAGCGAACCTATTGGGCGATATGCCCTCCGCGAACGAAGAAGAACTGCTGAGCTTATGAGAGACGGGGTGTCGTAGAACACCCACACCTCGAATTGGCCACAGCGTAAAATAGTCGTCTAGTTAAGGCCACCCGCGAAGATTTTCATCCTCCGGGTAGCCTCGCATCGCTCTATTGCTTTCGTGGCTCCACACTGTTCGCGTCCATCGTATAGCCGGCATCCGCCAGCCCCGTCGAAGCAAGACTCGTGCTGATTTTCCCGGTCACGGTCACCGGATCGAATTGCCCGCCGACTTCGAATCCCTTGTCGGCTTTCACGTAGATGATCTGGTTCGCCGGCGGCGGCGGCACGTGAATGCACGCGCCGACAAACGGCACCAACAGAAACTCCTTCACCGTCGTCGCATCGAAGTCGAGCGGCACGACATACCCTCCGATCGAAACGGTCTGACCGTTAAGCGCTTGGACAATAGCCGGAGGCCGGTCGTCGCCCGGTTGATGCCGCTTCACCGACATGAAGCGCCCCTCGGGCAACGGCGGTGGAGGCGGACCGGCATCCGACAATGGCACCGAACCGCCGAAGAACGTCTTGGACTTCATCACCGTATTGGCGGCTGGCATGGTCTTCGGAATGAGATCCGCCCATTTCAGTTGCCGCGGAGATTCGGCCGCTGCACCCGACGCCATTCCAGCGAGAAGCGCGAGCGGCAGAAACGCCCTCGACACCGACACGAATACCGACGTCATGTTCTCCTCCAATCGAGGCTTCATCTCAAATTCTAACCATCATGCCGTCGGCGAGCGACAGCCTGTAGGCACGCAACGCGGGTAGCAGTCCGGCCAGGAAACCGGCCACGACGATCGCGCCGAGCTTCAACCACTCGTCAGGGCGTGGGGGATCAATAGGAAGGCTCAGACCATACGTGTGATCGATGTAAGGCTGCGCCACATAAAGCCCGACATAGAGTCCCACCGTGCCAATGGCCACGCCGGCAAGTGTCAGCAGCCCTCCTTCGACCGCGAGGAGCCCGAGCACCGTCGCCGGCGTCGCACCGACAGATCGCAAAATAGCCATTTCGCGTCGTCGCTCGTTGAGCGTCGTCAAGATCATCGTCACCATACCGAGTAGTGCCGTTGCGACCACCATCGCCGAGACCACGGACAGTGCCGTCTCCGCCGTTCCGATCAGTCCCCAAAGCTCTTGCAGGGCAACGCCTGGCATGATCGCGGACAACGGCTCTTCCTCATAATTGTTGATCCGCCGTTGCACTTTGAATGTCGCGAGCTTGGATTTCAGACCCACCAGCGCCGCCGTAATGGCCCGCGGCGTCAAATCCATCTTGCGCACTTGATCCGCCGATATGCTCTGCCCCGGCACCGGCGCACCGTTCTGCCAGTCGATGTGAATAGCCTCGATCGCTTCGAGGCTGACATGCACCGTGCGATCAATCGGCGTTCCGGTCTTCGCCAGAATGCCCGAGACGCGAAACGGCTTGTCCTCGTGCTCGATGAACGAGATCGAGCCGACACCGTGCGCCACGATGATCTTGTCACCGACCTTGTAACCGAGTTGCCCAGCCACATCCGAACCAATCACGGCATCGAACAAATCCTTGAACGGCCCTCCTGCCGCAAACTGCATCGTCTGCCCGTGGCGGAATTTGTAATGTGTGAAATAATCCTGATTGGTACCGAGCACGCGGAAGCCATGATGGCTGTCCCCCAGCGACAGCGGCACGATCCAGGAGACCTCAGGCATCTTGGCGATATCCTGATAGCTCTTCCACGTCACGTTGTTGGTGGCGTTGCCGATGCGAAATACCGAGTAAAGCAGCAGGTTCAAGCTGCCGCTTCGCGCGCCGACGATGAGATCCGTGCCGGAAATGGTATCGGCGAAGCTCTCGCGCGCACCCGTCCGTACCTTCTCGACACCGAGCAGAAGCATGACGCTCATCGCGATGGCGAGGACCGTCAACAGCGCCGTCACCCAGCGATTGAGCAGCGATTGAAAGGCAAGTCGCGCAATCATCATGACCGGCCACCGCGCTGCGATTGAGCGATATCCTGCAGGGGGACGACCCGGTCGAAATGCGCAGATAGTCCTTCATCGTGGCTGACCATGATTACGCTGGCATCCACCTCCCTGCTTTGCGCAAAGAGTAGTTTCAGAAATGCGCCTTCCGTGTTTCGGTCGAGCGCCGACGTCGGCTCGTCGGCCACGATGATTTGCGGTGCGCCGATCAATGCGCGTGCCGCGGCCACACGCTGCTGCTGACCGACGCTCAAGCTAGCGGCCTTGCTCGTCGCGATCACGGTTTCATCGAGGCCCAGCGCCAGCAAAAGGCGTTTCGCGACATCTTCCAAAGGCCCCTCACGCAACGCATTCTCACGGCGCAACTTCGAAAAGCGGAGCGGCAAAAGCACGTTGTCGATCAGCGATCCATAAGGAAGCAGATTGAACATCTGAAAAATGATTCCGAAGTGGTCGACGCGAAACCGGTCGCGCGCGGCGCCGCCGAGTGCCGCCATGTCCTCGCCGCTCACTTCGATCCTGCCACTATCCGGTACGACGATGCCGGCAAGCAGACTGAGAAACGTGCTCTTCCCGCTGCCCGACGGCCCGAGCAGCAAAAGCTTCTCGCCGCGGCGAAGTTTGAAGCGATTGATTGTCAGCGTGAACGGAGACGGTCCCGGCCACGAATACCTGACATCAGCGAATGAAACCGCATCGAGAGGGCTCTTGCCCTCTCTCGCGGCCGCCGGTGAAGCCACCATCAGCTCGTTCATCGCTTACATCACGCCCGTGAGATCGAGCGTCGGCTTTTCGCGCGTCATCTGCGCCTGCGTCTGCCCTTTCGGCGTCGTGACGTTGACATTCAGCAGCTGACCACCTGCAAAGTCGGTGAAGTATGCTGTTTCCAAGCCCGTGACTCTTTCCGGCGCCTCGCACGTGATGGTGTAAGTCGCGTGAAACTCTGAATGCTGCGGCTCGCCCGGCTTGTCGTCGTCATCATCCTTTTCGCCCGGATGATGTGTTTCCTTGCGGCTTTCGACATTCGCCGTGTCGGTCTTGCACTTTGCAGCGGACGGCAGCTTGAAGACATTCAGTACATCTGCGAGCTGCGCCTTGGCTTTCTCGACCTTCGCCTTCTGCTCATCCGTCGTTGCGACGTGCTCGAACCCGACAATGTCCATGCCGGGGGCAACAAGCTCCATCTCGATCTTGTTGCCTTCGATGGCGATATCGAGCGTACCCTGACCGTGCACATGCGGTCCGAGTTGGCGATGCTCGGCCTGGTCCGCGAGAACGGGCAGCGACACGAGAATGGCCAAGGACGCGATTGTCGATCTGGCTGTCGAAGCGGTCATCATGAAAATCTCCAACGGGTGATACGTTGCGGCATGCCACGCATGCGCCGCGCTAGCCGGCATGAACCGAGGCTGTGGTGCCCTCGCGCCCTGACCGGCATTGAATCAAAAAAGGAAAGCAGTTCGCCGCGCAGTGTCGGCTATCAGCCGCGTGCGATGGGCGGCGGGCCCCGCGCCCGCACTTCCGTTAGCCGTGCGAGGCTGACCGTCTGCGGTTCGTCGGCTTGGAGCCGAACACCATGCGCGACGGCCGGCAGCGGCATGTCGAATGAAACCGGCGTGAGCGACGTCGCCGCTATTGCCGTCGCCCAACACAGAATGCAACCGTCGTGATCATTCTGGCGAGGCGCGCAAGGGCGGTCATTTGACGGACGGCACATGCCCGCCGTCATCGCTCGGGATTCAATGCCCGTGCCGCGCGAAATGTGATGATGAAAGTCGGCAACAGCCATCTGCACGCCGAACGCGAAAAGCGTCAGCCAAAGCAGTCTCAGGCGGAGTCGCGCGCTGATCATCGATCCCCAAACATCTTGCCCGGCGCAGAGTTCGACCGATCTTGTGTCACAATCGTGGCGTTCGCAGACGGCGACATCCCGGCAACCCCGTGCCAAGATGGATAACGCTCAGAATAAGTCCAAAGCGCAAGAGGGAACCATTGAGACAATTGGGCATTTTCATTTGACGGCAGGGTCTGGCGAACCATGACGACGATAAGAAGCGGATTGTGAACAATAATCTATTGCAGAGGTTCTTCAAACCTCATCTCGCTCGAATGCTGCCGCACTTCCTCTTTCCAAGAGAGCCGTCCCGCCTGCTCGCTTACGCGCTTTGCCTCGGTATCCTCCTGCCGTCGCTGACGTTCGCCGCCTACCTGCTGACCCAGCTACATGCACGCGAATTGAGCATTCTGCATCAGTCCGCTCAAAGCCGGGCGTTGCTGGCGGCGTCCTATTTCGATGAACGCATGGCAAGCCTCGTTTCCAACCTTAAGGAACTCGCCAGCCCTCCGGCAGAAGCTTCGGAAAGCGTTTATGACCATCTGAAATCGGAACTTGGCCGTAACGGCATTCTCGTCTTCAATCGCGCGGCCAACCTCGATCTGCTGTCTCCAACCAGCGGCGCCGATGCCGCCATCGCCGCGCTCGACGCGCCCGCGCGCAGCGCAGCTGCTGCTGCCCTAGCGACCCTTGCGCCCCAGATCACACCCTACGGCATCGCAGCGAAAGGCGGAGTGAACATCTGGATCGCATCGACCGATAAGGCCGCACCTCCTGTCCTGCTCCAAGCGCGCATTCCGTCGGCCTATCTCGCCGCAACATTGAAGAATTTCGTTTCGGACGGTCCGTGGTCGATTTCTATCGTGGGCGGCGATGGCCAAGTTTACGCCGAGGCCAATGGCAAGCCTCTCAAGGCGTCCTATTCCGGGGCGGCAGACAACCCCTCCCTCGTCGAAGCGTTCGCCGATACGTCGCAATTCGGCTGGAAAATTGCGGCCGGCGTTCCATCCCGATCCATAGAACTTCACACCCGGCGCAACTGGATGACCTTCGTGGCGATTTCTTCATTGCTCGCCATTGCTTCGTTTACCGGAGCGACACTGTTAACACGGAGCGTAATAGAAGAATCGAACTCGGATTTGGCCCAAGCTCCCCGCATGTCATCGTCAATTGATCGCCCGTCAAAAACGAGATCTGGCCTGATGTCCATCCCACCGGCCGATGATCGCATGCGCGCGGCACTGAAAGCCGGCAACGTCGGCGTTTGGGAATGGGACCTCCGGTCAGGCGCGATCCATTGGGACGCCGAAATCGCCCGGATATTCGGCCACGCGGTAAATGGCGATCAGCTCGCCCATCGCCTGCTGCGACTTGTCGAACCGAGTGACCGCCGCCCCCTGCTCAGCGCAATCTCGGCCGCTCTTGCGAACATGACGCCGCTCGCCGTCGAAGTCCGCGTACGACGTCCGGACGGTGAAGGCCGCTGGATCGCCGTCCGCGGCGCCGCAACGAAAATTGCCCGCGAAAAGATCTCTGTGCTGTCCGGAGTTGCATACGACGTTACGGACCTGAAGGTCAGCCTGACGCGCACAGACGCGCTGCTTCGCGAAGTTTCCCACCGCTCGAAAAACCTTCTGGCGCTGATCCTGGCCATGGCCCGTCTGACGGCGCGCGATGCCGTCGATGTTAAATCGCATTTGAAAGATTTCACATTGCGGGTCGCCGGTCTTGCTGCATCGCAAGATCTGATTGTCGCCTCCGACTGGCAATGTGTCGATCTCGCAACTCTGGCTTCAGCCGAAATCGGCGCGGTCGCACGAACCGACGCGGATCGCATCAGTGTCTCCGGGCCCCCGGTGTCATTGACTCCGGAAGCTGCACAGTCATTTGGCATGGTCCTGACAGAACTTGCACTCAACGCGGTCGAGCATGGCGCGCTTTCATCAGCAAAGGGGGAAGTCCGACTGTCATGGACCTTTTCTGACGCCGAAACCATCGAGATCATCTGGCACGAGACCGGAGGTCCGCCATTTCTCATAGACGGACCAAGAGGTTACGGCCGATCCGTCGTGGAAAGATTCTCGACCCAAGGTCTAAAACTGTCGGTCCATGCCGCCTCCGGCATCGACGGCTTCAAGTGGACTCTGACAGGCCCGCTGGCAAACGTAGGAGTGCGCGGCGGTCGCGAAGCTGAACCCTCCGTCTGAAAACGGCGTCGGCCACGGACCGAAGTTAAGCAAAAAGACACAGTCGTACGTTGCGCGCGTCACACATGTGGAACCTTCTTCGGTTCGCCACGTTTCCGGAGTCACAGACGCTGCCCCGCCCCATTTCGGTGGAATCGTAGTCCGGCATCGTCTGTACTGCGGGGAAAACGATGAACGTACTGATCACCGAAGATGAACCGATACTGGCCGATGAACTCGAAACCATTGTCAAGAATCTCGGCCATGCGGTCGTTGGCGTCGCGGGATCGTCGCGCGGCGCGCTGAAGCTTGCTGAAACGACGTTGTGCGATCTCGCGCTCGTCGATCTGCATCTCAGCGACGGAGCTACCGGGACGACGGTGGCACGTCACCTAAGCGAAGGACGGCACACGACAGTCATCTTCACGACGTCCAATCCCGGCCGCGTTCCGGAAGACTTCTCTGCGGCTTGTGGCGTTCTCGTGAAGCCGCTCTCCGAGCAGGCCGTGAAATTGGCAATTTCATTTGTGGCGGATTGCATCAAGACCGGCCAATCAGCGCGCCCGAAGCCCCGTTCTCTGCACCTGTCCCCCGCCTATGCCGCCCGCTGGAAAGTTGCCTGCTGACTTGCAGGACGCTTGCGCTTGCGCTTGCCTTGACGACGCCGCCGCTTAAGCCGACGGCGAACGGTCTTCGTGCCGCGGCGATGTCAGCTGCTCAGGGTCAGACAGAATAAGATCCGTCAGGGTAACGATCACACGCGTCCCGGGCTTATCCGTTCCAGGGCACATGGTTTCGTAAGAAATCGTTCCGGAAAACTGTCGCGTCAGCAACGCAGCGATTTTGGTTCCGAGCCCCTCGGAGTGTTGCACCGCTCCGTCATGATCTGTGGTAGATGAGACTTCGGCGCCGCCGCCGAGACCAATGCCATCATCCTCAACGACGAGTTCAGCGCCGCTCTCGCCCTTCCGTTTCAAGAGAACGTTGACGCACCCGGACCCGCTCTCACCGAAAGCATGCTTGAAGGAATTCACCACGAACTCCTGCGTCAGCACGCACAGCGACGTCGCAACCTGCGCCGACGCAAGCAACGGCGGCACGTCGACCATCAGAACAATACGGTCCTCTCCCGCAGCTTCAACAACGTCATCGAGTACGGCCTGGATCAGCGTATCGATCCGCACAAGTTCCAGATCGTTGACGACGTTGATACGCCGCTGCGCGCTGGCGATAGCATGGATGCGGTCGCGCGCCCCCATCAGCGTCTTCAGGGATTTCGGGTCCGTCGTATGCCGAATATGCAAATTGATGAAGCCGACGACCAGCGCCAGCGTGTTGCCGATCCTATGCGTAACGTCACGCAGCAGTGCTTCAGCACGCTCCCGCTCCGCTTCTGCCCGGTCGCGCTCGATGGCTAGTTCTTCCGTACGCGACCTTACGCGCTGTTCGAGAGACCTGTTCGCCGACGTCAAGGTCAGCGCAGTAAGCTCAAGAGCGGCCACCCGCTGACGCTCGCGAATCATAGCGACAAGAGCCAGCGCCGCGCATGCCAGAAGCGTGGCCAGCATCGCGCCGAGAAGCCATGAACTTTGTCGACGAAATTGTTTGAGTTCCCTGCGATAGAGCATCTGCTCTTGCTGCTTTGCGGCTGCGATCTGGCTTCGCAACCGCTCCATGATTTTGCCGCCGAACTCATCGGCGCCAAACGGACGAGGTGACACATCATCGCCCTTACCCGTGGCGACCATGTTCTTGTCGAGAACCTCAAGCCGCTCTTTGATCGTCTGGTGTATCGACTCAATCACCGCGATCTGCCCAACGTTACCGGCGACCAGACGGACGAGGTTATTATGGATGAGCGAGACGGCGCCCTTCGCCGATTGATAGGGCTTCAGATAACTTTCGTCCTTCGTCAGCAGATAGCCAAGCTGCCCGTTTTCGAGATCCTGCGTAGCGCTGAGCCACTTGGTCAGTTCCTGCTGGACGAGCTGCGTATGTGTAACCTCATCGGCGGACTTGACCATCCACTGCCATGCGACGATCGCCGTCATCCCTGACAACACGGCAATCACTATCCAAATGAGCAGCGTTCGAGTCGCGTTCCACGTAGGAAACAACGAGACGTTCCGAAATATGTTGAAACCAACCATAACGAGTGCAGCATATCCAGGACTTCTCCTGGAATGCTACGACATCCATACCTTTCCCCCGCGAGATCTAATCTTTTTACGTTATCATGATTTGCGCGCGCCCGCCCACCGGCACACTACAGCTTCGGTAAACGCGGCTGAATCGGCTTCGCACATGCTACACCAATTCCGCGCCATAGCAGACCTCTCAGACTTGTAATCCGTGTCGGTGGCTTTTTGGGGAACTGCCTGCAGGACGGCGCGTTTGCTCCATGTGACCGCGTCCCACACTCCCTCCCACTCCCCCCGTGGCCCAGGGGCGCGGCGCGTCCGATGAGAGTTCGCGACCGCTTTCCCCCGAGCGGCGCGAACTCTACATCTTTGGATCATTCCAACCCATCGCGAACCCTACATTTACGACCATCGTACCGTGGACTGCCCGCAAAGTCAGCGGAACTGCGAGCTTGGCATGCACGTTAGATCGCCATTCGGGATATCAGATTAAACCGATCGGAGATCTGGATGGGAAATCTTCTGCACTACGCGATCGTATTCCTGATCGTCGCGCTTGTCGCGGCCGCTTTCGGATTCGGCGGCGTGGCCGGTACGGCAATGGAAGGCGCACGCATGATCTTCTGGGTGGCGATCGTTCTGTTTGTCGTGTCCCTCATTGCAAACTTCGTCCGCCGGGTTTGATCAAAAAGCCGTCCGGCCGATTGAAAGGATTCGCCCATGGACTGGAACTGCATCCAAGAAAGTTGGAAACAGTTCACCGGCAAAGCCAAGGAGCAATGGGCAAGCTGACAGATGACGATCTTCAAATCGTCGCCGGTCGGCATGAGAAGCTCGAAGGCAAACTGCAGGAGCGTTACGGCTACGACAAAGCTCAGATCCGCAAGGAAGTCGACGACTGGCTGTCGATTGTCTAGCAATAATATCTCTGCGCTGATTTTCTGCGGCCGAGCGTCTTCGGCCGCTTTTTTTGTTCTCCCGTAGAAAGGCCAGTTGCCCGCGAAAATCGGAACAAAAACGACGAGCGAAAGATTGACCAGATAGGAACCTCAGGGAGAGCGAAATGAAAAAAACAAATATCTATCGCACCATGCTCGTCGCTGGACTGGCAATCGCTCCGGTTGCGGCGACGACATCGGCATCGGCTCTGTCATTCGTGGCGACGCAAGGCGGAGGCGAACAAAGCACCGCGAGCGTCATTGGACTTCCGGTAGAGAATAATGCAGGCGACAAGCTTGGCGACATCAACTATCTCGTGCTCGACAATACCGGAAAGATCAGCACGGCCGTTATCGGCGTCGGCGGCTTCCTCGGTGTCGGCGAAAAGAACGTCGGCATTCCTTACAACGAGCTGTCATTCACCGAGAAGAACGGCCGCCGCATCGCCACTGTCGACGCGACCAAGGAAACGCTGACGAATGCCCCGAGCTATACGTGGACTGAAAAGTCGGCGATGGAAAAAATTGAAGATCGCGACCAAAATTCCGTTTCGGGCTCGGAGACGAACAACTCGTCGAAGTAATCCAAGCCTCGCTTCGCAGGCGCGAACACAAAATCGAGCGCAGAACAATTCTTTGTCCGCGCCCGAAAGATCTAAAGCTGAAGTCCCGATATCAGGCCGCGCGCTGTCCGGCCTTTTTCGATTTCAAGCCGAAGAACAGCGACTGGCTGATCATCGCCTTGACGACGGCAGGCTCGAACGGCTTCGTAATCAGGAACACGGGCTCAGGCTTAGTGCCGGTCAGCAGGCGTTCCGGGAACGCCGTGATGAAGATCACCGGCACGCTGATGGTCTCGAGAATTTCGTTGACCGCTTCGAGGCCTGAGCTGCCATCGGCAAGGTGGATATCAGCGAGCACGAGCGAGGGCGCTTTCCTCGCAACCTCCTCGACCGCCTCCTGATGCGTACGGGCGACACCCTGAACGCGATGGCCAATATCGACCACCAGCGCTTCGAGATCCATGGCAATCAGCGGCTCGTCCTCGATGATGAGAACGTCGGCCGAAAGCTGCTCTGCAATTTCGGCGCCGGCCATTTGCAGCAGCTCCGTCACATGCGCAGGCGTGACGTCGAGAACCTGCGCAGCTTCGGCGGTTGAAAAGCCTTCGACCGAGACCAGCAGGAATGCCTGCCGCGGCAGCGGCGTGATCGACTCAAGGCGGCGCTCCGGCAGCGGCTTGTCGTGCGAGACTTCTTCCGCCGTTTGATTGACGGCGAGAGAATTCCAGACCTTCGTGAAAGCCCGATAGAGTGCCACACGCGGTGCAATCGACTTATCGAATGCGTCGGAATCGGCAATCAGTGCTTCGAGAACGGCCGCGACATAGTTATCGCCTGAAGCCTGGCTGCCGGTCAGCGAACGGGCATATCGGCGGAGATAGGGAAGGTGGGGAGCAATAGATTCGGCAATCGACATTGTTCACCTCGTAAGCTCGTAATTGACAAGACGACAACCGGTGCGGTGCCGCACGCGATCATCTTCATTCGATCGTTTCGTCCGTCCCACTCACCCTCGACTGACAGCCCGAGTGATGCCGACGAATTCTCCATTCGGATTGAAATTCTCACCATCTTCGAAACCAAGAGCCTTGTTCAGCGCGACACGGGCGCGATTGACCCGGCTCTTGACCGTTCCGACCGCCGCATTGGTGATCTCTGCGGCTTCCTCATACGAAAAGCCCTCGGCTCCGACCAGCAGCAGCACTTCCTTCTGATCATCGCTCAAGCTGCCGAAAGCCTTCTTGAAATCGACGAGGTCCATATGGACCTGCTGCTCCGGCATCACCGACATACGTTCCGCCAGCGCCCCATCGGCATCCTCCACCTCACGGCGGCGCTTGCGAAGCTCCGAGAAGTAGGTATTGCGCAGAATGGTGAAAAGCCAGGCTTTGAGGTTCGATCCGCGCTCGAAACCTTCCAAATTCGACCATGCTTTAACGAGCGTGTCCTGCACGAGATCATCCGCGCGCGTCGGATCCCCGCACAGGGAATTCGCGAACGCGCGAAGATTCGGCACTGCACTGATCAACAGAGCCTGCAGGTCGTCGTCGGTCTTGGTCACGACTGGCCTCCTTGCCCTTGATCCTCCCGCTGCTTCAATTTCTGCAACAGCGCGACAAACCGATCAGGAACCGGCTCATTGATGAGTTCGATATAAGCCTCCCGCAACCGCTGGCCAATCTGGCCCTGCAGCTCTACCGGTAAGGGTGCTTGCATTGTGACTGAATCCCCCCGCTTGGGGTCACTGCCAGTGCCCATCGTACAAAGACCTTATTGACGGATTCCGTGGTAACTTTCGCTCGTACTCCGGGTTCCCGACGAACCTTCCAGACCTAAATGCATGACGATCCGAAAAGTTCCGGCCCGGCGGTAACCTATTGAATTGCGCGAATTCCAAGGTGCGCAGCTTCACCGGAAAATATAGCCCGACACGACCGGGAAACGGTAGCCTATCTATCGATAAAGTGAAAAAAGGATCCCGTTGCAAAGCCGCGGCGGCTCCCCCCATTTTGCAGCGCTTCTCCGTCGGAATTCTCCAGTTTGAAAAGCGGCGCATCCGGAGACGCAAGAACGCGCGAATAATGAAACTCGTGCCCCATCAAGATATCGCCCGGAGCCCCCAAAGGACACGGCGCGACGAGTTCGGCTCGCCGATACCCGAGGTTCATTTTTCGCACTGCGAAAGATGTCTCAAGCCCCAAAAGGCCAAGCATCTCATGTCGCTCGCCGTCAGCATCGATCAATCCCGCGCCGAGCACCATGTACCCACCACACTCTCCATGAACGGGACGTGACTGAGCAAATTCGAAAATCGCTGCCTTGAACCGCCAGGCACTCGCGATCGCCCCCGCGTGTAGCTCCGGATACCCGCCGGGGAGCCAGACCACGTCGGCACTCGCGTCGGGCGCTTCGTCCGCGAGCGGTGAAAACGGCAGGATCTCGGCACCTGCGGACCGCCAGCCCGCCAGCACGTGCGGATAAACAAATGAGAAGGCCGCATCGCGCGCGAGTGCAATCCGTTGTCCAGGCGGCGGCACCGGCCTTGGCTCACCCGCTTCCATACGTCCGCGAAACGCGCAGCCCATGATCTTATCGAGATCGACATGTGCTTCGATGAAATCCGCTAACGCATCGAGGCGGCTGTCCAGTTCCGCCGTTTCCTCGGCTTGGACAAGTCCCAGATGCCGCTCCGGCAGCACCACGCCAGTATCACGCGGCAGCGCACCTGCGACCGGCAATCCAACGCGTTCGAGCGCATCTGTTGCAAAGCGAATGTGGCGCGGACTGCCTGCCCTATTCAAAATCACTGCCGCGATTGTTACGCCGTCGCGATAGCCCTGAAATCCTCGCGCCACCGCAGCAGCAGTTTGCGATTGGCCCGAGATATCGAGGACGAGCACGACAGGCCATCCCGTGGCGGCGGCGATATCGGCACTGGCGCCGTTGCCCCAAAGACCCGGCCGCGACACCCCATCGAACAGCCCCATCAACGCCTCGCAAACGACGATATCAGCGCCTTGAGATGCATCCGATAGGATGTACGCGGCATGATCCGGCCGCATCGCCCAGCTATCGACATTGTACGATGACCGCCCCGCCGCGACGGCATGAAACGCCGGGTCGATGTAATCCGGCCCGCACTTGAACGGCTGCACCTGCAGCCCGCGCCGCTGCAAAGCCCGCAGCAGGCCGAGCGTCATCGTCGTCTTGCCGGAGCCCGAACGCGACGCCGCGATCACAATGCCGGGCGGCAGCGTCCGAGTTTCGCTCATGACACCCCGCCCCGGAACCGGCGCCGATAATCGACGCTGTAAAGTGCGCTCTCGCGAAAATCGTCCCGCCCCAACGCCTCGCCGACCAGGATCAACGCCGTGCGCTCCGGACCTGCTTCCGCAGTCTTCTCCGCGATGGTTCCGAGCGTACCGCGAATAACCTGCTCGTCCGGCCACGTCGCGCGATAGACGACGGCCGCCGGACAGTCGGGCCCGTAAAATGGCAATAGGCGGCGCACGACATCAGCAATCGCGTGTATCGAAAGATGCACCGCAAGCGTTGCACGCGTCGCCGCGAAAGCCTCGAGCTGCTCCGTTTCCGGCATTGACGACGCCCGCCCCGACGTGCGCGTCAGCACAACGGATTGCGCCACTTCAGGTAACGTCAGCTCCCGGCCAAGCACCGACGCAGCCGCCGCAAACGACGGCACGCCGGGGGTAATCGTATAGGAGATCCCGAGTTGGTCGAGCCGCCGCAACTGCTCGCCAAGTGCGCTCCAGATCGAGAGGTCGCCCGAATGCAGTCGCGCGACGTCCTTGCCTTCGCGCGTCGCCAACTCGATACGCGCCATGATTTCGTCGAGCGTCATCGGAGCCGTATCCACGATCTCGGCGCCGGCCGGGCAATGCGTTAGCAGCGCTTGTGGCACAAGCGATCCGGCGTAAAGGCAGACAGGACATTTTGCGATGAGATCGCGCCCGCGAACGGTGATGAGATCGGCAGCTCCCGGACCCGCACCGATGAAATGCACGGTCATGTCCCCTGCTCCCGTTCGTCCGCCGATTGCGCCGCCGCAATCGTGACATTGCCGACTGTCCGCCGCGGCGCGATCAGCCGCGACCCAGGCCCTGCACCGGCGAGGGCCGCCGCTTCCGCAATCGAGGCAACGCCGAACAGCGAAAGCGATCGCTCGGAACGCGTCAGACAGTCCCCGTTTCGTGCGCGCATGCTCTCCAATGTAATGGCATGATATGAAAGCGATGCCTGTCGCGCCGCCTCCCGCACATAAGAGGCAAAAGCCGCACCCTCAGACGTTGCAACTACGTCAGCGCCGCCCGCGCTCTGCCGCGCGTCATTCAAAGCCGCTGCAAAGTCTCGCTGCTCCGCACGGCTGTTGGCACCGATGCCGATCGCGATCATGAGGCACCTGCAGGTTTCTGCGCTACCCACTGCATGATCGGCAATGCCGGACGCCACGTCGTGCGCGATCCGACCGGCTCGGCGCGTTCAACGCTCAAGCGCGTCAACGTTCCGCCATGGCCATGATATGCAGCGAGCAGGCCAAGCTCGGATTCAATCGTGACGGCATTTGCGACGATCCGGCCGCCCGGCTTCAGTGCCGCCCAGCACGCTTCGATAACCGCGCCTCCAGCCGTCCCGCAGCCGATAAAAACAGCATCCGGCGCCGCCAATTCTCGAAGCGCATCCGGTGCCGCTCCGATCTCGATCTCAAGATGCGGTACGCCCAGCGCGACCGCGTTGCGCATTGCGCGTGCCGCGCGCGCTTCATCACGCTCGATGCCGATCGTCCGGTTCGACGGATGTGCGAGCATCCATTCGATTCCGATCGAGCCGCTTCCTGCGCCGACGTCCCACAGCAATTCGCCCGCACCGGGCCTGAGCGACGACAGCGTAACCGAGCGGACTTCGCGTTTCGTCAACTGCCCGTCATTCTCGAAATAGCTGTCAGGCAACCCGCTCGCGTAGGGGATCGCCCGTGCATCCGACCCCGCGACCACGTTGATGCCGATGATGTTCAAAGGATCGACGCTCGTGAAATCGAAAGTATCGGCGGTCGTCCGTCGGATGCGCTCGCGGCTGCCGCCAAGCGCCTCCATCACGATCATCTCGCTGCGTCCAAACCCAGCCGTCGTCAGCAATGCCGCGACTTCGCCTGCCGTAGTACCATTCAGCGCCAGCGCGAGAATGCGGCGCCCATGATGCACATGGCGACGGACGAGAGGCGTGTACCCAGGCATATTGAGACCAAGCGTTGTCACCTCTTGCAGCGGCCAGCCGAGCCGCGCTGCCGCAATTGAAAAACTCGACGGCGACGGCACCACCAGCATCTCATCAAGCGGAATGGACCGCGCGAGCGTCGCGCCAGCACCAAACCAGAACGGATCGCCGGAAACGAGCACCACGACCGGCGAACCGCGCCGCGCCAGGATCGTCGTGGCAGTAGCTTCGAGCGGTTTTTCCCATTCCGCTTTTTCGCCGCGCGTGTCGCCAATCAAATCAAGATGTCGACGCCCGCCGATGATGAGATCAGCTCCATCGACGAGGCGAAGCGCCGCCGCGCTCGACCCCGCACGCCCGTCTTCGCCGATTCCGATGATGGACAACCAGCGTCCGCTCATGGCATTGCGCTCACATGACAAAAGCGATCACTACGACACCGCCGCGCATCCTGCTCCTCGGCGGAACAACCGAAGCGGCAACGCTCGCTGACCGTCTTGCGACGGCCGACAACATCGAAGCGACGCTTTCGCTCGCCGGACGAACCGCCAATCCCGCAGCAAGCACGCTTCCGACGCGCGTTGGCGGTTTCGGCGGGAGCGACGGACTTGCCGCTTACCTGCGCCAGGAAAAGATTGACCTGCTGATCGACGCCACGCACCCTTTCGCGGCGCAGATAAGCGCCAACGCCGTGGCGGCCGCGGCGGCCACCAACATTCCGCTGCTCGCCATCGAACGCCCGGCCTGGACGCCGGTCGAAGGTGACAACTGGATTGAGCACGACAGCATCGATGCCGCGATTGCCGCTCTTCCCACTGAGCCTCAAGACGTCTTTTCGGGTTTGGGACGCCAGGCCATCGACGCGCTCTGTCGCGCGCCGCTGCATCGTTATCTGATCCGCGTCGTCGATCCGCTCGAGCTGCCCTGTGAGCTGATCAACTCCGAACTCATCGCCGCGCGTGGACCGTTCCGAACGGGCGAGGATGCCCGGCTGTTCGCGGACTATGACATCCGCTACGTGCTGGCGAAGAATGCAGGCGGCAGTGCCGCTTATGCCAAGATTGAAGCTGCGCGCCAGCTCGGCATTGCGGTCCACATGGTTCGCCGGCCGGCGATCCCAGATCGCACGAAGGTGTCCTCCGCAGACGAGGCGCTGACCTGGATCGCAACCCATCATCGGTCGCGCTCCGACCTCGGCGTATAAACCCACGCGCGCCCATCGCTCGCCTGCACGGTCCGCGTCGCACGCGATCCAATCATCACGAGCGTGCGCATATCGCACGCCATGTCGGTCGCGGTTGCTAACGTCGCGATATCGATCTCTTCATCTGGGCGTCCAACCGCGCGCGCGAACACGACGAGCGTTTCAGCAGGCAACACGTCTCTCAAAATCTCGAACGCCGACCTGATCTGCTGCGGCCTCGCCTTCGATGCCGGGTTGTAGAGCGCAATAACGAAATCAGCTTCGGCCGCAAGACGCAGACGCTTCTCGATCGTCGCCCAAGATTTCAAATTATCGGACAACGAAATGGCGCAGAAATCGTGCCCCAGCGGCGCCCCGATCCGCGCCGCCGCCGCCAGCATCGCGGTAACACCAGGCTCGACACGAATATCGACGCCGTCTGCAGCCGCCGGATTTTTTTCGACGGCCTCATAAACCGCCGCCGCCATGGCAAAGACGCCCGGATCTCCTCCCGACACGATCGCAACGCGACGTCCGCTCGCGGCAAGTTCGAGCGCACGTTCCGCCCGCGCCAACTCCTCGCGATTGTCGGAAGCCTCCAAAATCTGGCCGGCCCGCGGCGTCAAACGATTAACATAGGGCGCGTACCCCAGAATGACATCCGCCCCGCCGACGACATCGGTCGCCGCAGGCGTCACCCAACCTTTCGGACCGGGCCCAAGCCCCACGATAGTCAACTGTCCATTCATGCGATGCGCCGTCCTCGTCCGCCCGGAAGCAGGACAATTGAGAAATAGGGAACCGCGCACTCTCCGAGGTCAGACAGCTTCGCGATGCGCTCGCCCGGCATCGTTCCGCGCTCTACATAAATTGCATCGTCGAAACGACCCGCCGCGCTCAGCGCCCGTTTGATCTTCTCGATGTTGTGGCCAACCTTCATGATCACGGCCGCGTCGGCAACGCCAAGGTGTTTCGTCAGCGCCTCTTCATCGAGCGTACCCGGCAACACTGTCATGACGTCGTCACCGTAGGTGATCGGCGCCTGCGCCGCCGTCCAGCATCCCGACATTCCCGTGATCCCAGGGATGACCATCACCTGATGTGCAGCCTTGATGCGATCATACATGTGCAGAAACGATCCGTAGAAAAATGGATCGCCCTCGCATAGCAACGCCACATCTCTACCGCCTTCGAGATGAGCGACAATCGCCGCCGCGCTCTCTTCGTAGAAATCGCGGATCGCCGAAACGTATCCATCCTCTCGGAAATCAATCTCAGTCGTCACGGGATATTCGAACGCCGCCTCGACGACGTCGGCGCGGATATGAGCATTCGCAATGGCTCGCGCGTGTCCCGTGCGTCCCGCCTTGCGGAAATGCGCAACGACCGGCGCTGAACTCAGGACGCGCACCGCCTTGAGCGTCATCAGCTCCGGATCGCCAGGCCCAAGCCCGACGCCGAACAACGTGCCGGATTTAACCTCGCTCATTCGGCCTCACTTGCGAGCGCATTGACGGCTGCCGCAGCCATAGCGCTTCCGCCTTTGCGGCCTTTGACGATTGCAAATGGAACGCGCCCGTCAGCCGCCAACGCCTCTTTCGATTCAGCCGCACCGACGAAGCCAACCGGCATTCCGATGACAGCAGCAGGTTTTGGCGCGCCCGCATCGAGCATTTCGAACAGCCGGAACAGCGCCGTCGGGGCGTTTCCGACAACAACGATGGAGCCCGCAAGCTTCGGCCGCCAAAGCTCCATGGCAGCGGCCGTGCGCGTATTGCCGATCTGTGCCGCGATCTCAGGCACGCGCGGATCGCGCAGTGTACAAACGACCTCGTTCTTCGCCGGAAGGCGCGCCCGCGTAATACCATCCGCGACCATCATCGAATCGCAGAGGATCGGCGCCCCCGCTTTGAGCGCCGCCTCGGCATCGCGCGCAAACGTTGGTGACATCACAATATCGCGGGCCACCTCGACCATGCCGCAGGCGTGGATGATCCGCACCGCGACGCGCTCCTCGACCGGTGACAACCCGGCGAGATCCGCCTCTGCCCGGATGATCGCAAACGAGCGCGCGTATATCGCCGCTCCGTCGCGAATGTAGTCTTGTACCGTCATACTGCGGGCTCCAGGATCAAGCGCGAAATCGTCGTGCTCATGTCGTCAGCATTGATCGTATCGTGTACGCGCATCGAATCCGCTGAACCGTCTCTGATGATATCGTACCGGCCGTCGCGGCCGACGAGCGTCAGACGTGCTTCCGTCCGCCGCGCGCACCCCTTCTCGCATCCGGAAATATGCAGCGAGCAGCCGTGCAACGAACCCGCAAACGTGTCGGCAAAGCGCTGCGCATCCCGCCGCGTATCCGTGCGCGCATTTTTGCACCCAGGCGCGCCCGGACAGACATCCATCGCGAGCCGTATATCGTCTTCTTGCACGATCAGTCCTGCGGCATTGGCGCCCCGAAGCAATTCGTGCGCATGCATCGCATCCTGCAGTGGAAAGACGAACACGCGTTCTGGGCTTGTGCGAACGTCTTCAGCGCCCGCCACTGCGGCGTGATCGCAAAGCGCGGCAAGCTGATCAGCCGTAATCCGCCCGAAGGGAAAACCGACGCCAGCTCCGAACACGCTGTCATTCCGCTGCAGCAATCCCACAGGCACACTGTCTGCTACCGCTTCATCCGCGGCCGTCGGAAGCGGCAAACCTGCCATTGCAAATACCCTTGCGACGCCGAACTGAGCAACCGCGTCGCGCATACGCCGAAAACTCGCGTCGTTTGCCTTCAGCTCGATAAACGCCAGCGCCAGACGATGCATGGCATCGACGACCTCTCCGCGCGCAACTTCGCAGCCCATTCCAATCGCACCATCGAGCACGATGGAGAAAAAATCATCGCGGGCGGACATCATGATATCCGCGCTGCGTCCGCCGATGCGCGGCGTCGCCACGCCCGAAAAACTGAAACCGAATTTTGCGGGCAGAGACCATAAGCGCGCATCTCGCAGCAGGATCGTCTCCAGCGCTGCCGCGAGATCGCAAATATCCGCACGCCGCGGATCAAGCCCGCTCAACGGATCGACGACGACGTTGCGCACGGCTTCCGCGTCCGCAGACGGGTCGAGCAAACCTGCCGTATCCAGGGCACCGAGAAGCACTGCGAACGCGCCGTCACCAACGCCTCTGATCTGCAGATTGCCGCGATTAGTCAAATCAATGTCGCCGGACCCGAACTGAGCGGCGATCGTACCGATGGCTCGCAACGAACTGAGCGAAAGTGCGCCGGCGCGTGGACGCACACGCACCAGAAGCCCATCGCCCGAACGCATCGGACGATGCGCGCCTGGACACCAGCCTTTCCTCAAATGATCCGCCGACGTCATTCCGCTGCCTCGCGCGATGAATCGTCTTTGTTTGCGATTTCGCCGAGATCGTTGCGTCGCGGCTGCCAAAGCCCGCGCGCAATCGCCTCCTCGAACCGGCGCCGCATTGCCGCGATTGCGTCGGGGTTCTCGCGCGCAAGAAACGCTGCGACCACTGGGTCACCGAGATATGCTTCGTAGAGCCGCTCGAAGCCGCCGTTGTCGACGGCCCGCGCCGTCGCCGCGAAGGCGAATGCCGCGTCAACGCTCTGCGCCATCTCCGCGCCACCGCGGAAGCCATGACGCATCTGGCCCTCGATCCACCGGATGTTTGCAGCGCGCCCGTGAATCACACGGGCACATTCTTCCTGCAGCGTGCGAACCCGCGGCGCATCTGGCGTTGCCGTATCGCCATGATAAAGCGCAACGCGATCGTTTCCGAGAGAAGCAGCGGCAGCCGCGAACCCACCTTCGTGTGCCGCAAAGTCACCGCCAGTCAGCAGGTCGATCTCGCTGTGATCCAGCACATGCACGAAGGCGTCTGCCGATTTCACGCGTTTTTCAAAGCTCGCGCTCGTCGCTTCCGAACCATCGCCACGATACGCCGCCTGTGTGCTGGCGAGATACGACCGCCCAAGATCGCCACGCTCGCTCCAGTCGCCGCGGTCGATGTGCTGCATTACGCCAGCACCGAAGCTGCCGCCGGCCGGTCCGAAAATGCGATCGAGCTTTGCTTCGGACGACGAGGCCGGGCGCAGCGGATTATCGCCGGCATCTTCTTCAAGACTGGCAACGAGCGCGACGGCGCTATCAAACAACGCAAGCTGCGCTCCAAACATATCGCGAAAAAGTCCTGAAATCCGCAGCGTCACGTCAACACGCGGACGTCCAAGTTCCGCCAATGCCTCGGTCTCGACGCCCGTCACGCGATAGGAGCGCTGATCCCAGACGGGGCGAACGCCAAGCAGCGCCAGCGCGGTCGCGAGTTCCTCGCCACCGGTTCTGAGCGTTGCGCTGCCCCAAAGATCGAGCACGATCGCGCGGGGCCATTCGCCATGATCGGAGAGATAGCGATCGAGGATTGCTTTCGCTGCACGCTTGCCGTTCGCCCACGCCGTTGCGGTTGGCACGCTGCGCGGATCGACACTGAAAAGATTGCGTCCTGTCGGCAGTACATCAGATCGCCCTCGGCTCGGCGCTCCAGCAGGACCCGGCGCGATGAATTTTCCAGCAAGCGTCCGAGTGATCGCTTCAAGCTCCACCTCATCGAGGATATGCAGCCCGTCGCGGATCGACAGCTCTTTCACATCGCACAAAAAGGCGTCGATGCGGGTCAATGCTTCGCTCGCCGCCATGCCCGCATCGAGGCCGCACTGGGCCGCAATTCCGGCACGAATGGCGGCGTCGACGATCTGATCCGACAGAACCTTGCGCCGCCTCGGATCAAGACCTTCCGCCGACGCGAATTCATCGACCAGCCGTTCAACTTCACTCAACGGCCCCGACAAACCGGCATCCGTCATCGGCGGCGGCTTATGTCCGAGCGTCACGGCAGATAGCCGCCGCTTCGCCTGCGCCGCTTCGCCGGGATCATTGACGATGAACGGATAGATCATCGGCGTAGGGCCAACCAGCGCGCGCGGCGCACACATTTCGCTGCCCGCAACGGCTTTGCCTGGCAGCCATTCGAGCGTGCCGTGCGCGCCGAGATGAATAAGCGCGTCGATCTTTGCGACGTGTCTCAGCCAGAGATAGAACGCGACATAGCTGTGCCGCGGCGGCGTCGCCGGATCGTGATACTGCGCCTTCCGGTCAAGCGCCTGCCCGCGTTCCGGCTGCAGTCCAATCAAAAGATTTCCGCACGGCGCAACACGAAAGCGGAACGTATTACCAACGAGTGCGTCATCATCTTCTGGCGGTCCCCAGGCGCTGACGACGCTTTCTTTAAAGGCTTCTGGCAGAGCATCGAACGCCGAACGGTAAGCATCAAGCGGCCACCCGATTGCCTTCGCTGGATCGAGTTGCGCCACGAGATCGCGACTGTCCGACGGGCGACAGGCGACGTCATAACCCGCGTCTTCGAGATGCGATGCGATCCTGCACGCGCTCTCAAGGCCATCAAGTCCAACCGCGTGCGCGATCTGATCCGGCCGCCCCGGATACGTCGAGAGCAACAGACCGATGCGAAGATCATGGCGCGGGGCTGAACGAAGCCTCGCCCAACGCGCGGCAAGCTCGGCAACATGCGAAACGCTTGGCTTATAAGGCACATGGCGCAGCAACGACACGCCGAGTTCGGTTCCCAGCGTGTCCGCTTCCTTGAACGATACGACGCCCGCAAACAACCGTCCGTCGAGTTCCGGCAAAACGACGTGCATCGCAAGGTCCGCGGCACTGACGCCGCGCTGCGACTTCTCCCAAAGCGTAAATTTCGAATTGGCGAGCGCGACCTGCAGGACCGAACAATCCGCAACGTCGAGCGGCGAGGCATCCGCGCCGTCGCGTGAGGCAAACGCTGTCGCATTGACGATGACGCTCGGCCGGAGACGTTGCAGCTCATCCTGAAGCCAAGCCGCGGTATCCGCTGCCTTCAGGCTCGGAACGTAGAGCGCCGCCACCGCCAAGCCGCGATCTTCAAGTGCATCTACCAAAGCATCGACTGGCGCAACATCGCCCGCAAGCAAATGTGAGCGATAGAAAACAACGGCAGCCGCCCCGAGCGCAGCAACGGATTGCGCGCTTTCCCGATAGACGCCGAAATTCGGAATCTCTCGCGGCTGTGCAATTTTTCCACGCGCGTCACGTTTGCCGAGCATCGCCAGCAAAGCCATGCGCGTATTCTCGATGCCGCCCACGTCGAGCAGAGCCTCAAGCCGCGCCAGCTCATCCGAACCAAGCGTCGACAACGCCGAGAGTCGAATGTCCGGCCGCCCGTCGCCCGGCACGATAGCAAGTGCAATTCCCAGTTCGCGGCAGCGCCGCCCGAGTTGCTCGCCGCCATACCGCCAATAGTCGAGGCCGCCCAGCAGGCGCACGAGCACGGCCTTCGAGCCTTTCAGCGTCGCGTCGGAAAATAGATCAACCGACATCGGGTGGCGCAAAGCATTGAGGTTCGAAATCCGCACACTCGGCTGCGTGCTCTCAGCGCCGCGAAATGCAGCCGCCGCCATCGCAAGGTCGGAATCGGAAAACGACAGAAAAACGATATCGGCGGGCGCGAGTCCGAGATCTTGAGGCGCGGCAGCCTCGTCCAGATCCCGGCTCTCGCGAACGACGATATGCATCAGGCAGCGCCCGTCAGGGTCCGAGTGATGCCGTCGCGATCAAGCCCCTTCTGACCGATGACGACCAGCCGGCCCACCCGCGCCTCGCCCGATTGCCATGCACGTTCGTAACGCGTGTCGATCCGCTCGCCGACCCCTTGCAAAAGGAGCCGCATTGGCTTCCCGCCAATGGCCGCGAAGCCCTTTACACGCAGCACGTCATGATCGTTGGCGATCGCTTTTGCGCGCTGCGCAAGATCGTCGGGCGACGATAGCTCCGGCACTTCGACGATGAACGTCTCGAAATCGTCGTGATCGTGTTCCGGTTCGGCATCGTGATGCGAAGGTCGAGCGGCGAGATCATCTTCCGCAGCTGCCGAAATGCCGAGCAGCACATCTGTCGGAACGACCCCATTTTGCGTTGCCACGATCTTGATTGCCCGCGGCACCATGCTGCGAATGTCTTGCGCGATCAAAGCCGCGTCTTCCGGCGAAAGATGATCGCACTTGTTGAGCACGACGAGGTCGGCGCAGAGCAGCTGATCCTCGTAAACCTCTTCCAGCGGATTTTCATGATCGACGGACGGATCTGCTTCGCGCTGCGCCGCGACCTTCACCGGATCGTCGGCGAAGCGACCGGCGCGCACGGCCGGGGCATCAACGACCGTCACCACGCCATCAACCGTCACACGATTGCGGATATCCGGCCACTCGAAAGCTTTAACCAGCGGCTTCGGCAGCGCGAGGCCCGACGTCTCGATAATGATGTGCTCCGGCGCGGGCTCGCGCGCCAAAAGCGCTTCAAGCGTCGGAATGAAATCGTCAGCGACGGTGCAACACAGGCAGCCGTTTGTCAGCTCGATGATGTTTTCTTGCGGGCAGTTCTCAATGCCGCATGACCGGAGGATCGTCCCGTCCACGCCGACATCGCCGAATTCGTTGACGATCAGCGCCAAGCGGCGGCCTTGCGCGTTCTCAACGGCATGGCGAACGAGTGTCGTTTTGCCCGCTCCCAAAAAGCCGGTGACGATCGTGACGGGAACCTTGCGCGTGCTCATTGCCCCGCCTCCACAGACATTGAATTTTCGGAAGACCGGCCAGACGCGCGGCATGTTCTGAAGTGCATCTTAACCTTTCTCGCCCCACCGGCGATAAGTTGGAAATCTCGTTGACGGCAGGTCTCCTGGCTCGCGGGTCTTGGCATTGGGCGACCTTCCCGGGCTGTTGCCCAGTGGCGTTCTCGCCTATGCTCACCGCGCACAGTTGCGGGGGCAGCTGCGGAGTAAATACCGCATTCCCTTTTGAACCCTCTTGCGAGGGACCGTCGTCCCAATCGATAAGTGAGCCCACATCTTACGTCAATCGCAATAGCGGCCTCTGCGGCACGACCGAAAGTTTATAATGACGACTTTGCACCTCCCGCAGCTGACCCTCATCCTCGGGGGCGCCCGTTCCGGTAAAAGCGCCTATGCGGAAGGCCTTTTGACAGGCATTCCCGGGCCTTGGGCTTATGTCGCCACGGCGGAAGCGTTCGACGACGAAATGTACAGCCGCATCAAGCACCACAAGAGCCGCCGTGGCGCGGGCTGGGTCGATCACGAATCGCCCCTCGAAATTGCCGACGTGCTGGCCAACCGTGTTGCAGAGCTTCCCTCGCTGGTCGATTGCCTTACGCTCTGGACCTCCAATCTGATGCACGCCAACCGCCCCGTTCCGGAGGCAAGCGACGCGTTGCTGGCCGCCGTCGCAAAACGCGTCGCGCCCTGTGTGATGGTCTCGAATGAGGTCGGCCTCGGCATCGTGCCGGACAACGCGCTCGCCCGCGCCTTCCGCGACGAAGCCGGCCGGCTCAATCAGAAGATCGCAGCAGCCGCCGACAAGGTCATTTTTGTCGCCGCCGGACTGCCGCTGACGTTGAAAGGCTGAGCCGTGAGCAACAATCCCACCACGGTCGATGATGCCGAGCGTCACAAAGCCAAGATGGCAAAGCGCAAAGCCGTGCAAGATGCCGAGGTCGCCTCGAAACAGATCGAAAAAGGCGTGCTGCTCGTCCACACCGGCCCCGGCAAAGGCAAATCGACGGCCGCATTCGGCCTCGTGCTGCGCGCGCTTGGACACGGCTGGCGCGTCGGCGTCGTCCAGTTCATCAAAGGCGCGTGGAAGACCGGCGAACGCGACGCGCTTGAACGCTTCGGCGATCAGATCTCCTGGCACACGATGGGCGAAGGCTTCACCTGGGAAACACAAGACAAGGCCCGCGACATTGCCGCCGCCACACGCGCCTGGGCGAAGGCCAAAGAATTGATGGCCGATCCATCCATTCGTCTGCTCATTCTCGACGAACTCAACATCGCGCTGCGTTATGACTATCTGCTGCTCGATGACGTGCTCGAAACGCTCCGCACGCGGCGGCCCGATCTTCATGTCGTCGTCACCGGCCGCAACGCCAAACCGGAATTGATCGCGCTCGCGGATGGCGTGACGGAAATGGGTGCCGTGAAGCACCATTTCGCCGCCGGCATCAAAGCTCAGGAAGGCATCGAATTCTGATGCCTGCGCGCGCGTTGATGTTCTCAGGTACCGGCTCCGACGTTGGCAAATCGCTGATCGTCGCCGGGCTTTGCCGTTTGTTCTCCAACCGCGGGGTTCGCGTCGTTCCGTTCAAGCCCCAGAACATGTCGAACAATGCCGCGGTCACGGCCGACGGCGGCGAAATCGGCCGCGCCCAGGCATTGCAAGCGCGAGCCGCGCGCGTTGCGCCATCCGTGCACATGAATCCGGTGCTGCTGAAGCCCGAGACCGAAACCGGCGCGCAGATCGTCGTGCAAGGCAAAATGCGCGGCTCGGCGAAAGCGCGCGATTTTCAATCGAAAAAGAAAGAGCTTCTGCCTGCCGTTCTCGACAGCTTCGCGCGCCTCAAAGCGAACGCCGATCTCGTTCTCGTCGAAGGCGCAGGCAGCGCATCCGAGATCAACCTGCGTGCGAACGACATCGCCAATCTCGGCTTCGCACGCGCCGCCGACGTTCCGGTCGTACTGATCGGCGACATCGACCGCGGCGGTGTCATCGCCAGCGTCGTCGGTACACGCCACGTCCTCGATCTCGACGACGCGGCCATGATCCGCGGCTTCATCATCAACAAGATGCGCGGCGACCCGACGCTATTCGCCGATGGCATGACGGCAATTGCAAATCTGTCCGGATGGACGCCGCTCGGCCTCGTGCCGTTCTTCCCCGACGCTCGCAAGCTTCCCGCTGAAGACGCGCTCGGATTGCGCGACCTCATGAAAACATCGAGGTCCGGTGGTGAAACGAAACTGAGCATCGCTGTGCCGTTGCTGCCGCGCATCTCGAATTTCGACGACCTCGATCCGCTACGCAACGAACCTGGCGTCATCGTCGAACTGATCGAACCCGGTCAGCCGATTCCGGCACACGCCGATCTCGTTCTACTGCCGGGCTCGAAGACAACCATTGATGACCTAACAGCCTTGCGCGCCGCAGGCTGGGACATCGACATCAAAGCGCATGTTCGCCGCGGCGGCCGTGTGCTCGGGCTGTGTGGTGGCTATCAGATGCTTGGGAAACGCATCGCCGATCCGAATGGCATCGAAGGCCCGCCGCGCGCCGTCGATGGCCTCGGCCTTCTCGATATCGAAACCGAGTTCGGCACCGAGAAAACGCTAGAGCGCGTTTCCGGCACGCTTACGGGTTCCATAGCGCCGTTTGAAGGCTATGAAATGCACGTCGGCAAGACGACTGGGCCAGACACCGCGCGCCCCATGGTAACCTTCCCCGACGGCCACCGCGACGGCGCCACCTCGCCAGACGGCCGCGTCTCGGGATGCTACATTCACGGCCTATTTACGTCGGACGCTGCACGCCAGACCTTTCTGGCCTCTTTGGGCATGGAAGCATCTGCGCTCAGCTACGATACCGAAATCGACGCCATCCTCGATCGCTTTGCCGAGCACCTCGCCCAACACATCGCAATCGAAGAACTCCTCAGCCTGGCAAGATGATTGCGATGAGCAGCAGGCTGCCGACCATGACGCCCCATGCCGTCGTCGTCAGCCGCAGCGCAGCGCGAATATCTTCTGCTGTCGCATCGCGCTTGCCGTCGCCCATGTAGGCATCTTCAACGCGCGTCTCGCCGTAGACCTTCGGACCGTTGAGCTTCAGCCCGAGTGCGCCCGCGAGCGCGCTCTCCGGCCAGCCCGCGTTCGGCGAACGATGCTTCGATGCATCGCGCGCCACAGCTTCGAGCGTTCCCGCCACCGACGCACCCGGCGTGAAGATGCTCGCCAGCGCCAGCAGCAGGGCTGTCAATCGCGAAGCAGGCAGATTGACGAAATCATCTAGACGCGCTGACGCCCAACCGAACGCCTCATGCCGCGGCGTCCGATGCCCGATCATGCTGTCAGCCGTGTTGATGGCCTTATAAACGACAAGGCCTGGCAGCCCCAAGATCGCAAACCAGAACACCGGCGCCACGATGCCATCCGAGGCATTTTCAGCAAGGCTTTCAATAGCTGCACGCGCCACGCCGTGCGCATCGAGCGTTTTCGGATTGCGCCCGACGATACGACCGACCGCCTGCCGCGCCTCGTCCAGACCATATTGATCAAGCGCCCGCGCCACATCTTCGACGTGCGTGTAAAGGCTCCGGCTCGCAATCAGCATCGACGCCAAGAGCGCAATGAAAAACGCCCCGAAGGCAACGTGATCGAAAAACTGCTCCAACGCCCAGGCGATGACACCGGTAATGACGATAAGAATGCCGAGCGCCAGCACGCCCTTGTTGCGCCTGACTTGCGAGCTGTCGGTTTCCCGATTGAGCTTTTTATCGAGAAAGGAAATGAATCGCCCTAGCCACGATACGGGATGCCCAATACGCTGATAAAGCCAGTCCGGATATCCGAACGTGGCCTCAAGCGCGAGAGCGCCGACAAGGACGAAGAGCGTTTGTGCGGCTGTCACGGGCGGCTATGCGGGCAGGACGTACAGAGCACGGCACGTCATCATGACTGCCCCGGCATGACATCGAGCGCCGCAACGATAGCATCGGCCTGCTCCGAGACATCGCGAACAGTCGCGTAGCGCAGCGCTTCACCGACCATCACAAGCACCGGACCGTCCGGATGCGCCGCATGAAGCTCAGCCGCGATCGTCGCGAGGGTCGCTATAAAAACCTGCTCGTCCGGTCGCGTCGCATTCGCAACCGCAATCGTCGGCGTATTGGGATCGAGGCCGTGCACCAGCGCTACGTCGGTCAGTTCCGCAAGCGTTCGCTTGGGCATGTAGATGACCGTCGTCGCCGCGCTGTCGGCAACCGCGCTCCAATCGATATCTTCCGGCAGATGTCCGCGACGATCATGCGCCGTGATGAACTGCAGCCGCCGCGCGTGATCGCGGTTCGTCAGCGAAACTTTGAGGCTGGCGGCCGCACCCTGCGCCGACGTCACCCCCGGCACGATGCTGATCGGAATGCCCGCGCTGCGGCAGGCCTCGATCTCCTCGCCCGCGCGCCCGAAAATCAGCGGATCGCCCGATTTGAGGCGGACCACCTTGAGGCCCTCGCGAGCCAGCGAAACCATCGTCGCGTTGATGTCCGGCTGCTTGCAGGATGTGCGATAGCCGCGCTTGCCGACGTCGATCATCCGCGCGCCGGGCCGCACGAATTCGAGGATCGGCTTGGCCACAAGGTCGTCGAACAGCACGGCATCGGCCGATTGCAGCGCCTTCAGCGCCTTCAACGTCAAAAGCTCCGGATCGCCCGGACCGGCACCAACCAATGTAACGGTTCCCATCGGCACGCCGGATGCCTTTGGCTCGTCAGCCTGCACGCCGGCCCGCTCCGCTATCGATCCGGCTTCAAAATAGCGGGTCTCGAACGGCGTGCGCGGCTGCCAACCATAACGTTGCAGCTCCGGATCGAGATGCTCTTCCTCCGGCCAGCCGAGCAGAAGATAGCCGACGAGCTTCCAGTCGGCGGGTGCATCGAGCGCCTTTGAAACCTCCGCCGGATCGATGATCGACACCCAGCCCAGCCCAAGCCCCGCCTCGCGTGCCGCAAGCCACAGCACCGTCACCATGCACGCACACGAATGATCGAGCGTCTCGGGCATTGTCTGCCGGCCGAGACCGTGGCCTTGCAAAGCGCTCCTGTCGCAAAACACCGCGAGATGCACCGGCGCAGCATCGAAGCCGGAGAGCTTGAGCCGGTTATAAAGATCCGCCTGATCCCCGGCGTAGGCTTCAGCCGACCGGTCCCGTGCCATTTGGAAATTCTTGATGATGGTTGTGCGCGTTTCGGCCGAACGCACGTTGACGATGCGCCACGGTTGGCTGTTACCGACCGACGGCGCCAGATCCGCAAGGCGCAGAAGGCGGTCGATCAGCTCGTCAGGAACCGGGTCCGGCCGGAAACGGCGGACATCGCGGCGCCAGCGGACGAGTTGCTCGAGCGAGGCTCGGCCATCCTGCTGCTGATTGTGGTCGCTGGTCTTGCGGTCGGTCATGGCGAATAAATGCGTTCGGTCGGAAATGCCGTTGCGGCAATCCCGACCTATAGCACCATTCGACGCCCGCCGCGCAAGCGCTCGGCTTTCCGGCCCGAAACCTGCGGCGTTACGGCGTTATGACCCTGTATTTTCCAGCAGATCGTCTTGCTTCTTAAGCAGGCCCGACACCTTCGCCACCGGAATCTTAAATTCCCAACCGGCCGTTAGCGCCGCGATATCATCGGCCTGCTTCTTAGCGTCGCCGGTGCCTGAAGGCGTGACGACGACCCAGGCCTGCTTGCCGTCCGACTTGACGTCGAGTTGAATTTTTAAGCCCTTGTCGGTCTCGTACGACACCTTCCCAGCGTCCGGCAGCGTCTCGGATTTGTCCGCCTTACGTACACCTTGGAAGTCGACATAACTTGCGGACTCGATGATCTCATCGACCGAGTTCACATACTTGAGCTTCTTGCCGGCCGGCATCTGCGCCAGCTTATGCGAACCGTCCTTCTCCGAATCGATCTGATAGGCCGGTTGCCCTGCAACTTCGATCGACGCCGTCTTGATCGAATTCGTCGGAATATCGACGACGCGCGTCTTCACCCAATCGCTGAGCTTGGCTGAGGCATCGATCGGCCGGTCTGCGAGCCAACTCTGATCGGTCCCCGGCTTGCGAACATATGTGCCGTTCTTGTTGGTTCCGAACGCATCCGCCTTACTGTTGCCGGCCACGATCTCGCCAATGGCGTGTCCGCTCGCATCGAGAAACCGAATCAGCCGCGACGAGCTTGTTTTCGGATCGCCGAGACCGAGAATAGGCAGCATATCCTTCTTCGCCGTCTTACGTTCGACGAGCGATGCCTCCGACGCATTGAGCAGCAGCTTGCGGACGGCTTCGACATTCGCCGGATAATCTCGCTGGCTCGCGACCACCCACTTTCCGTCCTTCAGCGCAAGCTTGATCGTATTGCCGCCTTGCTCGACTTCGATCACCGCGATTTTATTTTCCGCTGGAGTGAGCGCCGGCAGTGCCGCTTCGCCGTGGATGATGGCGGTCGGCGACCAAGGCCGCGACGACACGAATGCCGTCACCGCAACCGCCAGCGAAAGGATAGCTGCACCGAGCAGAGCTACGAAGGTCTTGGGCTTCATCGCGCGTCCTCCTCAGCGTTCGTTCTTCGGTGTCTTGCGGCGCTGGCGTGTCCGTCGCCACGACACGCCGACTGCCGCCATGCCGAGCATCAACGGCACAAGAGCGATGTTCGCGAACTTCAGCCAGCCGCTGAGGTTATCAATGTCCTGGCGAAGCGCGAGTTTGACGTTGCGGAGTTCACGCCGCGTATCGACCATCTCGCCGCGGAACTTCTCGACGGTCTCCTGTTCCTTATCGGAAAGGATCGCGCTGCCGCCATTCCCCGAGGCTTGAATTTTCTGCAGCTCCGCTTGTGTGGTCTTCAGCTTGTCTTCCAGCGCTTCTTCCTTCGCGCGGAATTTCTGCTCTGCGCCGCGGCGCAGATCGTCGACCAGCGTGAACGGCCGGTCTTTGACGCCGCGCCCGCGCAGCGCGATGAGCGCATTGCTGCCGGAAAGATTTTCAAGCGCCCCGACAACGAACGCAGCGTTGTGCGCCGTTGGAATGGCGACGTCCTGGCCGAGGCTGGTATTCACCCAGAACTGATCCGCCAGAATGTCCGTATCGGCAACGACGATGATGTTGATCTTGCCCGATTTGACTTGGTCGTTTTTGGCGGTGTCCGACGCGGCGGCGGGTGCTGCATCCTTTTTCGCTGCATCCGCCGTTGACGTATCGGCTTTAGCAGCAGACTTGTCTTTCTCGTCCTTCTTGGCCGCTGCATCCGAGGCTTTCGGGGGACCGTCCGGGAATGCCGACGTCACGTCACCCGAAAGGCGTGCGGCAAGCACGAGTTTGTGACCGCCGGAAACGTAATTGCGCAGCAGCGCAAGCGGATCGGCGCCATAGCCGACATCCTTCACGTTGACGGCCTCGGCGCTGTCGCTCGTCTCCAGAATGGGCGAAAAATCGACCGTCGCGCCGTCTTTCTTGCTCAAGAAGCCCGCCGACGCGACGTTGATCTGATCGATGCCCGCCGACAGCACGTCTTTCGGATTGATGCTCGATTTATCGAGCCCAAGCCAAGCGACGAAGTCTGTGACCGCCGGTTGCCCTGTCTGCGGATTCTGGAACTGTACGCGCCGCGCGTGCTTGATATCCGTCGCGACCTTCGAACCGTCGTATGTCACGCCCCAACCCGCGAGAAGTTTCGTCAACTCCTTCTCGCCATTGCCCTGGTTCTGCAGAAGTTGCATCTCCGCCGTATCCGAAACCGGATCGGTGAAGATCAAGACCTTGCCGCCCTTCAGCGCGTACTGATCGATGGCGTAAGTGGCATCCGGCGTCAGCTTCGTCGGCTGCGCCACCATCAATACGTCCAGACCTGCCGGAATTTCCTTCACATCCTGGTCGATGGGTTTGACGTCGAAGAACTCGCGGATCTGCCCCATCATCAGCCACGGCTGCGTCTGTTGCTGCCGCATCGGCGACTTGCCGCCGTCGAGAGGCAGCGACGTCATCAAGCCGACGGTGCGCTTCTTCGGATTGGCAAGCGAGTAAATAAGCTTCGTGACATCATATTCGAGATACGACTCGCGGCTCGGATCGAAGAACGGAATGACCTGCTGATTATCCGTCGCGTTTGTCGCGACGAGGCCGAAATATCCAACGTCGCCATCCGCGTTGAGACGGAGCCCCCTAAGGCCCCCTTCGACGGCTTTGTCTTCCGCATCCGAGAACGGCTCGGGATCGAGGATAGTAAGCTGCAGCTTGCCGCCCGAGATATCGCGATAGCGCTCGAACAACTCACGTACACGATCGAAATAGCGCACGATATCAGGCGAGGCGTCGGCAAGGTTCTTCGAAAAATAGAGCCGCGCCGTGATCGGCTCGTCGATCGACTTCAGGATCTGACGCGTGCCGTCCGAAATCGTGAATAGTCGATCTTGCGTAAGGTCGGCGCTCCACGCCTTGAGACCGATCGTCGAGGAAAGGTTGACCGACAGTAGAATAACAGCGCCAAGCGCCAATCCGCCCCAGGCAAGCGTCGATCTCTTGAATGACGAGAAATAAGCCACCGTCGCTTTGAATGCGCCGGCGACGGGTCCAAACCCGTTCGACATGGCCAAACCTCACTGCGCTTTCTTCTGGTCGATCGCGATCACCGTCGCGAACAGCCAGAAAACGATCATCGAGAAGAAGAAGATGAGTGTCGGCAAATCGAGAACACCACGCGTGATCTGCTCGAAATGCGAAAGGAAACTCATCGACGAAACGGCAGACGCGAAGAACGCCGGCGTCCAAGCCCTCAACCCACTCTGCACCATCTCCAAGCCGCTCATCGTAAACAGGAAGCAGATGAGAGACGCGACGATAAAGGCAATGACTTGGTTCTTCGTCAGCGTCGAAACGAACGAGCCGATCGCCAGGAACGCACCTGCCATCAGAAAGCTGCCGATGTAGCTCGTTAGAATGACACCATTGTCCGGATCACCAAGAATGTTGACCGTAATCCAGATCGGAAACGTCAACACCAGCGCGAGGCCGATAAACGCCCATGCCGCAAGAAACTTGCCGAGGATCGCTTCAAGCGGCGTAATCGGCAACGTCATCAAGAGTTCGATGGTGCCTGTCTTGCGCTCTTCCGCCCAAAGCCGCATCGCCACCGCAGGCACGAGCAGCAGATAAAGCCACGGATGATAGGCGAAGAACGGGAACAGATCGGCTTGCCCGCGCTCGAAGAAATTGCCGACATAGAACGTCAGCGCACCGGTCAGGGCTACGAAGACCGTCAGAAACACGAGCGCCAGCGGCGTCGCGAAATATCCGCGAAGTTCACGCTTGGCAATAATCCAAGCGTTATCGAAAGTCTCAACCATTTGAGCCTCCGTCTTCAGGCATGGTGATCTGTCGGAAGACATCGTCGAGGCGACCGCGCTCAACATAAAGCTCATCGACCGGAATGTTCTGCGCGCGAAGCAGCGCCGCCACCTCGGCCGCGGCCATCTCCTTCTGCTTCGGGATCGCGCGAAGCAGAAAATGGCCGTTCGGCTTACCGAGCGTCTCGACCTTCGCTACGCTGCTCGCGCTCGACAGCACTTCGATCGCGGCGTCCCCGCGCTCGGCAATGACCTTGAGCGATACCGCGCCGTGATAATGCATCCGCTGCATCAGATCGTCGGCCGTACCGTCGGCGACGATGTGCCCCCGATTGATGACGATCGCCCGCGAACAGACGGCCTCGACCTCTTCGAGAATATGAGTCGAGATGATGATCGCCTTGTCCGAAGACATATCGCTGATCAACTTGCGAACGTGATGCTTTTGATTCGGATCGAGACCGTCCGTCGGCTCATCCATGATCAGCACGGGCGGATCGTGCAGAATGGCCTGCGCGAGGCCGACGCGGCGCTTGTAGCCTTTCGACAGCGTGTCGATCACCTGATCGAAAACGGTACCGAGACCCGCACGCTCGACCGCGCGATTGATACGTGTCGTAAGCTCCACACCGCGATAACCGCGAATTTCCGCGATAAATGTGAGAAAACTGCGCGGCGTCATTTCCGCGTAAGACGGCGCCCCTTCCGGTACGTAACCGAACAGGGCTTTGGCTTTTTTCGGATTTTCGAAAACATCGACGCCGCAGATTGCGGCCCGTCCGGCATCCGGTTCGAGAAAGCCGGTGATCATCTTCATCGTCGTGGACTTACCGGCGCCGTTCGGTCCGAGAAATCCTAGAACTTCGCCCTTTGCAACTTTGAGCGATATGCCATCAACGGCTTTGATCTCGCCAAACTGTTTCTCAAGTCCGACGGCTTCGATCAGGTCCGTCATTGAAATCCCCTTGGGTGAGGTAAAGGCGCGTTAGTCGAAAACGCTGAATGACGCCAAGAGCCCAAGGGGTCAAGTTTGATATCCTTAAATTTTAGACAGCAAAAACGGCCTATTACCTGATGTTCCCGCCGTCTCTACGTAGGTACTTCACGCGCCTTCGCCACCGAGCGCATCGCGACAGCGTTCGCAAAGATCGCTATTTCCTTCGCTTGCACGCTTGATCGGAGATCCACATTTGACACAGAGCGTATGTTGCCCGGGGCGCACGCCGTGTTCCAGCGCAACGCGCTCATCGAAGACAAAGCACTCGCCGCGCCACAGACTCTCATCGGGCGCAATCTGTTCGAGATACCGTAAGATACCGCCATGCAGTTGGTAGACGTTCGTGAAGCCTTCCTGAAGCATGTACGAACTCGCCTTTTCGCATCGGATGCCGCCCGTGCAGAACATCGCAATCTTCTGCGAGCGGTTATCTGACAACGTGCGGCGCACGTAGTCGGGAAATTCGGTGAAGGATCGCGTTTGTGGATTGCGCGCGCCTTTGAACGTTCCGACATCGAATTCGTAGTCGTTACGCGTGTCGATGACGATCACGTCGGGATCGGAAATCAAAGCATTCCAATCTTCCGGTTCGACGAGTTCGCCGGTTAAGGCGGCCGGCTCTGTCCCCGGCACACCGAAGGTGACGATCTCGCGTTTGATCTTTACTTTAAGGCGCTGGAACGGATGCTCCGCCGTCTCTGAAAATTTGACGACGAGATCGGAAAAGCGCGCGTCCGCTCTGACTGCCGCAAACAGCGTATCGATCGCGTCGCTGGCACCTGAGACGGTGCCGTTGATCCCTTCACTAGCAACGAGAATGGTGCCCTTGATCTCCTGCGCCGCACACACTTCGCGCAGCGACGTTTGAAGCGCCGACGGATCGTCGATCGATACAAATTTATAGAAGGCAGCGACTTTGACGGCCACGCGATGAGTCCCGACAATTGAGTTTGAGAAGGCCCGCCCCGGCTGTCCGATATGCGGTCGCCCATGTCCTTAAGACCCGCGTCGCCCCGGTGCAAGAGCCCTTCCCTGTCACCGGAACCTTAACAATATCGGGCAAATATCTTGACCGGAATCAAGCACTAGGTCCTCGAGCCATGTTATAAGAAGCGCTGGAAAATATTGGTCTTGGAGACCTTTGAGATGGTGAACCTTCTTCTTCGTCCTGTGATGTTCCTGGCGGCTGCCATCGCAGGCTGGTTCGTCGCCGAAGACGCCGTCAATTTTGACGTCATCCAGATGGTTGTTGCACTATTTCTGATTACGATCATCGTCGCCGTCGCCGCATTCTGGGAAACGCTGTCCGATTGGTACATGAACCGGAAGACAAACCGGAAAGTGAAGAACTGAGCAGCGTTCTCGTTGAACTGACGCTTCGCGTCCGTTCGCTTATTATAAAACGTTCTGATATATCCAGGGGCACAACATAGCCCTCATATCTGCACGGACATCTCGTGGATCTGCCAAGTCTTGCCCGCGACCTCGATAAACTGGCGACGGCTGACGCCGTCGTTGCGGACAGCTACATCCGATATGCGTTGAGGAAGGGCGTTCTCTATGGCCTCGCCGGCATTCTTGCCGTCCTGGGGCTCGCGATTATGGGCTTAGCGCTCTATTGGCTGCTGGAAGAGAGCCTCGGCCGCATCGGCGCCGCGGCATTGGTTGGCGTCATCGGCTGCCTTCTGGCAAGCCTCGTCGCGATCATCGCGATGCTTCAACGCCCTGGACGCGAATATGCCGTCGCCCAGGAAATGCGGAGATCCAGTGTCTCGGCCCTTGAGAAAAATGTCGGAAGCCCGGCCATAGGGCCTAGTGCCTATATCTATCCTGCCAGCGAGGTATTGATCAGCTCAGTCTTGCTACCGCTGCTGGGGTCCCTCATTCACAGCCTCAAATCGCCCCGCAGCAAGGCCGCAGAAACACTGGCCAAGCTGGACGACTCCGCCGCCTTGAGCGCGCCGCCGACGGAGTCTCGGGAAACCTGACGCCTCACTGACCGGCAAGTTCGGCTAAACGGTCGCTGTCCAGGATGTGAACTTCCGTACCGCGGACGACGTCGATGACGTGCATCGTGCGCAGCTTCGTGATCGTCCGGCTGACCGTCTCGATCGTGAGACCCAAGAGATCCGCAATGTCGGAACGGCGCATCGGCAGCTTGACGACGTTCTCTTCGCCATCAGGGGCCCGGGCGGAAAGGCTCAGAAGGAAGCCCGCCAACCGCTCCATCGCGCTCTGCTGCCCGACCGACACGAGCAGGCTGCGAGCAGCCGCGAGCTCGGCCGAGACAGCCTTGTAGAGCCTCAGTGCCAACCCAGCATCGCGGGCAGCTTCCTGTTCCAGGGCGGTCGCCGACAGGCACCGCACTTTCGCCGGGCACGTCGCCTGAGCATCGAAAATATGCTCGCGCAGCGTCCCGAGGCCGATGTAATCGCCGGGATATGCAAATTCGATGATCTGCCGCCGGCCATCACCGAGCAGCTTGGAGAGCGCAATCACGCCTTCTTCGATGCGGAAAACGTGGGTCCGCGGATCGCCATCGCAGAAAACATGCTCTTTGGCTTCGATACGCCGGATCGTCCCACGCTCAAAACGATCTGCAGAACTGTCGCTTGAAGAACTGGCAGCCGAGGCCGCAATGTGTGCCCCGTGGGAATTAGCTCCGATGACCTGAGAAGCGCCCAGCATGTCCAACCTCCTGCAATGCCGACTGTCTGCGGTATGTCAGGGGTTCTAGCGACCGTTCGTTCGCCACATATGCGGCTGGCGTAACGGTTTGTAATTGTTTGTAACAGCGAAAAAGTTGCGCGATAGCAATGCGTTAGCTATTCGCCTGGCTGGGCGCCCGCCTGCGAAGGGCCATTTGCATCGGCGCCCAGACGTTTTAAGCCTTCCGCCGCTGCATAAAGCGTCGGCTCCAGCGCCAAGGCCGCACGGAAGTCGGATATGCTGGCTGTCCGGTCGCCGATCATCTCGTTGGCGAGCCCTCGATTCAGAAATGCGGGAGACATGTCTGGCGCCAACTCAATCGCGCGCGAATAATCGGGAATCGCCCGATCAGGCTTGCCCAGATCGAGATAAACATTCCCGCGATTGTAATACGCGAAATTGTTGGCCCCGTTGGCGTCGATCGATGACGTAAAATCCGCAATAGCCTTCTTCAGCTGATGCTGCTGGGCGTAGGCAATGCCGCGGTTCATATAAGCCGTGGACAGCGGATCGCCGAGCATCGTGCGCCCGATCACTTTCGTGCAACCGCGAATTTGCCGGGCCAGATTGGCACTGTCGTTACAATCCGCAATAGCGTCAGCTCGCCCGGCGGCCGGAATGACCGCTACAATTGCCAATATTGGATAGACGACACGTCTCACGGGTACACGGCCTTGCTACTCACTGGACCGACTGTTCCTTGCAGGACAGCGTCCGAAACATTTGGCGCTGAACTATGCGGCCTCTCGAAATATGTCGCGCGCCAGCACAGTCTCAAGACCCAGCATCACGCGGCGCGGATAAAAATTCCATAACAGAACGAATTTATGCACGTTTGATTTGTGTCACGTTAAAAACGCCGACTTTAGCCGCCATCGACCATAAGTCTCCCCTGCCGCCCGCTCGCGCCGCGGGCACGCGCTTTGCCGAAAAAGCGCGCATAGAACAGCGCAAGGCAGACGAAAAATGCGGTATGCGCCGCGGCAAACCAAGCCATGCCCGCAACCGTCAGATGCCGCGACCCAGCGAACCCTTCACCCGTGAGCGGCAACACCACCGCGGCGTTGAGCACCCATACGGCAAGGGCATAGAGAAGCCCCTTCATAACGGAAGAACCTGGAAGGTAGGGCTCCAGAACGAACGCATAAACGATAGCCATCGCCACGCCGACGGCCGCGTGAAATTCCCATCGGAATGCAGTCGTCGCGGGCAAGTGAATGCCGGTCGTTATCTGGAGCAGCCGGAACAATCCACCATGCGCCGTCGCCAGCGAAATGAGATCGGCAGCGCGCAGCAGCAGCGAATTTAGCGTAATCGCGATGGCGCCCGCGATGAGCGCTGCAAAGATTCGAGACATGTTTAAACCGGAAGAAACCATGGCCGCCGCGGTCTTGTACGCCGGGCCGGCCATAGTCCAATGATTTATTATGATGGTTCGGCGCCGATGCCGGGAACTACCCGGGCACCTTGCCCGGTACGATTCCCGGCGCGTCGCTTGGGAATTTCGCGATGTCTGCGACATCGATGTTGAGGTGCTGCGCCACAAGAGACGGCGGCGTATGGGTCAGCCAATCGGATAGGCTGATCTCCTGATAGTCGGGGACTTTGAAGACAGCCATGAACTTGAGGTCGGTCTTGCCGACGTTCTGAATCACATGCCCTTGGCTCTTCTTGACGTAGCCGACGTCCCCCGGCCTGAAGTCAGCCGTGACAGCATGCGGTCCGGCATCGAACACAGTCATGCGGCCCTCGCCTTCCATCCAGTACTGCCACTCGTCTGCGTTCGGATGCCAGTGCATTTCACGCACGGCGCCCGGCTTCAAAACCTCCATCGCCGCAGCGATCGTCTTTGAGGCTTTGAAGATCGAACTGTCGGCCATGCGCAGTTCACCCGAAGGATTGGCTTTGACCGGCTTCGACGATCCGAGCTTAAAGGTAAACGGATTGGGCGGCGTCCCGCCCGACGCGACAGCCGCTTGATCGGCAGCGAGCGGCCCCGGCTCCTTGCCCTGGAATATCCAGAGATCCTGCAGCGGAATATTCTTGAAGACGTCTTTCGGCACGCCAAAATTTGCAGCCAAGACATCGGGTGGCGTATGCGCAAGCCAATCGGTGACCAGCAACGTGCTGTATTCCGATTGCCGGCCTTCGTCGAAAACCAGCACGAACTCTGCCCCGTCAGGACCAAGGCCCTGAAGCGAGTGCGGGAAGCCCGCCGGAAAATACCAAAGATCGCCCGGTCCAACGTCATCAACGTAGGCATGACCCTCCGGGTCAAGAACGGTCACGCGGCAGCGGCCGTTCGTCATGATCGCCCACTCGGCTGCCAAGTGCCAGTGCATCTCGCGAACACCGCCCGGCCCAAGCCGCATATTCACACCCGACACCGCCTCGGAAATAGCGAAGTCGGCCTGCGTTAACTGCCGAGCCCATCCACCATTCTGGATGCGCTTCTGCGCATTGTTGAACGATCCCCAGAAGAGCGGCATGCCGCCGACATCCGTTGGCGGCGGACTTTCGAAAGACGGAAACTGACTATTGATGATCGGGTTCTTAGGACCCGGATCCGACAGCCCACCAGGATTGGCGTTGATTGCGCCTTCAGCCGGCTGATCGGGATTTCCAAACGTCGCTGCACGCGCTGCCGCTGAAGATGCCAACGTGCCGGTCGCCGCCGCGATCGCGAGAATATTTCTGCGGGAGATTTCGTTCATGAGACACGCTCCAATCGAGATGCAAGGCAACCATCAGCGGAGACCATTGACCACGCCGCCGATCCGAAGTGCGACGAAGGTAGTGGGGCAAAAGGCAACATTCTTTCATATTCGCCGGGGCGGTTGCGGATTAGCACGAACGGCGATCAGACCAAGAAACCGGATCGATGATAGTCGGCTGCCGAATTCTAAAATTGGAAATCTGAAATTGAAGGCATCAGCGCCCATTCAGGCCGCATCGCATGGATAATCCGCACGCGCCGCGGTTGGCGCAATATACCTACGTATAGCGTTCAGAAACGATTGTCTCCTGCACTCATCCCAACGTCGCCGTTTTACGAACCTTTGTGCGATAGCGAAAGAAACGTGAGCGGACCAAATTATCGGTCAGCTGCTCACGAGCCAATGAGACCCGAAAGCAGCGGAAAATAAATCAAAGCTCTTTGGGAGTAATGGCTATGTCAATGCACAAGATTCTTTCCCTCGCAGTCGTTGCCGGTGCGTTCGCTCTTTACGGTGTCCCCGCAAACGCCGAATCGCTTCCGGAAATCGTGAACCAGCAGATCAGCGATCGCGGCGTCCCGAGCTACTCGGGTGCAGAAAACGGTTCAGACGCATCGATCGTCCAGCAGCAGCTGCAGCAGTACGGCAACTCGGCTCAGCCGGATGTTGATGCCTCGGCCTCGCGCGGTCACGATGACTCGCTCGTCCGCCTTCAGTACGAGCAGATCCCTCACTAACCACTAACGATAGCAGACCCTCGCTTGTCCTAAAAAACCCGCCGCTCCTCCCGGCGGGTTTTTCTTTTTTGTTTAATGCAACGTTGAAAAACGCCTGTCAGTTAGCCTGTATTGCGGGCAGCATGTGCGATGGCCGAGAGCGCCATTACCGAGCACAGCGTCATCAGTTCATGAGTCAATCGCACTGCAGATGCATAATCTGCCCAGATCAGAGAGAAAATCCCGCAACGGCTGTGCGTGTTTTCCCTATTGAACGAGACAAAGATCCCAACACAAACATTTATCTCTGCACAGATAGACTAGCCCATAAGACATATGCCAGCGTATACGGATCGTTATATTTTTCGGAGTGAGCGATGCCGACAATATTGCTGGGCGGCCGACGCGATTGGCGAGAAATTCTCACGACTAAGCATGCTTGCCTGACAGCACCGCCCCAAAAAAAGAAAAAACACTTTTGGAAACGTCCCCGCACTGTCGCGGCGCCCGAGCCGATCGGAACACGGCCGAAAATCACATTCCTGGAAAAAGAATTCAATCGAGATACTGTGCTGGAATCGGAATTCGATTTCATATTGCCATTCTCAATGGAAGACTACGCCATACTGCGAGATTGCCCGCAGGTTCGGCACAAATGCATCTTTCCAGAAGAGCACATCGCAAAAGCAATAGACGATAAGATCGTCTTCAACGCGCTGATGATGGAGTGTGGATATGCGAACTGCATTCCACGCGTAGGCTCACCGAGCGAATTGGAATTGCCCTTCATTCAAAAGCGGCGCGTCGATGAATATGGAATCCATACCCGCATCATCACGAAGAGGTCAGAGACGGATAGGATCCACGATCCCGACTTCTATTTTCAAGAGTACGTTCCAGGTGCCGAGGAATATGCTACGCACGCGATCTGCGTCGCCGGCCGTCTGGTTTACGTGAAAACATACAAATATCTGTTCAACAGTGATACTTACACAAAGTCGGCGCAAAACCATCCGTTCTGCGTTGAAGACTTAGGCGGGTACATACCATCGGAGCTTGCCAGCATTTTCGCAGACCTCTCTTACACCGGATGCGCATGCTTTAACTTTAAGCTCAAAGATGAGACGCCGATGATTTTCGAACTCAATCCTCGGGTCGGAGCATCCTTCGCAAGGAATTACGAGCCCTATCTGTGGGCGTATATGCGCGCTGTGCAGGACAACAACAGAAGAGCAGCAAACCCGGAAGTCTCACGTCCTGGTCTGAGCAGAGCTTCGCTCACGGAAATAGCTGCACGCCAATCGCAGTGAACCTCTCTGCATCCGAAAATCTCAGGAAAATCGAACGAAGAATTTGGGAATGGCGGAAAAATCATAGCCGCCCGCATTATAGGGCACCCGCGCAGGTTGGCGATCGCCCCGCCCATCGACCACGCACGTTTCGATGAGATATGTCCCCGGTAGAGGCGACAACGGGACTTCGAACCTCACCCAAGTATAGCGGTTAGGCTGATGATCGATGATGCGCGCTGGCTCCCATTGGCCGCCGTTGACGCGCACATCGACGCGTTTCACGCCCCAGTGCGGCGCCCAAGCATATCCTCGTAATGTTTGCGGACCCGACGGCATGACCGGAAGTTTGCCGCGATCGAGGGGATAGTTGGATGGCATCTGCGGTTGCTTGGCGAGCACCAACGGTATTGCAAGCATGGACCGCGATGTATGCCATGTCACCGGAACACCGATGACGTTCTTCGGCGTGACAAATCTAAACTCGTCTTCGCTGGACGGTTTCGGCGGCGGATAGTCTGGCCCAACCATGGAGTGGCCAATTGTGTTCAACCGCACCCAGAAATCGTGCGACGCAATTTTGATTTCGGTTAGCCATTTCGTCGATGCGCCGCCACACCAGCCCGGCACGAGAGCCCGGACTGGTGCGCCGTGATCCGGTGGCAACGGCATGCCGTTCATCTTGAAGGCCAGGCCGATGTCCTCGCCGCGCTCGATCAGTTCACTGATTGGAAGCGGTCTGCCGGTATCGGATTGAATGTTCGGCGCCTTGCCATCGACTCCCGACCAGAAAAGCACGCTCTTGGCATTGGCCTTCAGGCCGACGCGGCCGAGAATCTCGCTCATCGGTACGTACTGCCATTCTGCCTGTCCTACGCCGCCAAGCCCCCAGCCGTTTCCTGATACCTTGGTTGGCGACGACAGCATGTCCTGCTGTTCCCAAAACAGCGACCGGCCATTCCCAGCACACTGCATGACGCTGACGATCGACCGCGACGGCATCCTGAGGATGTCATCGTATGTGAGTTCAAGCGGCCGCTCGATCGCGTCGCCATGGATTTTGAGACGCCAGAATCGCGGATCGACGCGCTGATCGATCTCCGCACGCGGGGTCGGATATTCGTTGCGAATGTAGAATTCTTCGACTGGCGTAATGTACGTATCGAAGTTCCACCACGCCCCTCCTTGGTTCGTGGCGTTGAGGTCGGTGAGCAGACCGACGTCCTTCACGAACGAGGGATGATAACGGGATGGCCCACTGCCGCCATGCCGAAAACTTAGTCTCGGCTTCTCCGGCGCGGATACTGCCTGAGCAGCCGCGCTCACATTGTTCGCAGCCAGCATCCCTGCCGCTGTGACCCCCGTAGCGCCAAGAAAAAAACGACGGCGGTCGATCGCCGAGCTATCACCGTCGTGCTCGCGACGAGAAATGACGTCGTGGTTCATAAATCTCTCCGTCTCCGGTCGAATACCCGGACGTACTGGATTTCATTTGTGAACGCCGACACGCGGCCGATCGCGAAAGTGTAGTGGAGGGGCGCACTGCACTTCACGGGGAAGGCGAAGCCTAACAGCCTCTGCTCCGCCGTTACAATGAGTGATCAACGATAGGCACGACCATGCTTTTATGCGGCCGTCGCGAGCATTCCGCCCCGTACGTACAAGGACGCCAGATTTTCCGGCTTGAGGCCGTGTTCTGCTGAACGAATTTTAGCGAGGAATTCAAAGAATGCGTTGGGCAATGGTGCCCAGGGGCAGAATTGAACTGCCGACACTGCGATTTTCAGTCGCATGCTCTACCAACTGAGCTACCTGGGCCTGCCTCCGCGGCGCAGAGCCCCGAACGAAGTAGGCGGTCCTTATAGGGGGGCGATTGGCGGTATGCAAGCGCCTCTCGCAAGGCTTTTTTATACCCCCTCGTCTTCGTCCCCCGAACGCTTACCGTTCTCGGGCGGCGTCGCGTTGTCGCCCTCGTCTTCGTCCCGTCCGGCAATGGCATAACCGCCCGTAAACCACCGCGCGAGGTCGATATCGGCACAGCGCTTAGAGCAGAACGGCCGATAGGCCTCGGCAGCCTCCTTGCCGCAGATCGGGCACTTGAGCGGCTTCGCTCCGGACTTGGCAGCGGACATAACGAAACTCAATCGCGGTCGACTTCGGCGTATTTCAGCCAGTTGTACTGGATCGGGAACTTCTCGGAATTGAGAAGCCCCACGACTTCCGTCAAGGGCAGGCCAACCACGTTCGTATAAGAGCCAATCAGCCGCTGCACGAAGCAACCGGCCAAGCCCTGAATGGCGTATCCGCCGGCTTTGCCGCGCCATTCACGCGAGGCGATGTAGGATTCAAGCTCCGCCTTATTGAGATAGCGGAAGCGCACCCGCGTATCGACGATCTTCGTCCGTACGCGATCGTCCGGCGTAATCAGGCAAATGCAGGTCTGGACCTTGTGTGTCCGGCCCGAAAGAAGTTGTAGCGACGCCATCGCCTCTTCGATGTGCGCCGGCTTCATCAGAATCTTGCGACCCATCGCAACGACTGTATCGGCGGCTAAAATGTAGGCGCCTGCAAGCTCCGGATCGTTGGCGATTTGCGCGCGTGCCACTTCCGCCTTGGCGCGGGCCAGCCGGGACACCAGGGCACGCGGCATTTCTCCGCGCTTCGGCGTCTCGTCGATAGAGGCGGGACGCAGTGCATCCGGGTTCACCCCGACCTGAGCCAGAAGCGTAACCCGGCGGGGACTGGCGCTGGCGAGCACAAGCTGCGGCCGCTCGATAGCGGCGTTCGTCTCCGATCGCTCGCGCGACAGCGTGCGCCGCAGCGTTTCTCGTCCGGGCACGCCGGTCCGGGCAAAGACGGGCAATAAACTGCTCATGAGCGTCGTTATCATAACCGTGACCACAGGCGATAGAATAAAGGCGACACACACGAGGCGAACAATGCGGCCGTCGTCCCAGCCTTTGCAAGTCCCAGCCCCATGCGTTGCAGGCGGCAACAAAACAGGGCATGAATAGCCTGATCTTTCCCAGATTTGATGGCCGCAATGGCTCTGAAACCAGACCCCGCCGACGTACTTGCCAGGACGCCGCTTTTCGGCACGCTCGACGAATCGAGCCGAAAGGCTGTCGCGGCAGAGCTTCGTGATTCCGCCTATGAGCCCGGCCAGATCATCTTTTCGCGCGGTCAGGCCGGTTTAGAGCTTCATATCGTCACCAAGGGCCGCGTCCGGCTTTCGGTCCTGACGTCCGATGGCCGCGAACTATCTTTTGCGCATGTCGAGGCCCCTTCGATCTTCGGCGAGTTGGCGGTCTTCGACGGCCTTCCCCGCTCCGCCGACGCGACCGCCGTCAACAAGGTCGAAACGTTGATGCTGTCGAAAGCCGCGTTCGTCCGGCTGCTCGGAACACAGCCCTCCGTCGGCGAAGCCGCGGTGCGTTTTCTTGCCGGCCGTCTGCGCGATGCCGATGAGCAACTGGAAGCAATCGCCCTGCATCCGATCGAAGCCCGGCTTGCGCGCTTTTTCCTTGCATCTGTTCGCCAGAAGGACCCGGCCGGAAAAGCCGAGAAAGTTTCGCTTGCCCTCCCCATTTCACAAAGCGAGCTCGCCCTGCTCGTCGGCGCCAGCCGTCCGAAGGTCAACGCCGCGTTGGGCATGCTCGAACAGGAAGGCGCCATCGAGCGTCGAGGCCAACAGGTCATTTGCAACATCGCGGCACTGAGCGGCATCGGCCGCCTCGACGACAGAGATTAGTCGTCTTGCCGCAATCGCCGGACCAAGCACATGACGATCGTTGATCGGCAAAAGCGGCGTGCCCTGCCTACGCTGGCAGTTGGGTGGATGAAAACCGCTTTCGATGGCATCCGCAGTTTTATTCGCCGGATATCCAACATCGGCATCAAAGGCTATCCGCCGGACATCCAGCGTCGCCTCAAGATCGTCAATGTATTCTCGGCGCTCGTTGTCGTCACGACCTGCATCTATGCAGCCCAGCTCTGGGCCTCTGGCGTGAAAGAGATGCTGCCCGCCGTCTATATCAACTTAGGCGTCGCGCTGATCGTCGCTCTCGTGCCGCTCATGCATCGCTACAACGAGATCGCTGGCGGACTGCTGCTCGTCGTCGCCGAGTTTTCCGCTCTCATCGGGTTCACCGCATTTTTCGGACGGATGGGCGGTGCACCGCTGCAATACGTGATCGCCGCCGCCGCGCCGTTCGTCATTTTTGAAGCCCGGCGCTTCCGGATCATCATCGCCATCGTTTGGCTGGCGCTGATCCTACACCTGTTCGTCTGGTTCTCGTTTCCCATGGAAGCCGCCAAGTTTCGAGCAGACGAGAAGACCATCAACTCGCTCTACGTCCAGGCCGCCGTGACGACGTTCGGACTGATCGCCGCTTGCGTTTATTATGCCTTCAGCCTGTTCGAGCGTGCCAAGGCCGAAACCGAGACGGTCCTCCGCAACGTCTTGCCCGACAGCGTGGTCGAGCGCCTCAAGGAAGCACCAGGCGAAACGATCGCTGACGGCTTTTCCGAAGCCTCGGTGCTTTTCGCCGACATCACCGGCTTCGTCGGCATGGCGCGCGGCCTCGGCCCGGAAAAAACGGTCGCGCTTCTCAATCACCTGGTCATCGCCTTCGACGAAATCGCGGATCACCACGGCGTCGAAAAAATCAAGACCATCGGCGATGCCTACATGGTCGCCTCTGGCGTACCCGTCCCTCGCAAAGACCATGTCGAAGCGCTTGCGGCCACCGCACTTGACATCGTCACGGCAGTGAAACGCATTAGCATTGAGGAAAATATTCCAATCAGCGTTCGCGTCGGCATGGCATCAGGCCCGATGATGGCAGGCATCATCGGCAAGAATAAATTCAGCTATGACGTGTGGGGCGATCCGGTCAATCTCGCGAGCCGTCTGGAACAATCGAGCACACCAGGCTTTATCGCCATCTGCCCGACATGCGCGGGCGCGCTGCAAAGCACGTTCGTTTTAGAACCGCGCGCCGATATCGAGATCAAAGGCGTCGGCCAGCAGACCTCCTGGTATCTGCTCGCCCGCAAATGATCGTGCCCGCTCATCCCTTCCAGTGCAGCGAGCAAACGAGTGTGAATAGCCGCCGCGCCGTATCTTCATCAACGACGATCCGCGGCAACAGCTTTTCCTTGAGCAACACACTGCCTTCGTCGTGCAGCGCGCGACGGCTGACGTCGATGGCCTGAATACGCGCCGGCGGCGCTGTTCGCACTGCTTCGTAGTACGACTCGCAGATCATGAAATAATCTTTCACGATCCGCTTGAGCGGAGCCAGCGCCATACCCAGTTCAACCGGATCACCGCCTTCAGCTGGAGAAATTGCCAGAACGAGGCGCTCCTCCGTCAGCGACAGATGCAGCTTGTAGGGACCAGCATTCATGTCCTCGACGCGAAAGCTGTTCCCGTCGAGGATATCGAAGATCGCGACTTCGCGTTCATGCTCGATATTCGAGTTAGCCCGCCCGAGCGATTTTGCATCGAGCGTGATCTCAATCAGCCGGTCCCGGCTCTTTTCCGGTGAAGCGACGGTTTGGTCCATCTCGTTTTTAACCTGCTTTTTCGAGCCGGATTTCCACGGAACGCCGATGCCCTTCGAGCCCTTCCGAGCGAGCAAGCGTCATCGCAGCAGGGCCAAGTTTTGACAGCGCCGCCGCATCGAGCTTCAGGATCGACGTCCGCTTCATGAAGTCGAGAACGCCAAGCCCGGATGAGAACCGCGCGCTCCGCGCCGTAGGCAACACATGGTTCGATCCCGAAACATAATCGCCGATCACTTCCGGCGTCACACTCCCGATGAAAACAGCACCCGCGTTACGAATTCGTTTCGCGAGATCTTCGGCGTCTGCGGTTGCAATCTCCAGATGTTCGGCAGCGATCCGATCGGCCAACGGCACAGCCTCGCCAAGCGATCCTAGAATGATCGTCGCGCCGTACGTGTTCCAGCTTTCGCCCGCGATATTTCCGCGCGGCAGCGTTTCGAGCTGGCGCTTCACGGCCTTTTCGACGGCGTTTGCGAACTCCGCATCGTCCGTCATCAAAATCGACTGCGCCGCCGTATCGTGCTCGGCCTGCGCCAGAAGATCAGCGGCGATCCATTCCGGATTGTTGTTCTTGTCGGCGATCACCAGAACTTCCGACGGTCCCGCGATGGAATCGATGCCAACGACGCCGAACACCTGCCGCTTCGCCGCTGCGACATAGGCATTGCCAGGCCCGACAATTTTTACGACCGGCTTGATCGTCTCCGTGCCGTAAGCGAGCGCGGCCACGGCCTGCGCGCCGCCGATGCGATAGATTTCCGAGACGCCGGAAATTTTTGCCGCCGCTAGCACGAGCGGATTGAGATCGCCGCTCGGCGACGGCACCACCATGACGATGCGCGGCACGCCCGCAACTTTTGCCGGCACGGCATTCATCAGAACTGAGCTCGGATACGACGCAAGTCCGCCCGGCACATAAAGCCCAACGGATTCCACCGCCGTCCAGCGATGCCCAAGCTCGACACCCGCGGCGTCCGTATAGCGATCGTCCGTGGGCAATTGGCGCTTGTGATGCTCGGCAATGCGATTGCATGCGAACGTCAGCGCATCGAGCGTCTCTTTCGAACACGCCGCATACGCCGCCTCGATTTCATCGGCCGTCACCGCAATGCCGGCCTTCCTGAGATCGAGACGATCGAACTTCTGCGTCAGATCGACGAGCGCCGCGTCACCACGCTCGCGGACATCCGCGATGATCTCGCGCACTGTGTTATCGACATCGACCGACACTTCGCGCTTGAGGCCAAGAAGCTCAGCGAACTGTGCTTCGAAACCGTTATCGTTGTTGTTGAGACGCACAGGCATCGGCAATCTGTCCTTGGGAAGCGATCGAAAAGCAGATCAGCTTGCATCCTCGGGATGCTCAGGAGAGCGTTTTGTCCCCCACGCCGCCCCGAGATCTTTCAGTTCGACCTCGATACATTCGACGCTCAGCCGAATGGCCGCGCCACCCGAAAATGTCAACGTGACATCGCCTTCGGGAGAACCTTCGCCGCCCTTCGGCTCGAACGTAACGGCCAGCAGCGCGAGCGCTGTTCTTTTGTCCTTGAAGTCAATGCCCTGGACTTGCGCAGCATTCACCCGCTCGAACCGGATACCAGCCCGGCGACGCTCGAAATTCTCGTCGCTGCGCCCCTGCGCGGTCTGCGAATGGCCCAGCGCATTCGCCCAGTCGAAACGATTGACGATCGCAGCAAACCGCTTTTCCTTCGGCAAATATGTCATCTCGCCGACGCGCAGCACTGCATCCTGCAAATGCGCGGAAATGATACCGAGGTCTAAGGTATCGAAGGCGATGAGCTTAAGGTCCGGCATCTGGCGCGATTGTCTCCGCAAAGCAGGCGGGCGGCTGGGAAAAGCCGAGTGATACAAAGACGCGCCGAAAGCTGCAACGTCTCCTGGTGCAGAACCTCAACCGCTGCTGAGACGCTCGATTTCGGCGCCACAGGCACTGAGCTTGCGCTCCAGTTGCTCGAAGCCGCGATCCAGATGGTAAACACGGTTGATGACCGTCTCACCCTCACCCGCAAGCCCCGCAATAACGAGCGACACAGAGGCGCGAAGATCCGTCGCCATCACAGGCGCGCCTTTCAGCGCTTTCACGCCTTTGATCGTCGCCGTGTCGCCATGGAGCTGGATGTCTGCGCCAAGCCGCGCCAATTCCTGCACGTGCATGAAGCGGTTCTCGAAGATCGTTTCACGAATGACGCTCGTTCCCGATGCGCACGTCAAAAGCGCCATCAGTTGTGCCTGCAGGTCGGTCGGAAATCCTGGAAACGGCTGCGTCTCGACCGACACCGGCCGGATGCCGCCGCCATTGCGCGCAATGCGCACGCCGGTTTCCGTCGCCTCGACCGACGTGCCCGTCTCGCCCAGCACATCGAGCGCAGTCTTGAGATCGTGAATGTGCGCGCCTTCGAGCAGCACATCGCCGCCCGTCGCCGCGACCGCCATCGCGAACGTTCCGGTTTCGATACGGTCGGGCAGCACCGTATGCACTGCGCCTTCGAGCCGATCGCGGCCCTGAATGCGCAGCACTGACGTGCCGATACCTTCGACATGCGCGCCCATTTTCGTGAGGCACGTCGCCACGTCGCCGATCTCGGGCTCGCGCGCTGCATTCTCGATCACGGTCTCGCCCTTGGCGAGAGCGGCAGCCAACAGCACATTATGCGTGGCGCCGACCGATACCTTCGGAAATACGATATGCGCGCCGCGAAGTCCCTTAGGTGCCTTGGCGACGACGTAGCCGCTGTCGATGTCGATCTCGGCACCCAGCGCCTTGAGCCCCGTGAGATGCAGGTCGACCGGCCGTGTACCGATGGCGCAACCGCCGGGCAGCGACACCCGCGCCTCACCCATTCGGGCGATCAACGGACCAAGCACCCAGAAGCTCGCCCGCATCCGCGACACCATTTCATAGGGCGCGGTTGTATCGACGATGTCGCGCGCCGTCAGATGGATGGTGTCACCGAGATGGCCCGACGGGCTCGAACGCTTGCCATCGACGGCAAGGTCGACGCCGTGATTACGTAGGATCCGCACCAGAAGATTGACGTCCGCGAGATTGGGGACGTTCTTCAGCGTCAGGCGGTCTTCCGTCAAAAGGCTGGCGATCAGCAGCGGCAAGGCCGCATTCTTGGCGCCGGAAATCGGGATGCTTCCCCGAAGCGCGTGGCCGCCGACAATTCTGATCCGATCCATGAATTCCAATCGTCTCCATGTGGAAAATCCGCACGAATCGGCCAGTGGGCCCGAGATCGCGTGATTATCCGTTGAGCATTACCCTCGGCAAGCCGCTTTTCCGGGTGAAGCAGCCTTAGTCCTCATGATTGCCGGACGATGTTTCCCCGTCGTCCCCATCCGTCTCTTTGTGGCGCCGCGCCGCAGCCTTGCGGCGTTTCAGGTTGGCGCGCAACTCCTCGGCGAGGCGCTGCTTCCGGGACATCTGGGCAGCCGACGGCTTTGCACCCGGATTTGCGGGCGGTTTTTGCGGCAAATCTCCGCTCATTCAGTCTTCGCGCGTCTCGGAATGTGTCGCAAGACTTGCATCTTCATGCTCCGTCCTCCCCCTTGTCGATAGCTTGGCTTTCCGGCTTGCTCGCCGTCAAGCCTTGTGGCAGTGTCCGCCCGCCCGAGCCAGGAGCATTTCCGGCACGCCGGTTGGCGCGCCTGAATTTTCCGTTCGTTGGCCCTCAAAGGCGATACGCCAAATCAGCTGCCGTAGCTCAGTGGTAGAGCACTCCCTTGGTAAGGGAGAGGTCGAGAGTTCAATCCCCTCCGGCAGCACCAGACCGCTCCCATCATGCGAGCGCCGATCATCACGGGCCACGCTTCTCTTTCGCTGATCTGAAACCGCAGCCGAAGCACCCAGTCCGAATCTGCGCGTCGCATCGCAGGCCCTCAACAAATCATGCCACCTGGTGCTCGACTTTATTTCGCACTTGCGAAATAGCTTGTTAAGCTTTGGAGCCAATCTCGAATAGGGGGATCGTTGCCCATGCTGAACTACACCGACCGCGGCAGTTACAAGGATCGCATCATTCCCGCCGCGGATCTGAAGGTCCTGCCAGACCCGCCGTATTCGAACAGCTTTCCGATCAAGCTGCCCGACGGCGACTGGGCGGACCTGCCCTTTCTCGCTCTCCCGCCGGACTTTGACACCGCGATTGCCTACCTGTGCATTACCGAGAATTCTTTTGAGCTCGAAGACCGCTTGAGCACGGCGATGGCCGATCTCGTCCGCCCGCTCGGCGCTGAAGTCGTCATCGGTATGCCGACGCTCGGCATGGTTCTGGCAGCATCCGTCGCAAAGAAGCTCGGCCATCCCTACTACGTGCCGCTGTCGTACTCGCGAAAATTCTGGTTCGAGGACGAACTCTCCGTTCCGGTGATCTCGATCACGAGCCCGCTGAAGCCTAAAACAGTTTTCATCGATCCGCGGCTTCTCGAACGGCTCGAAGGCAAGCGCGTGTTGCTTGTCGAGGACGTCATTTCGACAGGCGGCACGGTTTCTGCCGAACTCGAGCTGATGAAAAAAATCGGCGCGAATATCGTCGGCGTGGTGACAGCCATTAAGGAAACGAGAGTCTGGGAGCGCACACTGGGCGACATCGACCCGGCATACCGTGCGCTAGTTCACGCGCCGATTAAATGTCCCCTCTTCCGCAAGACGCCGGAGGGCTGGGTGCCGGACATGTTGACAATGCCGACCTAAGCGCACCGCAACTTGGCCATGCCCACTTAAGCGCGCAGGCCGCATTTCGGCGTCGCCATAACCGCAACAAGCAGTAAAAGTTGATCGGGCCGGCGGGAAAATCTAATTTTGTCCGCCTGCATCTTTGCGTCAGCCAAGTTGCGCCTCGCACCCAGCAGGGAAGAACTTGGATCTTGCCATGTTGCTGCGAACGATTGCCATTCTGCTTTCGCTGTCCGTGCACGGCTTGATCGGCTACGCGATATGGCCCAGGCTTCACAACGAGGAGTTGGAAATCCTCGATTTCGGCACGGGACAGGACATTGAGCTGATGCCGCAGGGCATGGTCCTCGATACCGTGGCCAATCGCGGCGACAGCGTCGAAAGCCTTGCGACGCCGGACGTCGTGCCGATGGACGAGCGCAAGCCGCCGCCGGAAGCGTCAAGCTCCGTTACGCCGATGCTGTTACGCGACGTGAGCGGCGGTGCGCCGGAAAAAAGCGCGCAGGACGTCGCCATGCTTCCGCAGCAGAAACCAGCTCCACAATCATCGCCCGTCGCGCCGCCGACACCACTTCATGACGCCCGGGACGTTCAGCAAGCACAAAACACCGAGGACATTCCGGCAATCGAACCGCGAAAGCCGTCGACGCAACCGCCGACCGTGACCTCGTCGAACCCGCTGATCGACCTTCCGGATGACGCCGGACGACAAATTACACCAGACGTCGCGCCGGTTCGCGAGCAAGCTCCGGCTGCCCAACGCCCCCTCGTTGCGACGGCGCAGCTGCTCCGCGACGTCGCCAGCAAAGTTGAAAGCCGGAAACCCGACGCTGCCGCAACTGTCGAAGAGCAACGGCCTGCGCCGGAGCACCCCACAACAAAGCCGAGCGAACAGCTCGACGCCATTGCAGCGCCGCAGAAAGACGCGGTTGAACAGATCGCAGCGCAGCCTACCGAAACACCGCTGCCGAACCCTCTCAAAGCGCCAAGCTCCGGCAAGCCCGGAGACTTGCCGCCCCTCGACCAACTCAAGGAATCGAAGGTCACGCAGATCGATAAGCCATCGCCCCCCACCCCGATGGCAGAGCAGCAGCCCGATACGAAGGAAGTCGAGGCACAACCCGAGCAGGTCGCGATCGTCACCGAAGAAAGTTCGGCAACGGTGAAGACCGGCGGCGAGGCACGTATCGTCGGAATTTATCTGGGCCAAATCAACGACCGAGTGCAGCACTCGAAAGTCAATCCACGTTCGCGGCAGACGGGCGTGGTCGTTTTGAAATACACGATCGGCACCGACGGCGCTCTTCTTTCGAAGGAAGTGACTTCATCCTCGAAATATCGCGTTCTCGATGAGGCCGCACTCGCCGCGCTCGACCGCGCCACGCCGTTTCCGCCCATTCCGCCGGAAGTGAGCCTGAAGCCTATGACGTTCACGCAGCCTTTTAAATTCATCGTGCGCTAGGCACGCCGTACCTCGGCGTTACGCACTGCAAATTCTTTGGCTACCCAGTCGATGAAAACTCGGACCCGCGGCGACAGCTGGCGATTGCGCGGGTAAAGCAGCGAAACCGGCGTCGACGTCGGCGGATAATCCGGCAGCACTTCGACAAGCTCGCCCGCCTGCACCGCAATGTCGCCGCGATAGCGCGGAATTTGAATGAGTCCGAGACCGAGCTTTGCCGCTGCGTGATAGGTCTCCGCGCCATTCACCGAGACAGTCGATGGCAGCATGATATTGCGCACCTTGCCATCGACGATGAATTCCAGCGGCAGATGCCCGCCCGTAGCGGTCGAATGGAACGCGACCATCCCATGTGTTCCAGGCAAATCGTCAGGATGCCGAGGCAATCCGTGCGCTGCGATATAACCGGGCGAGGCGAGCGTCATTTCATCGAGCGTTGCAACACGGCGCGCGACCATATCGCTGTCCTGAAGTGATCCGGCGCGCAATACGCAGTCGATTCCTTCGCGGACCAGATCGACATAACGATCGCCTTCGCTGATGTAGATTTCGATGTCGGGATAGGTTTCGAGAAACGCTGGCAGGCTCGGCAGCAGGAAATGGCGGCCGAGCGTACCGTGCACATCGACCCGCAACAGGCCTTTAGGCTTGGCGCCCGCAAACGCGCCCTCGGCGTCTTCGATATCAGCCAAAATGGAGAGGCAGCGCTGGTAGTAAGCCTCGCCATCGAGCGTCGGACTTACGTGTCGGGTGGTCCGCTGCAGCAATTGCACTCCAAGGCGCGCTTCGAGTTGCTTGACGGCATCCGTCACCGTCGAGCGCGGCAGCCCCATGTCTTCGGCCGCAAGCGTAAAGCTCCGCCGCTCAACGACGCGCGAAAAAACCCGCATGGCATCAAATCGGTCCATCGTCCAATTGTTCGCAAATTCCGAATAGTAATGCCGAACAATGCCGGATTATCCGCCCAATTGAAAGGTCCATATCCACTCCAACAGCAAACGCGCTTCGGCGCGCTCTTCGAATGGAGAAGGAAAAATGACCGCCAACCAGAATAGGGTCGCCATCGTCACAGGCGCTTCCCGCGGCATCGGGGCCACCGTCGCGGAGCGTCTCGCCAGGGACGGCTTCACGGTCGTCGTCAACTATGCCGGCAGCGCCGCCCAGGCCGATGACGTCGTGCGAAAGATCGAAAAGGTGGGCGGCAAGGCCGTGACAGCCCAGGCCGACGTATCAAAGCCCGAGGACGTGCGTCGCATGTTTCAATCGGCCGAAACGGCCTTCGGCGGTATTGACGTGCTCGTCAACAATGCGGGCGTTATGGCGCTCTCATCGATTTCCGACGCCGACGACGCCGCTTTCGATCGCCAAGTGGCCATCAACTTGAAGGGCTCGTTCAATGCCATGCGTGAGGCAGGCAAACACCTGCGCAACGGCGGCCGCATCATCAATTTCTCGACCAGCGTCGTCGGCCTCAAACTCGAGAACTATGGCATCTACGCCGCCACCAAAGCTGCCGTCGAAGCGATGACGGGCATCATGGCGAAGGAAATGCGCGGCCGGTCGATTACCGTGAACGCGATTGCGCCCGGCCCCGTCGCAACCGAACTTTTCCTTCACGGCAAATCGGATGAGTTGATCGATAAAATGGCGAAGATGAACCCGATGGAACGCCTCGGAACTCCCGAAGACATCGCCAATGTCGTCTCGTTCCTCGCAGGCCCGGAAGGCGCCTGGATCAACGGTCAAGTCCTGCGCGCAAACGGCGGCATGATCTGACAATCCACGACGGACTACCTTGAGTTGAAGCAAGATAGTCAATCGGAAATTTCGCGCCTTTTGAAGGATTGCTGCCCGGCGCACAGAATGCATAGCAGATCATCTCATAATAGAGGGCGCGCCGAAGCATCGGCATCGGTGCGCTTCTCTTAATTTCCTGGAGCGTCCAAAAATATCGTCGATTTTCGCGGCAATCGTCACTTTTCGCGAAACGCGATGACAATGCTCGTGCCGTTAGGACCGAGCCGGGAATTGCTCTGCATCAAGGTCGTCTTGAACCATAGTCGTATTCTCCAAACATTGAACCTCAATATTTTCCCCGACCGCCGGGCAACCCTTAGTTCATCCCGCACTTTCCAAAAATCAGTCCTGAGAGCTTCGGCCCGCGCTGATCGGGAAAACAAGACGATAATCCTAGGAAGGACAAACGATGAAGTTCGTGACGACCAACCCCTATACGGGAGAAGTCCTGAAGACCTTTCCGACGGCCAGCGAATCCGAAATCAAACAGGCCATCGATAAAGCGCATGATACATTTCTCAGCTGGCGCGAGACGTCGTTTCGCGAACGCGCGCGCATCATGCAGAAGGCTGCGGACCTCCTGCGCCGCGATGTCGATAAGTACGCGCCGATCCTGACGATCGAAATGGGCAAGCTGCTTTCCGAAGCGAAAGCCGAAGTTGAGCTTTCCGCCCGCATCTTTGAATATTACGCCAAGAACGCCGAGAAACTGCTGGCTCCGGAAAAGCTTCCGGTTGCAGATCCGGAAGAAGGCGAGGCCGTTCTGGTTTGCGATCCGCTCGGCATCATCCTCGCGATCGAACCGTGGAATTTCCCTTACTACCAGATCGCCCGCATCATCGCGCCCCAGCTCTCGGCAGGTAACGTCATCCTGCTGAAGCACGCCGCCAACGTTCCGCAATCCGCCATTGCCTTCGAAAGCCTCATGCTGGAAGCTGGTCTGCCGGACGGCGCCTTCATCAATCTCTTCTTGGATCATCCCCACGTCGGCGTGGTCCTCAACGATCCGCGCGTTCACGGCGTCGCCCTCACCGGCTCCGAATACGCCGGTTCGATCGTTGCGGCTGAAGCCGGCAAGGCGCTCAAGAAGTCGACGATGGAACTCGGCGGCGCCGACGCCTTCGTCGTCCTGAAAGACGCCGACCTCGACAAGACCGCGAAGTGGGCCGTGTTCGGCCGCCACTGGAATGCCGGCCAGGTCTGCGTATCCTCCAAGCGCATGATTATCGAAGAGCCGGCGTACGACGGCTTCATGGAACGTTACGTCAAGGGCGTTTCCGAGCTGCGCGCCGGTGATCCGATGGATCCCAACACGACGCTTGCACCTCTCTCGTCGCAGAAAGCCGTCGACGACCTCAAGGACAAGATCCGCCAGGCCGTCGCGCACGGCGCCAAGGCGATCGAAGTCGGCCCGAGCGTTCCCAACCAGGGCGCATTCCTGCAGCCGACGATCCTCACCGATATCGCAGAAGACAACCCGGCCCGCTACTGGGAGTTCTTCGGTCCTGTTTCGATGATCTTCAAGGCTAAGGACGAAGACGATGCCGTCCGCATCGCCAACGACTCGCCGTTCGGCCTCGGCGGTTCGGTCTTCACGTCGAACCCCGCTCATGGCGCCGAAGTCGCCAAGCGCATCTCAACCGGCATGGTGTTCGTCAACCATCCGACCATGGTCAAGGCCGACCTGCCGTTCGGCGGCGTCCGGCGCTCAGGATACGGCCGCGAGTTGCTCGGCCTCGGCATCAAGGAGTTTGTGAACCACAAGCTGATCGATATCGTCGACATCGACGCAGCGTTCTAAGCGGCCGAACAGCAAAACAAGACCATTCGCACCGTGCGGGAGAACTCGCACGGTGCGAATTCTTATCAGCCGAGCCTCATCGACACTTCCACATCGTCACCGAACGGCGTCGAAAGATAACCATTCGATGGCGAACGCACGCGAGTCAAATAGTCGGGACTGTAATCGGCGTTGTCGGCGATCACGAAGGCTCCCGGCCTGAGGCGGCTTTCCAGCAAGCTTAAAATTTCCGGGTAAAGTGCTTTCGCACCATCCAGCAGCACGAGGTCGATGACCTCAGGAAGATCGGCGTTCAGCGTCTGAAGCGCATCGCCTTGCCTAATTTCGACCAGATCAACCACACCGCCCGCCGTCAGATTTTCGCGTGCCTTTACCACTTTCGATGGCTCGAACTCACTCGTGATTAGACGGCCTCCGCCATTGTCGCGAAGCGCCGCGGCGAGGTGCAGTGTCGAAACGCCGAATGACATTCCGAATTCGACGATTGATCGCGCCCGGCATCCGCGCGCAAGCATGTAGAGCAACGTTCCCGTCTCCCGCGAGACCGCAAGCGGGAAGTCCTTTAATCGCCGATAGAAATCCCGGTAATCAACCTTGCTGCTCATCAGTCGCGCATGTTCTTCGGACGAAAGGTCCGCAAAATCGGGACTGTCCGTCGGCGAGATGGCGCTAGCTACTTCAAAAAGCCTATCCAGAAGCGGCCCAACAGGGGGTGTAGTCAGCGTATTCATCGTAAATCTCTCCTACGACTTTTGATCAGTCTTCCGCCCGATCAAGAATACGATTAATCAATCGCATTCACTATTCGCATTCCCTACGCCGCCCATGTCCCGAAAAAAAAGAACCCAAATTTCCTCGCGAAAAGAACCTCGGCAGGCCCGCTCCACCGAGCTTGTAACGGCCATTCTGGACGCTGCTATTCAGGTTTTAGCGAAAGAAGGTGCGCAGCGTTTCACGACTGCGAGAGTCGCCGAAAGAGCCGGAGTCAGCGTCGGCTCGCTCTATCAGTATTTTCCGAACAAGGCGGCGATCCTCTTTCGTCTCCAGTGCGACGAGTGGCGGCAGACGACAGAGTTGTTGAGCAGCATTCTCGGCGACTCACGCAAACCAGCGCTTCAACGACTCCGAACGCTCGTACATACCTTTATCCGATCGGAATGCGACGAAGCCGCAGTCCGTGTCGCGTTGGACGACGCCGCCCCTCTCTACCGCAATGCTCCGGAAGCAAAGGAAGCGAGAGCATCAAGCGCACGAGCGATGGACAATTTCATGCGTGAAGCATTGCCCAATGCCTCGAAGTCGCAGCAATCGTTGGCAGCCAAACTTATCAAGACGACGCTTAGCACCGTCGGAAAGCAGTTCTCGGAAACGCCGCGCACCCCGGCGGAAATTAAGGCCTTTGCCGGTGCTCTAGCCGATATGTTTTGCGCTTACTTGGACGGGCTGGCAAATCCTGGCTGCCAGCTAAGGATAGCTGGACCAAAACGTGCTCGTCAGGTGTCCAACACCTCTTCGATCTGATAGAGCGGCCGATACCGCCGCGTCACGACCGTGATCCGCGCGCCGTCTCGCAAGGTATGAAGCCCCTGGGTGACAAGCTGAATGGTGACGCCGCTGTCGGTATGGAGCTCGGCGTAATCATTGCCCCACACCCGAACGGTACCGGAGAACACGTGTGTTCCCGGTTCCAGCAGATCGGGAGTGCTTGTTCTGGTGCCACCCATGTGCCACACGCCGCAAATCCCAAAACCATCCGAGTTTGCCGACGAAATGTCGGCGCGCGCAAGGCCGCCGCAGACACCATCTCCATAATTCTAGCGTGAGCCATCACCCTGGCCGTCCAGCCGAGGGAAAAATCCAAAAGATCGAACGTGTTGATCTTGACTATTACTCCCGAACGGCTCATGTGAACCGCGCGGTTGCCCCTGTTTAAGGTGCCGCGAATCCGAAGGAACCCAACCCTTGTCTAGCGACAGTAGTCGATTGCCCCGGCCGTCGAGGCTCGTGGACTGACCGTTGGGTCGGCTCCCACGATCCGTGCGACGGCGGATCGGAAGGTGAGCCATGGAAAACATCCGCAAAGCATCGGGTGACGATGTCGACCCGATCGTTCTGGTCGAGTTGCTCGAAGAGCACGACGCCGACATTGTCGCTCAGCTCAACGAGGAAGACCTCGAAACAGCTGCGTCAATTCTGGCGCAGCTTCCACTCGATCGCGTCGTTGAAATCTTCGACCGCCCCGAGCTGTCCCGCGCCAGCGACCTGATCCTCGAACTCCCAGAGGAGTTTGCAGGCCAGGTCCTGACCGGCATGTCCGCCGACCGCGCGGCCGACCTCCTGCGTCAGCTCGACGGTCCCGACCGCACGAAGCTGCTGTCGCTTCTCGATTTCGAGACCGCCCAATCCCTGAAGCTGCTGCTCGCCTACCATGAGGGCACCGCCGGCAGCATCATGACGACCGAGTTCGTCAGCGTCCCCTCGACGTTCACGGTCGCCGACACCTTGCGGCTGATCCGCGAGGTCGAGCACACACGCGAAACCGTCTATGCGATCTATGTTATTGATCCTGTGTCGCGCATCCTCGTGCGCACTGTCACGCTGCGTCAGCTGATTACCGGCGAGCCCGATCAACCCATTCTAGAGGTCGCACCCGATCGCGATCCGATCTGGGTTGATCCCGACACCGATCGCGAAGAAGTCGCACGGCTGATCTCGATCCACGACCTTCTCGCCGTCCCGGTTCTCAACGCCAGGCACCGCGTGCTCGGCATTGTCACCGTCGATGACGTGATCGACGCCATCCTCGATGAGAGTACCGAAGACGTGCAGAAGTTCGGCGGTGTCGAAGGCATCGCCGAGCCGTATCTGGAAATCGGCTTCCTGGAGATGATCAAGAAGCGCGCCGGTTGGCTTTGCGCCTTGTTTCTCGGCGAAATGCTGACAGCGAGCGCGATGCAGCATTATTCCGATGAGCTTGAAAAGGCGGTGGTCTTAACGCTTTTTATTCCGCTGATCATGAGCTCGGGCGGCAACTCCGGCTCGCAGTCGACATCGCTTCTCATTCGTGCGCTTGCGCTCGGACAAATCCGGCTGCGCGACTGGTGGCGCGTCGCCATCCGCGAGATTCCGACGGGCATTACGCTTGGCACCATCCTCGGCATCATCGGCATCGCGCGCATTTCGCTGTGGCAGACGATCGGTATCTTCGACTACGGCCCGCACTGGCAGCTCGTCGCCTTGACCGTCGGGCTCGGCCTCATCGGCATTGTCACCTTCGGCTCGCTGACCGGCGCAATGCTGCCGTTCTTGCTGAAACGCATTGGCTTCGACCCCGCGAGCGCGTCAGCCCCGTTTGTCGCAACGCTCGTCGATGTCACCGGCCTGATGATCTATTTTAGCGTCGCCATGCTCGTGCTGCGGGGCACACTGCTTTAGAGCGAAAATCATACTTTGGAACGGAAAGGCGTATGCAGACAAAAAACCTGCATGCGCCTTCGTTATTTTCGTGTCGTATTTTCATACAGCCTGCAAACGATCGCGGCATTTCTGCTGGGATTGAGCGGCTTACTGAAATCCTAGTTTTGAAAGCCTCTTATTCGATCGAGGCTTTATGGCCACTGTCTCGGGACGAAATGCCCTTTGCCCGCAATGAGATGGGCCGCAATGATGGTCAACATCATTGAATTTCGGATCGTCGGAATGCATGTGATGTACTATTGTCCACTGGCGTCGGCGCGCCGTGGAAAATTCTCGCCTGTGGATTCTGAAAAAATGACGACGACCACCGCCCTTGTGAGGCTTAAGCCTCGATGCTCGGCCTTGTCCGTGCTGGCCGCGATGGCCTTCATCGCGAGCAACGTCCAATCTGCAAGCGCGCAGAGCGCGCCACCGGCGTTTCCGGTCACCGTGGCGCCCCCGATCGCGAAGCACATCAAGACGTGGGACGAATTTCCCGGCCGCTTCGAAGCCGTCGCCCGCGTCGAGCTGCGCCCACGCGTCAGCGGCTACGTCGATCAGGTCAATTTCAAGGAAGGCACGATCGTAAAACAGGGCGATCTCCTCTTCACGCTCGATAAACGGCCGTTCCAGATCGCCGTCGAAGCCGCGAAAGCGGATGTCGCGCGCACGCAGGCCCAGGTCGAATTTGCCAAGGCCGATCTCGAACGCGCCGGCCCGCTCGTCGAAACGAAAGTCTTGAGTGAACAGGTCTACGAGCAGCGCAAATCGAGCCTCGGCGTCGCCGAAGCCCAGGTGATGTCGGCAAAGGCCAATCTCAAATCGGCCGAGCTCAATCTGGAATGGGCGGAAGTGCGCGCTCCGATCTCCGGCCGCGTCTCGGACAAGAAAATCGACGTCGGCAACCTCGTGATCGGCGGTCAGGTCAATTCGACCTTGATGGCGACCATCGTCACGACCGACCCCATTCACTTCGTCTTCGATACCTCCGAAGCCGACTACATGCGCGATGCCCGCAAGCGGAAGTCGGGCGTGCTTCCCGCATCCCGCCTCGCGCCCGTTCCCGTCCGCGTGAAACTCGCCGACGAAAAGGACTGGGCGCACGAGGGCACGATGGACTTCATCGACAACGCCTTCAATCAACGCTCAGGCACCATCCGCGGCCGCGCCGTTCTGTCTAACAAAGACGATCTGCTGACGCCCGGACTTTTCGCCCGCATCGCCGTTTACGGCGGCGACGCGGATGCGCTTCTCGTTCCCGACGATGCCATCATCTCCGATCAGGCGAGCAAAATTCTTTATACCGTCAATGCCGACAACGTTGTCACCGCCACGCCGGTGACGCTCGGCCAGATGTACGAAGGCTTGCGTGTCATCACCTCTGGACTGAAGCCGGACGACCGTATCGTGATCGAAGGCGTCGCAAACCCCGCCATTCGGCCGGGAACGAAAGTTGCGCCGACCGAGGGAGCGATCAAACCGCCCGAGAAGACGGCGCAGAACTGATCTGCGCCGCCGCGCCTGAACGAGCATTCCGTCTGAAGCTTCCAACGCCGATAGGGCCCGATGCGTCTGTCTCACTTTTTTATCGACCGGCCGATCTTCGCTGCAGTCGTCTCGATCATCATTACGATCCTCGGGTTGATCTCGATGCGGTTTCTGCCCATCGCAGAATATCCCGACATCGCGCCACCGACGGTTGCCGTGCACGCTACGTATCCCGGCGCGTCCGCCCAAGTCATCGCCGAAACCGTCGCCACGCCGATCGAGCAGGAAGTCAACGGCGTCGACGACATGCTCTACGTCAACTCGCAATCGACCGGCGACGGCCAGTTGACGATCAACGTCGTCTTCAAGCCGGGCACCAATGTCGATCAGGCGCAGGTTCTGGTCCAGAACCGCGTCGCGGTTGCTGAGCCCCGCCTGCCGGAAGACGTGCGCCGGCTCGGCATCTCTGTACGCAAGGCCTCGCCCGACCTGATGATGGTCGTGCACATGATCTCACCTGACGGCACGCGCGATCAGCAGTACATCTCGAACTACGCGACGCTCTACGTCAAAGACGTGCTGACCCGCATCGACGGCGTCGGCGACGTCCAGGTCTTCGGCGCCCGCGACTACTCGATGCGTATCTGGCTCGACCCCGACAAAGTCGCAGCTCGCGGTCTGACCGCAGGTGAGGTCGTCTCGGCGCTCCAAGCCGCCAATTTGCAGGTTGCGGCAGGCTCGATCAATCAGCCGCCCGCGTCATCCGACGGCGCCTTCACGATCAACGTCAAGACGCTCGGACGTCTGTCATCGCCGGATCAGTTCGAAAATATCGTCGTGCACGCCGAACCGGACGGCTCGGTCGTTCGCATCCGCGATATCGCCCGCGTCGAGCTGGGCTCGCAGGACTATACCGTCAACGCCTATCTCAATAACAAGGTCGCGACCGCGCTCGTCATCTTCCAAAAGCCGGGTTCGAACGCGCTGGCGACGGCCGCCAACGTCAAGGCCGAGATGGAGCACCTGAAGAAGAGCTTCCCGCCGGGCGTCGGCTATGCGGTCGTCTATAACCCGACGGAGTTCATTCAGTTCTCGATCGACGCCGTCATCCATACGCTCATCGAAGCACTGGTGCTCGTCGTCCTCGTCGTCATCCTGTTTTTGCAGACATGGCGCGCGGCGATCATCCCAATCCTGGCGATCCCCGTATCGCTGGTCGGCACCTTCTTCATCATGAGCCTCGTCGGCATCACGTTTAACACGCTGTCGCTGTTCGGCTTGGTGTTGGCCATCGGCATCGTCGTTGACGACGCTATCGTCGTTGTCGAGAACGTCGAGCGCTACATTGCCCAAGGCATGACGCCGAAGGAGGCCGCTCATAAGACGATGGATGAAGTCGGCGGCGCGCTGCTTGCAATCTCGCTGGTGCTGATCGGCGTCTTCTTGCCGACCGCCTTCATCACCGGCCTGCAAGGCTCCTTCTTCAAGCAGTTCGCTATCACCATCGCCGCTTCGACCGCAATTTCGCTGATGGTCTCGCTCTCGCTTTCGCCCGCCATGGCTGCGTTGCTCTTGAAACCGCACGCCGGAGAGCATGAAAAGCGCAATCCCATCGCGACAATCCTCGGTGCGCCCCTGCGCTGGTTCTTCGCCGGCTTCAACTGGGCCTTCAGCACGCTGTCGCATGGCTACGCCTGGCTGACGCGCAACCTGATCCGCGTCGCCGCCGTTCTGCTCCTTGTCTACGCCGGCCTGCTCTACGTCACCTATGAGCGATTAACGGCGACGCCGACGGGTCTCATCCCGCAGCTCGATCGCGCCTACTTCATCACGGTCTTCCAGCTTCCGCCGGGCTCCACCTTGAAGCGTACCGATGAAGTCGTGCGCCGCGCCTCCGAAATCATCATGCATCGGCCGGGCGTCGCCAACGCCGTCGAATTCGTCGGCTTCGACGGCGCGACATTCACGAACGCGCCCAACACCGGCGTCGTCTTCGTCGGCCTGGAACCGTTCGAACAGCGCATCGCCAGCGGCCTGACCAAGGATATGATCCTTGCCGACCTGCGCCAGCAAATGGCGACCCTCAAGGACGCTTTCATTTTCGTGCTGGAACCGCCCTCTGTGCCCGGCATCGGAACCGGCGGCGGCCTCAAAGGCTATGTTCAGGATAAAGCGGGACGCGGCCTGCCCGCGCTCGAAGGCGCGGCCTGGGCAATGGCCGGCGCCACCGGCCAGACGCCGGGCTTCACGCAGGCCTTCACGCTCTTCAACGTGCGCACGCCTGAGGTCTATGCCGACATCGACCGCACCAAAGCCGAACAGCTTGGCGTTCCGATCAGCCGCGTGTTCGAAACGCTCTCGGTTTATATGGGCTCGGCCTTCATCAATGACTTCAATATCCTCGGCCGCACCTATCGCGTCACAGCGCAAGGCGACAACCCATATCGCCTGTCGCTGCGCGACGTCTCCAACCTGAAGACGCGCAACAACGACGGCGACATGGTGCCGATAGGTTCGGTCGCAACCTTCCAGGACACGACCGGCGCCTATCGCGTGCCGCGCTACAATCTCTATCCGTCTGCCGAAGTGCAGGTTCAGCTTGCGCGCGGCTATTCGAGCGGCACGGCCATTGCGACGATGGAAGCGATCGCAGAGAAAGTCCTGCCGCAAGGCTTCGGTTTCGAATGGACCGAGATCGCGCTGCAGGAAAAGCTTGCGGGCAATACCGCAATCTACGCCTTCGGCCTGTCCGTCGTCTTCGTGTTCCTGCTGCTCGCGGCGCTCTACGAAAGCTGGGCGCTGCCGATTGCCGTCATCCTGATCGTGCCGATGTGTATCCTGGCGGCAATGATCGGCGTGAACATCCGTGGCCTCGATCGCAATATCCTGGTCGAGATCGGCTTGATCGTGCTCGTCGGCCTCGCGGCCAAGAACGCCATTTTGATCGTGGAGTTCGCCAAACAGGGCGAGGACAACGGCCTGTCCCGCGTCGACGCCGCCGTCGAAGCTGCCCGCACCCGTCTGCGGCCGATCCTGATGACGTCGCTGGCCTTCATCCTGGGCGTCGTGCCGCTGGTCTTCGCCGAAGGAGCAGGCGCCGAGATGCGGCAATCGCTGGGCACGGCCGTGTTCGCGGGTATGCTCGGCGTGACGCTCTTCGGCCTGATCTTCACGCCGATCTTCTACGTCGTCGTCCGGAAACTGTCGCCGCGGAGAGATCCGCATGCCGATCCGCACCAAACGCCGCATACCCCGGCGGCGGGCACACCATCGGCTTAAAAAGGCACGGCGAGCGCCAAATTAACTTGTCCGGCCTTGCGGGGTCGACAAACCGGCCATCGGTCCCCATCTAGAGAGGCGGCAACAGGTATTTGCCGTCTCAAATCCAATGGGTCTATAAGGGCGCTTCGTTTGCCCCCGTTGGCATGACCGTCTTCTCACAACAACTCAGTGTTCTCATGAATTCAGATAAGAAGCCGACGCGCGCCGACGTCGAATCCGCCATCAAGACCATCCTCCGCTGGACGGGCGAAGACCCCGACCGCGACGGCCTGAAGGAGACGCCTGCCCGCGTCACCAAGGCCTTTGAGGAATGGTTCCGCGGGTACGGCGAAGATCCCGAAGCGATCCTCAACAAGACCTTCGAGGAAATCGAAGGCTACGATGAGATGATCGTGCTGCGCGGCATCCGCTTCGAAAGCCACTGCGAGCACCACATGGCGCCGATCATCGGCCGCGCCTGGGTCGGATATATTCCCAATGGCCGCGTTGTCGGCATTTCGAAACTCGCGCGGGTGGTGAATGCCTATGCCAAGCGGCTTCAGATCCAAGAGAAAATGACGGCCCAAATCGCCAATGCGATCGAAGAGGCGCTGCATCCTCAGGGTGTGGCAGTCATAATCAAGGCCGAGCATCATTGCATGACGACGCGCGGCGTACTCAAGCCGGGAACCGACATGGTGACAAGCCGCATGCTCGGCGTCTTCCGCGACAACGCGATCACGCGTCAGGAATTTCTGGCGCTGGTGACGGAGGATACGAAGACGTCGTGACGTTTGCGGGCGGATAATTGACCGCGACGAGGTAAAGGCCCGACGCCGGCGCGACGGGCCCACACGCCTCCCGGTTCGCCGCAGCCAGCGCCTTTGCGAGGTCCGCCCGAGCCCACTTGCCTTCGCCGACGAGCTTTAAGCTCCCGACCATCGACCGCACCTGATGGTGCAGGAACGAACGCGCTGACACGGTGCAGACGATCTCGTCGCCGTCTCGGGAAATCTCGAACCTGTCGAGCGTCTTGACGGGCGACGCCGCCTGGCACTGCGCGGCGCGGAAGGTCGTGAAATCGTGCTTGCCGACGAGCACTTGCGCAGCTTCATGCATCGCGCCCGCATCGAGCTCCTGCATCGTCCACCACACGCGGTTACGATCAAGGATCGGCGGCGCGCGGCGCGTCAGCAGACGATACTTGTAGTGCCGCTTGATCGCGCTGAAACGGGCGTCGAACTCGGCATCGACAGCCGCACACGCAACGATACCGATCGGATGCGGACGCAAATGAAAGTTCATCGCGTCGCGAACGCGGCCCGGCGACCACTCTTTGCTCAAGTCGAAATGCGCGACCTGACCCAGCGCATGCACGCCCGCATCCGTGCGCCCGGCGCCGCGCACGCCGACCGTCTCTTGCGAGAACTTGCGGATCGCGTCTTCAAGCAGGCCTTGGATCGAAAGGCCCTGCGCCTGCCGTTGCCAGCCGACAAATGGCGTTCCGTCGTATTCAATGGTGATGCGATAGCGGGGCATTCAAACTCAGTGCTCAGGGATGATCGCGCCATCCCTAGCCGTTCCGGAGCGCAGGCTCAACGTTTGGCAGTTATTCTTCGTTCTGCTTGTCGGGTGTTTGAGGCTTCACTCTATGGACAGCCTTCGGCGCTCGCACACCCGGAACCCGGTAGAAGGCAGCGCCGCGATACACGACCCCGCCGGGAATCTCGGTCTCCTCGCCAACCACCCACGCGGGATCGAACGGCACCGGACGAATGACCCTGACGCCGCTTTCGATCGTCACGTCAGCGCCCGGCACGAGATGTCTGCCAGTCGGACCGGTCGGCGCTCCGAAGTCCGCAGCCATGGCTGCAACGGGAAGAGCAGCCGTCAAAACAAGACCAACGCAGACCTGCCGAAACATTCTCGCACTCGCCGCTACCAACCACTGGGTTGTAGCCTCAAGCGCCGGTCTTTGCAGCCCGGACGTCGGATATCATTAACGGGAAAATGGTGTCCCGGCCGCAACCGGCGTACCACGCAGAAAATCCGAAGCCGCCATCGGTTGCTTGCCGGCCCGTTGCAGCTTCACGATCCGGATCGCGCCGCTGCCGCAGGCAATGGTCAACCGGTCGTCGATCAGCGTACCGGGCGCACCCGAACCATCGACAACGGCCGCCAGCAAAACCTTGATCCGCTCAGGCTTCCCGCCGAGCGAAATCTCAAACCACGCGCCGGGAAACGGCGACAGACCGCGAATGTGATCCGCGACCTCTTTTGCAGACCGCGAGAAATCAATCCGCGCCTCGCTCTTGTCGATCTTGGCGGCATAAGTCGCGCCTTCGTCCGGCTGCCGCACACATGCGAGCGTCCCCGCTTCGAGTTTGCCCAGCGCCTCGACCATCAGTTCCGCGCCAAGCTTCGACAGGATGTCGTGCAGCTCGCCTGCCGTCATGTCCGGCGAAATGGGAACATCACGGCCGACGCACACCGGCCCGGTGTCGAGTCCCTGCTCCATGCGCATGATGTTGACGGCCGTGACCGCATCGCCCGCCATGATCGCACGCTGGATCGGCGCCGCCCCTCGCCAGCGCGGCAGCTTCGAGGCGTGCACGTTAAAACAACCGAGCCGCGTCGCGTCCAGGATCGCTTTCGGTAGCAGCAGGCCGTAGGCAACGACCACCGCCGCATCGGCCTGCAACGCCGCAA